>JBKJIS010000296.1:0-5646 GCA_046598305.1 Thiobacillus sp.
GGCGGGCACCGCGTCGGCCTGGGTAAAGGCGCGACAGCCCGCTTCGGTCAGCTCGGCCATCTCGGTCAGCAGGCGGCCTTCGAGTTTTTGGGTCAATGCGCCAATCGGGTAAACGCGCGGGCCCGGCAGGTTTTTTGCGCGGAATTTCAGCATCTCGACGAGCCCCGGCTCGTCCAGCGGCGGGTCGGTATCGGGCGGGCAGGCGAGCGAGGTGATGCCGCCAGCGGCTGCAGCGAGCATTTCCGATTCGAGGGTGGCGCGATATTCAAAGCCGGGCTCGCGCAGCCGCACCGACAAATCGACCAGACCGGGACACACCACCAGACCGCTGGCGTCGATGACCCGATTGGCGTGAAAATCGGGTGGTGCTTCGCCTACCGCGACAATCTTTCCGGCCACCACAAATACGTCAGCAACTTCATCGCGCGCGTTCATCGGATCGATCACGCGGCCATTCTGGATATGAATTTTCATGCTGCCGTCCCTCCCGCCAGAATCGCCATCACCGCCATCCGCACTGCAATGCCGTAAGTCACCTGCGGCAGAATGACCGACTGCGGGCCGTCGGCCACTTCGGAGTCGATTTCCACGCCGCGGTTCATCGGCCCCGGATGCATGACGATGGCGTCGGGTTTCGCCAGCGCGAGCTTTGCCGGCGTCAGGCCAAAGAACTTGAAGTATTCCTGTGCGCTTGGCAGCAGCGCACCTTTCATGCGTTCGCTTTGCAGGCGCAGCGTGATGACCACATCGCAGCCATGCAGACCGGCTTCCAAGTCGTGGTAGACCTTGACGCCCATCTGCTCAACGCCGGTGGGCAGCAGCGTTTTCGGGCCAATCACGCGGACTTCTGGCACCCCCAGTGTGGTCAGCGCGTGGATTTGCGAACGCGCCACGCGCGAATGCAGCACGTCGCCGACGATGGCCACGGTCAGGTTGTGGAACTCACCCTTGTAACGACGGATGGTGAACATGTCGAGCAGGCCTTGCGTCGGATGTGAGTGGCGACCATCGCCGGCGTTGATGACCGAAATATGCGGCGCGACATTGCGCGCGATGAAATGGGCCGCCCCCGATTGTGCATGGCGCACGATAAACATGTCGGCGTGCATGGCGGCGAGATTGTCGACCGTGTCGAGAATCGCCTCGCCCTTGGTCTGGCTGGAGGTGGCGATATTGAGGTTGACCACATCGGCGGACAGGCGCTTGGCGGCGATCTCGAACGTGGTGCGGGTGCGTGTCGAGGGTTCGAAAAACAGATTGAAGATCGATTTTCCACGCAACAGCGGGACTTTCTTCACTTCGCGCTCGCCCACATCCATAAAGGATTCTGCCGTATCGAGAATGTGCGTCAGGATCGTTCGCGGCAGGCCGTCGAGCGTAAGCAGGTGGTGCAGGCTACCGTCAGGATTGAGTTGTGGATTCATGTAAGAGTGAGGGTCAAGTGGCCATCGTCAAGCCGTGACAGGTTGATGTTCTGATTACTGGGTACGGTGAGCGTGTGACCCGCAAAATCGGGCCGGATCGGCAGTTCGTGGCCGCCTCGATCCACCAGTACCGCCAGCCGGATCGAAGCGGGGCGACCATAATCGAACAGTTCGTTCATTGCCGCGCGCACGGTGCGACCGGAGTGCAATACGTCGTCGACAAGCAGGATGTCACGGCCTTCGAGGTCAACCGGCAGGGTGGAGGGTTTTACCTGTGGGTGCAGGCCGATGCGGGAAAAGTCGTCGCGGTAGAACGAGATATCGAGCGTGCCGAGGGGTTGGGCGCACCGCAACATCGCATGCAGGCGCTCGGCCACCCACACGCCACCGGTATGAATGCCGACGATGAAGGTGTTGGCGGTGAGCGTGGGCGCAATGGCGTCGGCGAGTCGCGTAATCAGGGTGTTGGCGTCAGGCAGTGAGGCGGGCATCGAAAAATCCTTGGAGTATGAGTTTCGCGGCAACGGCATCCGTTAGCGCCTTGTTCTTTTTGCCGTGGATCCCGCGCTCATGGAGTTCAGACTCGGCCGCTGTGCTGGTGTGGCGTTCGTCCACCAGAAAAACGGGCAGATTGAAGCGCGATTCTAATTTACGCGCGAAGTTTTTGGCTACCCGGGTCATTTCGTGTTCGCCGCCATCGGCATGGGTGGGGATACCCAGCACCAGCAATACCGGTTGCCATTCGGTCATGAGTTTGGCGATAGCCGTGAGCCGTGCATCGGTGGAGTCGGCCTGGATGACCGTGAGAGGATGCGCGACGCCGATGGAGAGATCGCCCGACGCGACGCCGGTGCGTTTCAGGCCGAGGTCGAAGGCCAGTACTGTGCCGTGGGTGTCTGCTGGGTTCAAGCGTGTCCGGCTTCGTCTGACAAACTGGCAAAGTCGACGCCCAGCAGCTTCATCGCGGCGGGCAGGCGTTCTTCAGGGGCGAGGTCGAAGATGACTTGCGGGTCGGCCGCCACCGAAAGCCAGGCGTTCTGTTTGATTTCCTCTTCCAGCTGGCCGGCGGCCCAACCCGCGTAGCCCAGTGAGACCATGAATTTTTCCGGCCCTGCATCCTGGCTGACTGCCTCCAGCACGTCTTTCGACGTGGTGAGGCTGACGATATCTTTGACGGTGAGGGTGGAACTGAAGGTGTGGGGGGGCGTATGCAGCACAAAGCCGCGCTCGGTCTGAACCGGGCCACCGAAATAGACGAGTTTGTCGCGCAGGCGCTCGGGTAGGGTCAGCCCGATCTGATCGAACAGCGTCGACAGATCCAGATTGATCGGTCGGTTGACCACCACACCCAGCGCACCTTGCTCGCTGTGGTCGCAGATATAAGTCAGCGAGCCATGAAAATTGGGGTCGACCATGCCCGGCATGGCGATCAGGAAGTTGTGGGTGAGGTTAACGGTTTCCATCATGATCCTTTCATTGTAATCTGCCTTAAATCCAGCCAACACCTCTTTTTACACCTACCCCTTACCCTATAGCGACGCACAAGCATCATGACTGAATACCCACGTGCCTTGGTCTGGTTTCGTCGCGACTTGCGCGACTACGATCATGCTGCCCTTTACCACGCACTTAAACGTGCCCGGCAGGTATTTTGCGTGTTTGTTTTCGACCGCGAAATACTGGATGCCTTGGCCGATCCAGCCGACCGGCGGGTCGAATTCATCCATGCCAGCGTAACCGAATTGCAACACGCCTTGCAGGCCAAAGGGGGTGGCCTTATCGTCAAATACGGCATTGCCCGCAACGAGGTCGTTCAATTGGCGGCCGAGCTTCGGGTAGATGCCGTGTTCTACAATCACGATGATGATCCCGCTGCGTTGGTGCGCGACGCCGCGGTTGGACACGCGCTCAACGCCAACAATATTGCCGTTCATCACAGCAAGGACACCGTGATCTTTGAGCGTGAAGAAGTGCTCACAGCCGGCGGCACGCCCTACAGTGTCTTTACGCCCTATAAAAAGGCCTGGCTGAAAACGCTGACGCCTTATTACCTGCAAGCCTATCCGGTTGATCGCCATGTTGATCGGCTGGCTGCACGCTCAACCGACATTCCCACGGTGCAGGCTATGGGATTTGTCCAGACTAATCTGGCTGAACTTAATCTGCCCGCCGGCATGTCGGGTGGCGCGCAGCTGCTGGACGATTTCATGGGTCGCATCGATCGTTATCAAGAAACGCGCGACTTCCCCGCGATAAAAGGGCCGTCGTACCTGTCGCTGCATCTACGCTTTGGAACCGTTTCGGTCCGTCAGCTTGCGGCGGCCGCCTGGCAACAGGGGGGGCGCGGTGCGGAAACCTGGTTGTCCGAACTGATCTGGCGCGACTTCTATCATCAGATTCTCTGGCACCGACCCGATGTGGCAGCAGGCCACACCTTCAAGCGGCAATACGATGACCTGCCGTGGCCGAATCCGGCGGGGCATTTCGAGGCCTGGTGCGAAGCGCGCACCGGCTATCCGCTGGTCGACGCCGCGATGCGTCAGCTCAATCAAACGGGCTATATGCACAACCGCCTGCGCATGGTGACGGCTTCGTTTCTGACCAAGGACTTGCTGGTCGACTGGCGCCTGGGCGAGCGCTATTTTGCCGACACGCTGATTGATTTTGATCTGGCCGCCAACAGTGGCGGCTGGCAGTGGGCGGCGTCCGTGGGATGCGATGCGCAGCCCTGGTTTCGCATCTTTAATCCGGTGACGCAATCCGAGCGATTCGATGCGAACGGCAGCTTTATTCGCCGTTATGTGCCCGAACTCGCCGGGGTTCCGGATAAGTATATCCACGCCCCGTGGAAGCTGTCGTCAGCGGCGCAACAGCAAGCACAATGCGTGATGGAGCGTGATTATCCTGCGCCGATTGTCGATCACGCCATGCAACGGGAGCAGGCACTGGCTTTGTTTAAAGCAGTTCCATCAAAGCCAGCATCGCCGTAAACCAACTCGGTGCCCAATTGTTGTGACGCGCTGGCGGCGAATGCCAAGTGGCTTGGGTAGCGAAGGCATACGGTAAGTGGGCGTTTACTCAGCTCGGCCAGAGCGCGTCGAGGTTGTTGATGCCCCACGTCACTGCATCCTCGCGGCCGACAATCTTTTCCATCACGCCAGGGTGTGAAAGGTCGAGGACCTCCGGCACGATGTACGTCTGAGATTTTGTTGAAAAGAACACCTTGATTCGCGGTGCAAGCAGGGATTTTTTCGATTGTTCGAGCACGACCGCCAGACGACCGGAACTGAGCTTCACCAGTGAACCAACGGGGTAGATGCCGATGCTTTTGACGAAGGCCTGGAACACGTTTTCGTCGAAATGCCCTGTGCTCCACTGCGACATTTTCTGGATGGACTCGGCAGGGTCCCAGCCTTTTCTATAGGGGCGGTCGGAGGTAATCGCATCGTAGACGTCACACACCGCGCCCATCTTGGCGTAGAGGCTAATCTGGTCGCCCGCCAGTTTGTTGGGATAGCCACTGCCATCGATTTTTTCGTGGTGGTGCAGGCAGACATCGAGCACGATTTCACTGCTGCTTTTGCCTTCGAGCAAAAGACGGTGTCCCTCGACCGGATGGCTCTTGATGATGCGGAATTCGTCGTCGGTCAGCTTGCCGGGCTTGTTCAAAACGTCCATCGGCATCACCGCTTTGCCCAGATCGTGTAGCAGGCCGGCCATGCCCGCCTCCCGGATTTCCAGCTCGTTCAGGCCCAGCTGACGCGCCAGCGATGCCATCAATGCGCATACTGCGACGGAATGCATGTAGGTGTAGTCGTCGGAGGTCTTGAGGCGCGCAAGGCTGATTAATGCGCCAGGATTGCGGAGCACGGACTGGGTGATTTCTTCGACCAGTTCGCCCATGCCTTCGGTGCTGACGGCACGGCCCATACGAACTTCACGGAACATGGAGACGACAGCCTGCTTGCCCTCTTTGCAGATCAGGGTAGCGCGCGCGAGTTCTTCGCTCATCGACGTCGGCTTGGGGGCCTTGCCTTGCGGAGCGGTCTCGGCCTTCATCAGCACCTCGGTCACGGATTTCTCGGGTGCCTCGGTGCGTTCCGGAACATCCAGGCCCTTGGAAATATCTATCCAGACCTCGGTGATGCCGCTTTGGAGGATGCTGCGGATTTCTTCGGGTTGGGTCAGCGTGAACTTGCTGCGCCAGAATGGGTGGTCCATC
>JBKJIS010000265.1:0-10141 GCA_046598305.1 Thiobacillus sp.
GTGGTGCGGTTGATGCCGAGCAACTTTGCGGCCTGCGACAGGTTGCCGTGGGTCATGTTGAGCGCGGCTTCGACGTAGGATTTTTCCCACTGGCGCAGGGTGACATCGAGGTTGAAATTGGCCACGGTCTGCAACTGCTTGCGGGCCAGATCGATCAGCACTTTACCGTCGTTGGCAAGCAGGATTTCCTGCGGATAGGCTTGGTCGGTATCGAGTTCGTCTTCCAGTTGCTGGGCGTTGACCGTCAAACCAGGGTATTTGGTGGTCAGGCGGATGGCGATGTTGCGCAGCTCGCGCACGTTGCCAGGAAAATGGTAATCATCCCACATTTGCTGCGCGCGTGAATCGAGCGAAAACGCCTGGCTTTTAGCCTCGTGGGCGTAAAAGCCGCGGAAGTGATTGAGCAGGGTGAGTTTGTCCTGGCCCATTTCTCGCAGCGGTGGCACCGCGATGGAGAACACCGACAGCCGGTGATAAAGGTCGGTGCGAAAGCGGCCGGCCTTGATTTCTGCACGCAGGTCGCGGTTGGTGGCGGTGACTACGCGCGCATTGGAAAAGCGCGGCTGGGTTTCGCCGACGCGCTGGTATTCGCCGTTTTCCAGCACCCGCAACAATTTGGCTTGCAGTTCCAGCGGCAGCTCGCCGATTTCATCGAGGAACAGGGTGCCATTTTCGGCTTCTTCGAAATAACCGGCACGGGCGCTGGTCGCGCCGGTGAACGCACCCTTGGCGTAACCGAACAAGGTGGGTTCGACCAGCGTCGGCGAAATGGCCGCACAGTTCAGTGCCAGATAGGGTTTGGGTGCCCGGGGTGACAACTGGTGCAGGCTGGATGCGACCCGCTCTTTTCCGCTACCCGATTCGCCTTCGATCAGGACAGGGAAGGGTGCGGCAGCATATTGCTTGATTTGCTCCCGCAGTTTGTCCATGGCCGGACTTTCGCCCACGATGCCGGAGTCTTTGACGGGTGCAGGCGATTTTTCAGCGCTACGTTCTGCATCCTGAACCAGCAGTGCATTGAAGAGCAGCGACTTGAGCCGCTCGGGCTCGCAGGGTTTGGCCACGAAATCGATCGCACCCAGCGCCCGCGCGTGACGTGCGTTGGCTTCGTCGCTCTGGCCGGAAAGGACCAGAATCTTGATGCTTGGGGAAATGCTCAACAGGTCTGCGATCAGCGCAAAGCCCTCATCGGGCTTATGTGGATGCGGCGGTAGGCCCAGATCAACCAAGGCTAACTGGGGTGGCTCATCCAGTTGCATCAGCAGGCTTTTAACCTGGGCACGTGACTCGGCGGCCGAGATGTCGAAATCCTTGCTCAATACATAGGTGAGCGTATCGGAAATCAGCGGATCGTCATCAACGATCAGCAAACCAGGCTTGTTGGTATGGGCCACATGTTCTCCGGGTCGAGTGGACCCCCTTCGGGGCATAAATGCGAAATCGCGTCGACATCTGTGGAGGCGTCATTTATTCTACGCGTGTCGGATTTTCGCCGATTGTGCCAGAGACACAGACAAAGTTAAACCAGATTGGCAGGCCGGGTGGCGGTTTGCACTGCCTGGGCGGGCCGGATAGCGTCTGTTTAGCCCTCCACAGGCTGGATCGTTACATGAATCCAGCCTTCGCTGCTCTCGATTGGCTTGCCCAACACAATCAGCTTGAGGCCGGTTGCGTCGTTGACCTGACATACTTTTCCGGACAAATAATGCACAGGATCGAGAACAAGAGTGTGGTTGCCTTTGCTGTCTGCCAGGACCAAACCTGAATTTGGCAGGGTGGGTGGGTTGTGGACTGAGCTTTTGACGGTGTAATCAGCCGTGCCGGCATCTTGCAGGGAGATCAGCGAAGGGAGTTCGGTCAATGTTTCAATCCCGACCGAACTGGTATCGTTATTGATACGCGACAAGCGGCGCACAATGCCAAGCTGCCATGTGTCGGACTCGTGCGATTTGATGCCAATCAGAGCGCCCACCCGCAGCCAATCCTTGTCGCGTGATTCGACAACCGCACCAAAGCCGCACTCGCTTTCGTCGTGCATGACCCAACGTTCGACGTCGGGGGCATTGATTGCGGCATGTGCGGCAAGGGGCTGCGTAGGCTCAACGCGTTCACGTGTGCGTTCGGTGATAAAGCCATACACCCGCACATCACTTTCTTCATGGTAGTTGAGACCTGTGCCATAAGGCGACACTCGGGGAGGCGAATTTGCCTCCTTGAGTTGACCGAAAATAGCGTTCAGACCATGCGCAACATTGACCAGTCGTTTGGTGGTGGCACGCGGGGCCCGGCGTTGTTCGCGGTCCTCGAGTGAAGCCCATTGGTGCTGGAGATGATCTAGCAGTTCGATGCTTTCGGCGGCACGGGCGTTGTCGCCCAAACCAAGTTGTGCAGGGGTGCCGCCTTTTTTCAGCGCGTTTTGAAGGGCTTGCACCACGAGCAAGAGATCGGCCGTGGACCAAAATCGAATGGGTTTCTCGGTGTCGGGTTTGCGAACCCGGCGTGGCCCCTGATCGGCTGACATATCAACGGAAAACGTATGGATTTCAGTATCCAGTTGGGTGTCGAGTTTGAGTTGGTCATGCCACAGGCATAACCAACGATCCAGCAGATCGAGCTGCTTGGGGTAGAGCGTGCCGGAATTGGCCAGGTTCAGCATCAACGTGTGCAGGTAGGCTGATTGGCAACTGCCTTCGGTTGTTTCATCAGGATAGGCGCGTTGGAGTTGCCCATGGAAATCGTGGGTTTCGGCAATCCGGTACAGGTTATGCAATCTGAGCCAGAGTTTTTCGCTGACGGATAAATAGCGAATGGCGCGCCATTTCAGTAAATGGCCAAATGCGCGAATGGCACGCAGGGTAATAAGCGGAATCGAAGCATCCCGTTGGGTTTTTCCGGTTTCGTGGGAAATATGCAACACGAAGGTGTGATAGCCCCGTGCAATTTCCCAGTTCAAGCCATATACCGCGTGCCAGAGCTGACTTTCCACCTGTCGAGACATGCGCGGATTGCGCAAATATTGGCGAACCAGCGTGTCCTGCAGGTCTCGCGACTTCACGTCCAGCAACATGAAGATAGCCAGACGGTCTTTTGTGAACTCCGATGCGGTTTCGTTGAAGCGCTTAAGCTCGTTATAGATGGCCTGCTGGCTCTTGTAGACATCACCAGCGGGCAGCCCCGCGATCCAGCTTGTGGCCGCCTTGATGCTAACAAGGGGGTCGTTAGCCGGCTTGCCGGTTGGCAACAGACGAGCAATTCCAGAAGCAATATTTTCGGCGAGGGAATTCATGGTTTAAGCGATCAGGGCAACATGTCCTCAAACACTATACGGTTGATTGAGTAAAATCTGTACCCGGCGATCAACCTAGTGTCGTGAATCAGAAATATCGCAACATGAAACGGCGTCTTTTTCCGCATGGCGGCGTTGCTCGTCGTTGCCATAGAGCTAGCTATGTCGCCTCCTCGCGCCTTGCCATGCGAAAAAATCCATCCGTTTCATTTTGTTCCCCTATTTCTGATTCACGACACTAGCTTGTTCTTTACCCAGTCAGGTACGGATTCCAGGGCAGCGGGCAATTGTGCGGGCTCAGTCCCGCCCGCCATCGCCAAGTCGGGTTTTCCGCCGCCTTTCCCCCCCACCTGAGTGGCGACAAAATTGACCAGATCACCGGCTTTGATCTTGCTAATGACGTCAGGGGTGACAGCAGCAATCAGGCTGACTTTCCCATCAATAACCGTGCCGAGGACCAGCGCACACGATTTCAGTTTGTCGCGCAGTTTGTCGGCGGTTTCGCGCAAGCCTTTGGCATCGACTCCGTCGAGCTGAGCTGCCAAGACCTGCACTCCACCGATATTGACTGCCCGCTGTACCAGTTCGTCTCCCGCGCTGGCGGCGAGTTTGGATTTCAGGCGATCCAGTTCTTTTTCAAGCGCACGTACGGTGTCGAGCATCTGGGCCAGTTTGGTGCCGAGTTCAGACGGTTGCGCCTTCAAGGCTGCTGCAGCCTGGCGGATTTCCTGTTCGCGCGTTTGCACATAGGCCAGTGCGTTGTCGCCGGTTACTGCTTCGATCCGCCGTACGCCGGCCGCGACGCCGGATTCGCCAATGACCTTGAACAAGCCAATATCGCCGGTTCGTGCCACGTGGGTGCCACCGCACAGTTCGCGCGAGTTGCCAATAGCGAGCACACGTACTTCGTCGCCGTATTTCTCGCCAAACAACATCGTCGCGCCAGTTTTCTGCGCGTCTTCAATGGCCATCACGCGCGCCTGAGTGGCCTGGTTGGCGAGGATCTCAGAGTTGACCCGGATCTCCACTTCGCGAATTTGCGCGTCGCTCATCGGGCTCGGTTGCACAAAGTCAAAGCGGGTTTTTTCGCTGTCGACCAGCGAGCCTTTTTGCTGCACGTGTTCGCCCAGCACATCGTGCAAGGCCTTGTGCATCAGGTGGGTCACCGAGTGGTTGCGCATGGTGCGGGCGCGCGCCAATTCATCGACCTTGGCCGAAACGGATTCACCCCGTTTGAGCGTGCCGGTTTTGACCACGCCATGGTGGCCGAATACCTGTGCCTGGATTTTCAGCGTGTCTTCCACCGCGAACGTGCCGCCTGCCGCCTGCACCACCCCGCAATCGCCGGCCTGGCCGCCGGATTCGGCGTAGAACGGCGTGTGGTCGAGCACCACCACGCCGAGTTCGCCCTCGTTCAGCTGGTTGACTGCCGTGCCGTCCTTGTAAAGGGCAAGGATGGTGCCGTCGTGCGCCAGCGTGTCGTAGCCGTGGAAAGTCGTGGCTTCGCCGGTGTAATCCAGGCCAGCACCGAGTTTGAACTTGCCGGCTGCGCGCGCCTGAGTCTTTTGCCGCTGCATGGCGGTGTCGAAAGCCGCCGTGTCGACAGTCATGCCGGCTTCGCGACAGATGTCGGCGGTGAGATCGAGCGGAAAGCCGTAGGTATCGTGCAACTTGAATGCCAGTTCGCCGTCGAAGCTGCCACCGGCAGGCAGGGTGTTTAACGTTGCTTCGAGGATGCCCATGCCATGTTCAATGGTCTCGAAAAAGCGTTCTTCTTCCTGCCGCAGGATGTCGATCACCCGGTTTTGCGCCTTGACCAGTTCGGGATAGGCAACGCCCATCACCGCCACCAAGTCGGGCACCATGCGGTTGAAAAAAGCCGAACGCACGCCCAGCTTGTAGCCGTGGCGAATCGCGCGGCGGATGATGCGGCGCAGCACATAGCCGCGCCCTTCGTTGCCGGGGATGACGCCATCAACGATGAGGAAGGAGCAGGCGCGGATATGGTCGGCAATGACCTTGAGTGAATTAAACCCGAGATCAGTTGTTTGGGTTTCGCGTGCGGCAGCTTGAATCAGCGCCTGAAACAGATCGATCTCGTAATTGGAATGCACATGCTGCATCACCGCCGAAATGCGCTCCAGCCCCATGCCAGTGTCGACCGAGGGTTTGGGCAGTGGATGCATCGTCCCCGATTCATCGCGGTTGAACTGCATGAACACGTTGTTCCAGATTTCGATGTAGCGGTCGCCGTCTTCGTCGGGCGAACCGGGCGGGCCGCCGGAGATTTCCGCGCCGTGGTCGTAGAAGATTTCGGTGCAGGGGCCGCACGGGCCGGTATCGCCCATCGCCCAGAAGTTGTCCGATGCGTAGCGCGCGCCCTTGTTGTCGCCGATGCGGACAATGCGGTCTTTCGGCACGCCGATGTCGTGGTGCCAGATGTCGTAGGCTTCGTCATCCTCGGCGTAGACCGTGACCCACAGCTTGTCGGCCGGCAGCTTTAATTCCTGGGTGAGAAATTCCCAAGCGTACTTGATCGCGTCCTGCTTGAAATAATCGCCGAAGCTGAAGTTGCCCAGCATCTCGAAAAAAGTGTGGTGGCGCGCCGTGTAGCCGACGTTTTCCAGATCGTTGTGCTTGCCGCCCGCGCGCACGCAACGCTGCGACGACACCGCGCGGGTGTAGGGCCGCGTGTCCTGGCCGGTGAACACATCCTTGAACTGCACCATGCCGGCGTTGGTAAACAACAGGGTGGGATCGTTGCCCGGCACCAGCGGGCTGCTGGCGACGATGGTGTGGCCTTTGGAGGCAAAATAATCGAGGAAACTCTGGCGAATAGCGCTACTTTTCATGGTGTGGGCGGGGTGAACTGCGTTAACGTCGAACAATAAAGCATTGTATCCGTTAAAGTTCCGGCCTTACAGGCAGCATCAGGAGTAAAAATGGACGACGAATCCGTCATCGCAGCCACCCGGGAATGGCTGGAAAAAGCCGTGATCGGTCTTAATCTGTGCCCCTTTGCCAAGGCGGTTTATGTCAAGAACCAGGTGCGCATCGTGGTGAGCCACGCCAACCACCTGGACGGCTTGCTGGAAGACCTCGACCGCGAGCTGGATTTTCTGGCTACCTCCGACCCCAATGAAGTCGACACCACCTTGCTGGTCCATCCTACGCTGCTGCCGGACTTTCTCGACTTCAACGATTTCATGCAACTAGCCGATGCGGCAGTGGAGGAACACGAGCTGGAAGGCATTCTCCAGATCGCCAGCTTTCACCCGCAGTTCCAGTTCGAAGGGACCGAGCCCAACGACATGGGTAACTACACCAACCGCGCGCCGTTTCCCATCCTGCACCTGCTGCGCGAGGCCAGCATTGAGCGCGCCGTGGCGGCGTTTCCCGAAGCGGAAACGATTTATGAGCGCAACATCGAGACACTTGAAATCTTGGGGCACGCGGGCTGGCAGGCCTTGTGGCGCAAGCCGTGATGAAGCGAGCGCCAAGAACGCTCGGTCAGAGAAACAGGTTTAGCTGACCTCGCCGCCCGCCGTCTTCCAGCCTTCGATGCCGCCTTCGATAAAGCGGGCATTCAGGCCCCGGGCCTGCAGGGCGTCAACCACGCTGTTGGACACGCTGCCTCCGCGCGCACAGTAGAGAACGATCTCCTGATCTTTGGGCAAACGCTCGACCCACTCGGCGACGTGTTCCGGGTTTTTCCATTGCGCGCCGGGCAGGTGCTCGGGCGCGGCGTCCCGATCGGCGGTGCGACGCACGTCCAGAATCAGTTTTCCGGCCAGTTCGGTTTTCAGGGTGTCGGGTTGGATGGTGCGCTCCATGGATTCAGACTCCTAAAACGAGGTAGGTGTAAACAAGACCGATCGCGGCACAGGCCCCAATCACTTTCATGATGTCCATCTTGTATTTCCATAGTGCGATAAAGGCAGCTATGGAAATCAGTGCGTAAAACCACTCGAAGCCACCAGAGAACGGCGCGGCTTCGGTTGCGCGTGGCCAGATTACGTGCCAGCCAAAGAACACTCCGAGGTTCAGAATTACCCCCACCACGGCAGCGGTGATGCCGGTCAGCGGTGCGGTGAACTTGAGGTCGCCGTGGGTGGCTTCCACCAGTGGCGCACCGGCCAGAATGAACAGGTACGAAGGCAGGAAGGTGAAGAAAGTCGCCACCACAGCCCCGGCAAATCCGGCCATGAATAGGGCATCGGGGCCGAATATTTCCTTGGTCCAGGCGCCGACGAAGCCGACGAACGCCACCACCATGATCAAGGGTCCCGGCGTTGTTTCGCCCAGCGCCAGGCCGTCGATCATTTGCGTGCCGGTCAGCCACTGATAATGCTCCACAGCGCCCTGGTACACATAAGGCAGAACGGCATAGGCACCGCCGAAGGTGAGCAGCGCAGCCTTGGTGAAGAATACGCCCATGTCGTGCAGCGTGCCGGCGGGCAGCATCAGCATTGCGGCAGCCCACAGTGCGCCGAACAAGCCGATCAGGATTGCCAGCCGAGCGGGCCTGAACTTGGTATGCGCGGGGGGCGGCGTATCGTCGTCGATCAGGGCTGGGCCATAGGATTTGTCGCTGGCGCTATGACCGCCACCCACCTTGAACTTATCCGGCATCACCTTGCCACCGATGAAGCCCAGTATGGCGGCGCCAAGGACGATGTAGGGGAAGGGGATACGGAAGGCGAAAATGGCAATGAAGGATAGGGCGGCCATCGCCCACAACAGATTATTCTTCAGCGCGCGTGAACCGATACGCCAGGCGGCGAACACCACGATGGCGACCACCGCCGGCTTGATGCCGTTGAACACGCCCTGCACGAAGGTCAAGTCACCGAAGGCGAGGTAGACATAGGTGAGCCCAGTCAGAATGAAGAGCGATGGCAGCAGGAACAGCGTGCCGGCAACGATGCCGCCCCAGCTTCGATGCAGCATCCAGCCGATGTAGATGGCGAGCTGCTGCGCCTCGGGCCCGGGCAGCACCATGCAGTAGTTGAGGGCGTGCAGGAAGCGTCGCTCGGAAATCCAGCGCCGCTTTTCCACCAACTCCTGATGCATGATGGAAATCTGACCGGCGGGACCGCCGAAACTGATAAACCCGAGGACCAGCCAGTATTTGAATGCCTCCCAGAAGCTGGGGTGGGCGGGACGTTCGGTTGGGGGGGTCAAAATGGCATCCTCAAACTAGGGGTTGGAAAAAGCAGCGTATAAATCGTCCAGCATTTGTCCGCCTTGTTTGAGCAAGGCATCGTCATCTTGGGTGCGTGTTTTCAGGCCTTTCAGTAGCGCCTCGAAGCCCGCCGCCTCCGCTGCGTCGCCCCCCACGTCGAGGGCATGGACCATCGTGCCAATGCGCATTAAGGCAACATCACTTTCCAGCCCAAAACTGGCGAGCAGGGTTTCAAACGTGACTCGGTGCCCGACGTGGGTGAAGCGCGCGCCATCGAAATCAAAGCCCAATGCTTTTGCCGGACAATCCTCGGGACGCTCGAGCCAGATAAAGCGCGGCTTGTGATCGATGAAGCGATGAATCAGCCAGGCCGAAGCCAGCCGGTCTACCCACAGGTTTTGTCGGGTGGCCCAAGTTTTTTTTTGATAGTCAGCGGGATCGAGACGCTCGGGTTGGCCGCGCTGTGAATGCGGTTCGTTGGGTGAGAGGCGGGCTACCAACGCAGCTTCAGCGGTCCGCAGTCGCGCTTCGGTTTCGACTTTGCCCGAACCCGGAAAATAATCCTGCTCGACCAGCGTTTCAAAACGACGACGCAAGACTTTAAGCGTTTTATTGGCAGAGGCATCGCAAGCCAGGGGATCGAAGCGCGTCAGGTCTGCCAGCAGTTCAGCGTACTCGCTTGTGCGATCAAACATCTCGCGAAATGCGGAGGATTGCGATGCGTCTGCGTTCAGTTGTAACAACCAGGCTGACCCGCCTTCGGTGTGGGTTTCACTCGCCAGTGCTTCCAGCGCCTGCCGCGTGGTGGCCGTTTCCGGCAACAGCCAGGCCCCGTCGCGTAACGCCGCGCACCCCAAGCCTTTCAGGCCACGCCAGATGCGCATGCGCGCAGTGGCGTTTTGCGTGGGGAGCGTCATGACGATGAGTAGCCATGTAGTTATTTCTACATTCATGTAGTAATATTTACACATGAAATGGTGTTGAGTCAATCGAATAATCAGATTTTTTTGTTTTCGGCACCCCATCATCCCGATAAACAATCCAAGCTGCCCCCTTTAGCTTTTGTACGAAAAACCGTGGCCCCATTTATTCTCTCAGTCTGTCCTCTCTGGAATCCGGTTTGGCTTCAGGTAGGGCCGAGCGCAGTCAACAATGCCTTGGCGGCGGGTGCCGACGAAGCCGGATTCTGTCCGGTGATCAGCAGGCCATCGGTCTGAACAAAGGGCTGCCAATCCTCGCCTTTGACATACTTTCCACCATTCCTGCTGAGCATATCCTCAATCAGAAACGGCACCACATCGGTCAACCCGACCGCGGCTTCTTCGGTGTTGGTAAAACCCGTCACGGATTTTCCATGTACCACGGACTTGCCATCCGCAGCCTTGGGATGGCGCAGCACGGCAGGGGCATGACACACGGTGGCAATCGGCTTGCCCGCAGCCAGCATGTTTTCGATCAGAGCAATGGACGACGCGTCCTCAGCCAGATCCCATAACGGGCCGTGGCCGCCCGGATAAAAAACCGCATCAAAATCGCGGCCAGACATCGTGTTTAGTTTGTGCGTGCTGGCCAGGCGCGCCTGGGCTGCTGCATCAGCCTTGAAACGACGTGTCGCGTCGGTCTGAAAGTCGGGTTCGTCGCTCTTGGGGTCAAGCGGAGGTTGCCCCCCC
>JBKJIS010000281.1:0-12781 GCA_046598305.1 Thiobacillus sp.
CGCGAGCGTCGCGGTCGAAAACGGGCAGCTGACCCAGTGGTGCTTCTTTCTCGCCGATGGCTGGCGCGAGTACGTGAATGCCCCGGTCGAGGACGTTGCCGCATTTCAATACGTCGCCATCAACCAGGCCATCCTCGATGCCAGGGCCCATGTGCCGGCGCAACAATGGGTCGAGGTGTTTTACGAAGATTTTCTGCGTGATCCAGTCGCCACCTTCCGTCAGGTCTTCGAAGGCTGCGGGCTCGAATTCGATGCACGACTGCAGGCGCATTGTGCCGGCGTGCTCGATATCCCCTACAACGCGTTTTCCGAGATCCGCCTGGACAAATGGAAAGACAGCCGCAATCGGGAAAAGATTGAACGCGTGCTGCCGCTGGTGGCCGAGGCGTCTGAACGGATGGGCTATTGATGACGGTGTTAGCACTCGCTTTTGCTGCGGTACTTTTGCTGTGGGCGGCTGTGCTGCTGGCGTTTGCCGGCCCCCTGGTCGCGCGCTGGCGCGAACCGGTGCTGCGTCAGCCGGTGCTCATCATCGAAAGCGATGATTGGGGCGCCGGGCCGCTGGCGCAGGCCGACGCGCTCAACCGCTTGTCGGCACTGCTGCAGCGGGTGCGGGATGGCAGCGGTAGGCCGGCCGTGATGACGCTGGGCGTGATCCTGGAGGTTCCGGATGGCCCGCGCGTTGCCGCGTCCGGCACGAGCGAATATCACGCATTATCCCTGGCCGATTCGTGCTTTGACAACGTGCGCGCCGCGATGCACGCCGGCATCGATGCCGGCGTGTTCGCACCGCAACTGCATGGCCAATGCCATTACTGGCCGCCTGCGGTGCTGGCCGCAGCACAAACCAACCCCAAGGTGCGCGATTGGCTGACCCAGCCCGAGCCTGCACTGACCGAGGCTTTGCCCTCGCATCTGCAAAGTCGCTGGGTGGATGCGGCCAGCCTGCCGTCGCGCGAGTTGTCCGCCGAATCCATACAGGAAGCCGCAGCAGCCGAAGCTGCGGCTTACCAGGCTGTGATGGGCAGCCCCCCCCGGGTCGCGGTGGCTACGACGTTTGTCTGGAACGAGACTGTCGAAGCCGCCTGGGCGCAGGCAGGTGTCGAAGTCATCATCACCCCCGGACGACGTGCCACCTGTCGAGATGCGACAGGCCAACCGGGTTGTGTCGATCACATCATGCTGTCGGGTGAGTGTTCACTGTCCGGGCAAACCTATCTGGTGCGCGATGTGTATTTCGAGCCTGAGCTCGGTCATGCGCCGCCGCGTTTGCTGGAAGGTTTGCAAACGCGTGCGCGGCAGGGCCGAGCATGTCTGGCAGAAACGCACCGCTTCAATTTTCTGCAATCGGTGGATAACAGTTTCGCAATACTCGAAGACGGGTTGAACCAAGCCCTGGCCGCATGCCCCGATGTGCGCTTTCTTGCTTCGATTGAACTGGCTCAGGCCCTGCAAATCCGCGACCCGGCCTGGGTCGAAACCTGCTTCAAGCCGCGTCTGGCAGCCTGGCTTGCTCGTCTGGACGAGATTCTACGCTTTCGCCGGGTGGCCCGGATAAGCGGGCTGGCGCTGCTGCTGGCCGGGTTGGAGTGGGCCATATGAATCCGCTTTTTTCGGTGATCATTCCAGCATTCAACTCTGCAGCCACGCTCAAGCGGGCGATCGAATCAGTGCTGACACAAAGCTGGCCTGCGCACGAGATCATTGTGGTGGACGATGGTTCGACTGATGCCACAGCCGAAATTGCACGCGCATACGGTAATGCCGTACAACTGATCCAGCAACCCAATAAAGGTGTTTCGGTTGCGCGCAATGCCGGTGCTGCGGCGGCTACAGGCACCTGGCTGGCGTTTCTCGATGCCGACGATTGGGTTGCGCCCGACCGACTGAAGCTTCATGCCGAATGGATTGCAGAAGATCCCACACTGGATTTTCTGACCGGCGACTATGAATACCGGAATGAACAGGGCGTCCTGCTCGGCACCTCGATGGCGCAGCACGAATCAGGCATCAAAATGCTAACCAAAGCGGCGGGTGCAAATCGGGTGGTGATGGAAACCGCTAGTGAGATTGCCGCTTTCGTGGCTGACCATTTTGGCGATACCCATACGCTTTCGGTTCCGCGTGCCCGCTTCGTCGAATTGGGGGGCTATCCCACCGGCTTCAAGGTCTGCGAAGACGTCCATTTACTGACCCGGCTGGTGGCCAAGAGCCGGCGTGTGGGCGTGGTCTGTCAAAGCCTGGGGGTCTATGTGATTCACGGCGGCAGCGCCACGCGTCGTCACCCGGTTGCGGCGCAGCGCGAAAATGTGCGCACACTGCGGGATCTGGCACGGCAGGCGGAGAACTTCCCCTTTGCCGTCAGACTGGGGGTGGCGGCACGCTTGCAAAGCGCCCGCTACAACCTCGGTTGTGCGCTGAGCAAAAGTGGCCAGCGCGTTGCCGCCATCGGCGCCGTGTTGCCCTCGCTGACCGCGCGCCCCGGCTGGAAAAGCCTGCGTCAAGTATTGTCGATGTTGAAAGGGTGAGCGCTTGAACCGTTTGTTGGTGCTGACCGAATTGTTTTTGCCCACCAAGGGCGGCACCGCCGTGTGGGCGGCAGAAGTGTATAAACGGTTGGGAGGCAAGGAGATCCACATTGTCACTGCCGACGTGCCCGGCGCTGCAGAAGTCGACGCGTCACACCCCAACACCATCCATCGGTTAAGCCTCAAGCGTGTCCCTTGGCTGCGCCCCGAATCGCTGGCAATGTATGCGCGATTTTTTTTCACATCGCTGTGGCTGGCGCTTACGCATCGCTTCGATGCCATCCATGCTTTTCGCGCATTGCCGGAAGGGCTGGTGGCATTGGCCGTGGCGCGGCTGACCTTTCGGCCCGTGGTGATCTACGCCCACGGCGAGGAACTCACTACCTGGGGGCGCGGCGGCAAATACCGCGCCATGCGGTTTGCTTTGCGCCATGCCGACCGCGTAATCGCCAACAGCGAACATACGCGCGATACGCTTTTGGGCATGGGGATTGATTCGGCGGGTATCACGATCATTTATCCTGGCGTTGACGTCGCAGTGTTCAGGCCGGGGCTGGATACCGCCGGGTTACGTGAAAGCCTGGGAGTTCGGCCTGATGAAAAATTGATTTTCTCGGCTGGGCGTTTGTCGCGGCGCAAAGGGTTTGACCAGATGATCCGCGCGGTGGCGCAACTGCGAACCGAAGGCATGTCCGTGCGCTATGTCATCGGGGGGATCGGCGAAGATGCTGATTACCTGGATGGCTTGATTGCGGAACATCACCTGCAGGGCATGGTCACTCGAATTGGCGCGGTAAGCGATACTGATATGCCACGCTGGATGAATGCCGCCAACGTGTTTGCCATGCCCAACCGTGAAATCAATGGAGACAATGAAGGCTTTGGCATGGTCTTCATTGAAGCCGCTGCCTGTGGAAAACCTGTGCTTGCAGGGAATGCTGGTGGTACCGGCGCGGCGGTACTCGATGGGGTGACGGGTCTGCGGGTTGACGGGACCTCGGTCGAGTCAGTGGTAACAGGTTTGACTCGACTGTTATCTGGACAAGATGATGTCATCACAATGGGGCACCAGGGTTTGTCTCGAGTGCGTGAAGATTTTTCCTGGGAAAGGGTCGCGCAGAAAACACGCTCCCTATGCCTGGAAATGACAAGGAGTAAAGCAGTATGAATAAGTATTTAATGGGCGTATTACTACTAAGCGCCATGCCGGTGTGGGCCGTTCTTCCCTACGGCGCCACGCCCGCAGAGGTGGCAATGTGCGAGGCATATGGCATGCCTGGCGGAGGGGGGCGCTATCAGGGGCACTACTGTGACGCTTTACGTTTCACCAATCGCGCCTATTCCTCAATTCGGGATAAAGGCGAAATGAAATATTACCTGGATGTCGCAATCAATAATTTCGATTATGTGCTGCAGCGCCCCGATCAATTTGCAGGCAGGATCGGTGATGCCCATGTGGGTAAAGCCCGTGCCTTGAAGATGCTCGGAAGGAAAGCAGAGGCTGCGGCGGAATTCAACAAGGCTTTGAACTATAAGCTCGACTCCCCAGATGTTTACCAGGCACTAGCTGATCAGTATTACGAAACAGGCAACAAGGAGAAGGCGCTGGAAAAGGCAATTGAAGGCTTGAAACGTAACCCAAATTCAAAAGGACTCAAGCGCCGATACATCGAGTTCGGTGGAAAGTTGCCCTACCCTGATCCAGTTGCTGAATCTATGTCAGAAGAGAGTGGCAAAGGGGCAAACAAACCGGAAGCTGTGCCAGAATCGGCAGTGGGAGCAGGTCAGGCATCCGAACCAAATAAGCAGACAGCGACTACTGAGCAAAAGCAGCCACCAGAATATGTGCCGTCAAAAATTGGTACGCCGTCGAATCCCTATTGCCGGTTCTGTGTTGAGTGAGTCCGAGAACCGACTCGTGTCGTGAATCAGAAATAGGGGGACATAATGAAACGGATGGATTTTACCCGACAGCCTGACGGGTAAAATGCGCCGTTTCATGTTGCGATATTTCTGATTCACGACATTAAATTTGCGTAGTCGATTGCATCCACTTCCTGAGCGTCTGCTCTAGATCAAGCCTAATAGTGGGGTTGTTACCGGATACGTCATGACGACATTCCGGATCAGAATCCAAATCGAATAGACTTACCAGTTCGCCATTATCGAGTGGTTGGTAAACAAGCTTCCAGCGCCCACGGCGGATCATTCTGTCCTTGGCGGCAAGGATTTCCACCCAGTAGTTCTGTTTGATCCCCAGCGTGCCGTGCTCGCGGTCAGGCACTTCCATGATTTCAAGCAAATCCGGATAGTGCAGATGTGAGTCGGGCATGCCGGGGATTTTTGTAATCCAGATTCCGGTTTCATTGAACGCATCGAGTTCGGGACAGACGCCGTTCTCTGACAGGCAGCCTGTGAGGGATACGCCATCCATGCTCATGACAGGAGGGGCGCCGGCAAGATCGAGCAGGGTGGGGGCGAGATCGATCGAGCGCACCACCTTGTCTATTTTGCCGCGCGCGGGACGGCGTGGGTCGCGGATTACAAGCGGAATCCGTGGGCTGGCTTCGCCTACAGCCGAATTGCCTTGCCCCCACGTGTCGTGCTCAAAAAATTCCATGCCATGATCAGAATACACAACAACAATTGTGTTGTCCGAAAGCCCGCAGGCTTCAAGATGCGAAAGCATCTTGCCCACTTCGTCGTCAAACTCTGCCACGCAGCCGTCGTACAAATCGATGATTTGATCGAGATCGAACTCCTCCTTGGGCGCGCCCTGGCGGCGAATGATCTCGAACGGATCGGTGAGCCGTGACATTGCGAATTTGGATTCCCCGGCATAGGCGGGATCGGAAAAGCGTGTATACCACGGCCATTCCGAGGCGAACGGGGGGTGTGTGGTGGAATAGAAAATGTTAAGAAAAAATGGCTCGGCGCTTTCAGACAGTCGCGACACCAACCGTCGAGCGCGTTTCCCCATTGGCTGGGTAAGCGGCACCCCGCCCAGGTAGTACAACTCGGGCAGCAGCAGACGCCCCAGCCGGTTGTGGGTGAACAGAGATACGAACAGGCGCAAATCCTTGGGGCCCTGGCGAATCAGATATTTCAGGTTCCATTGGTCGGCTGGCAGGTCGGTGTAATCGAAGCCGAAGGAAAACTTGCCCATGTCGCCGCCGCACCAGTCAGAAATGGCTGCCGTGCGGTAACCGATCTTTTTCAGCAGCGTGGGCAGCGCGTCCACTTTCAGTCGCGTGTTCTCGTCGTCGACAAAATTATCACGTATGCCATGGGTGTGCGGCCAGGTGCCAGTCAACATCGAAATCAGGCTGGGTGCCGTGCGCGCACATGGCACGTAGCAGTTGGCAAACAACGCGCCCGATTCTGCCAGTTGGTCGATATGCGGGGTTAAGGCGCGCCGGTAGCCCATAGCGCCCAGGCGGTCGGCGCGCAAGGTATCCGAGCCGATCATCAGGATATTTGGAGCAGCGCCTTCAGTGCTATGTGTTGGTCGCCGACGTGGTGCTTTGGGTTGTGGTTGCCAGCCTGCCCAGGTGATCGCCCCAGCAAAGAAAAGCGTGGCCGACCATAGTGCAATCAGGTCGCCGGTACGGTTTTCTGTTGCCAGCTGCCATGAGGAAGCCAGGAACAATAGTCCCACCGCACTCATCCAGAGTGCCTGTATCCAGGTAATGCGCACAGGTGTCATCCAGCGCCACAGCCCATACAGCCGGCTTATTCGGTAGTGCATCGACGCTACCAGCAGGCCCGGATTGAAACGCAGCTTGCGAATGAATTGCAATGTGAATCCGCCGAGGATGCCGAGAAAGGCAGCGAGGGTCGCAAACCACGCCGACCACGCCGTACCCAGCACCGTGCCGAGCATGAAATAAAGCAGGACACCCGCGCCGCCGGTAAACAGCATGATAGCGAATACCCATGCCGATAGCCGCGCCAGAGCAAACAGCGTGTAGCGCCGGTAATGGGTGAGCACTTCTTCGCGGATGCGTGGCCCTGTCTGCGAAAAATCCGACAGCGATTTGGCAAGTATTGCCACCGTGCCCGTGCCCGCCACGGCCATGGTGGGAAGCGCGCCCGCCCAGCGGGCATCGCCGCTGGCAATCCATGCAATCAGGCTGCACGCGGTGGTAAAAATGGCCAGAGCTTCAACTTGCAGCATGCCGCGGTCTGGCGGCAGGGAAAGCTTTTTGTTGCGATGCCCCGATTCGCTGCGGCCCTGTATCTCGCCCAGTGCTGCTGCTGTTCGCACCCAGTAAAACCGAAGCTTGGCCCAGGACAAACCGAACAAGCCATGGAATCCATACTCGGCCAGCTTGCGCCACATATACAGTGGTACCGATCCGTTTCCGTGTATGCGTGAGGTCGATCGTGTGCGCTGATAGCTTTTTTTCAGCAGATAACCGAGACGCAACCGTTCGGTATCGACATAGTGGTGCTGCACCATTGCCGGCACATACTGACAACGTGTACCGCGTGTCAGGGCGCGCAGCACATATTCGCTATCTTCGCCCCCGCCCAGATCATGGCCGTGTGGCCCGAGTTCGGTTGAAAACTGCCCCGCCAGATCGAAGACTTGGCGACGCACCACGAGATTGCCACCGCCTGGAATCGGGCCTTCTTCTGCCGTGATGGTTTTTGGTGCGCTACCCTGGTCATAGCGTGGAACCGGTAACGGATAAATCCGGTACGGTCCTTCGTCATGCACCCAAACTGGTTCGCTGCCGTCCCAGTCGGGCAGGATGCGGCCGCAATATAAACCCGCGTCCGGCCAGGTCAGTGCCGCCTGTTCGATAGCAACCAGATAGCTTTCATCAACCCGGTGATCATCATCGACAAAGGCCGTGAGTTCGGTACCGATTTCGGGAATGGCTTGATTAAGCGCATGTGATTTGCCAGGCGTCGGAACCTCGATCAGCCTTAGCGGTAGCCAGCCCTGTTCAGTCTGTTGCGCCTGATATGCCCGCATTCTTGCCAGCGTGTCATCGGTACAGGCATTTGCCGCCACCAGAATTTGCACCGGCATGGCAGGACGCTTGGCCGAGTTGAGTGATTCCAGCACCCGATCGAGCAGATCGGCCCGGTTATGGGTGCAGATTAGAATGGTGAGATGTTCGGTCACGGTCAGCGCGAGCGGTGCAGGCCTTGCATCAGACCAAGAAAATGACACACAATAATTTCACGGTTGAATGCTTCATCGCGGGGTTGTGTCACGTATCCCCAAAGCATGCGAGCTATCGCACGCAGGAATTGGGGAAAGACATATAAGGGAATGTTGAACAGCCGGCGTTCACCCGTCAGTCCACGACTCTGCGCGATGTTGCGGCTGGTTTGAAAGCGCCAGCGCCGAAAATAGCCCTTGGTCAAACGAAACGCTTCAACCTTGTGATGAACGCGCGACTGTCCAAGGAAGACCGCCTTCAGACCCGCCGCCAGGATGCGTTCGAACATTTCGCCATCCTCGCCGCTGGCCAGCACATTTCCCTTGCGGCCACGGTTGGTGTCAAACAGCCCGACTTTGTCGAACACAAATTTTTTCACGGCCATATTCGCACCGAATGGCGCTTGGGATGGTGACACTATTGGGTAGTCGTCGCTGCGGTCGGTGCGCACGGCGAGAAAGCCGTAGAAGCGTTCGGTGAGCCAAGCGGGCGGCGGCGTTTCCCAGATCGGCGCGATATAGCCACCGCAGGCATCGGCATGATGTTTCGCCAGGCCTTCGAGCGTGGTTTCCAGCCAGTCGGGTTCGGGTAGGACGTCGTCGTCGGTGAACAGGATCGTCTCGCCGGACGATTCGGCGATGCCGCGATTGCGTGCGTGCGAGAGGCCTTGCGCGGGTTCGAACAGGTATCGCAGGCGCGGCCAGTCGCGCTGCGCCGCTTCGACGACCTGGCGGGTATGGTCGCGCGAGTTGTTGTCCACCACCAGCACTTCCCATTGCAGGTCCGGCGCGTTTTTCAGGGCGGCAAGTGCGGCGAGCGTGTCTTTCAGCGATTCGGCGCGGTTGTAGGTGCAAACGATGATGCTGGCGTCCATCGGCGTCCTACCAGTCATATCCGAGTTGCGCCGCCACCGGGCCCACCGCGCGCTTGAGAAGCCAGCGTTCCAGCGCGTTGACGTGCGCTTTTTCGCCGCCGCGTTCGGAGCTTCCGACTTTTTTGGCCAGAACACCGTGATCGGTCTGGATGCCAAGGTGGGCATCCAGCGCGGCGAGCGGCGGCGTGGGGCCGATCAGGTCTTCGTAGCGCAGCAACATGGCGCCGATCGATTCGGCGCCTTCGAGATAACCTTCGATCAGCCGCCGCCAGTGCGCGCCGAATGCGGTGGGCGTGAATACGGGGCGGTCGGGAAAGGTGTCATACCAGCTGCGGCCATAGCGGCAATACGAGCGGTAGGCCTCCAGCGGATTGCGGTAAAGCAGCACGAAGCGCGCCTTGGGATAGAGCCAGCGCAGGTAGTGCGCGTGATCGATGCCCAAGCGCACCTCCTTGATCCCCCAGCGGGCGGCGCCGGACTGGGTGGCGGGCGCATCGAACAAGGTGTCATGGAAGGCACGGTGCGCTTGCCAGAGCGAGTCGGGCGCGGGAAAGAGATTGGCGACCCAGCTGCCGGTGAGCTGTCCCGGTGGGGTGCCGTCATAGTAATACTCGGTGGGTGGCCAATCGGGGCGAAAGGCCTTGAGCGTATCGGCCATCGCCTGGATCTGGCCGCATTCGTCGTAGGGTTCGCCCCAGATCAGCACGCTCTTATCCGACATGATGAGCCGCTGCAGCAGCGTCGAGCCTGAACGCCAGCCTGCGGACAGCAGGAATATCGGCGCGGCGGTGTCGCTTTCGGGCGCGGGTTGCGCAGTTGCGAGTGCGGCGAGTCCACCAGCGATGCCGGTGTGGCCCTTGGTGAGCTGACGGTGCTGTGCGCGAGCCTGGGCGGGGCCTTTCAGCGCGGTCTGGATCATGTCTAACATAGGGTTCAGGCTCTGGGGGGAACGTAGGCGAGCGTGCCGTGCCGGAAAATACGCTCGAGCAGCGCGGTGCGGGTATCGCCGAAACTCGCCGCACCGGACTGAAAGCGTGCGAACAGCGGCGCGATGTCGTCGGCCAGCTTTTGCTTGAGCCGTGCATGGCCGCGTCGCTCAAGCCATGCGCCAAGGCGGTACGACAGGCGGGTGCGTATGGCCAGTGCGAGCCGCAGGCTGGCATCGGTGAGCCGGTTGGGGTGCTGCAGCAGCAGGCCGGCGAGGATGCGGGCGGCCTCTTCAGAATCGATCACACTGTTTTTGAAGCGGACCAGCACGTCGGATGCCTTGACCTCGGGGAAGCGCGAGCAATAGAGCGTGGCTTCGTCGCGGCGGAAGTAGTACAGCGGCTCGGCCAGGTGGCAAAAACGAAAACTGCGCGCTGCGCGCAAAAAATAATCGTAGTCTTCGACCAGGAACAGCTCGGGATCATAGTCGCCGACCGTTTCATAAAGCCCGCGGGTGTAGAGGAAGCACGCGCCGATGTGGTTGCCTTTTTCGAGCTGCAAGGCGTCGGGTAGGCGATCATGCTGCGGCGCGAGCGGGCGGGCATCTGCATCCTGCTCGGAAAACAGCCAATAGTCTGCGTAGACAAAATCGCAATTGCCGCCGGCCAGGGCGGCAAGCATTTTCTCGATTGCCGTGGGTGCCATCAGATTGTCGTCTGATGTCCACGTGAGGTAGTCGCCACGTGCTTCGGAGAAGCCCCGATTCAGCGCGCGCGGCAATTTCAGGTTTGGATCGTTTTTGACATAGTGGATGCGCGGGTCGTCGAAAGATTGGACCACGGCCGCCGTGTCGTCGGGCGAATTGTCATCGACGACGATCAGTTCCAGATTGGCATGCGTCTGGTCGAGCACGCTGCGGATCGCCTGCGCCAGCAGGTGCGCCCGCTTGTAGGTGGGCAGCACAATGCTGACCAGCGGTTGATCGATAGCCGTATCGCTCATGCACTTTCGCCCGCGTCTTCCAGGATTCGCTTCACGATCTTGATCGCGGCAGTGCCGTCGCCGTAGGGGTTGGCGCGGGTCGCCATTGCCTGGTATGCGGCGTCATCGTCGAGCAGGCGGCTGGCTTCGCGGACGATATCGTCGGCATTCATGCCGACAAGCTTGAGCGTGCCCGCCTCGACCCCTTCCTGTCGCTCGGTCACCTTGCGCAACACCAGCACCGGTTTCCCTAGACTGGGCGCCTCTTCCTGTAAGCCGCCTGAATCGGTCAGCACCATGTAGGCGCGCTTCATCAGATGCACCAGCGGCATGTAATCCAGCGGGTCAATCAGCAATACATTGTCGATGCCGGCCAGCATGCTGTTCACCACCTGCCGCACGTTGGGATTGCGATGCACCGGGTAGACCAGCACGATGTCGTCACGGTATTTCAATGCCAGGTCGCGCAAGCCTTGGCAGATCGCTTCGAATGGATCGCCAAAGCTCTCGCGGCGGTGCGCGGTCACCAGAACAATGCGCCTGGTTTCGAACGGCAGTGATTCCAGCGGCGTGCCGGCAAAGCTGTAAGGCCGGTTGGAAACATCAAGCAAGGCATCGATGACCGTGTTGCCGGTTACTGCGATATTCGCCTCGGCAATCCCTTCGTTAAGAAGATGTTGTTTTGCCATATCGCTATGGGCAAAGAAGACATCTGCCACTGCATCGATGATTTTTCGGTTGGATTCTTCGGGGTAGGGGTGGTGCTTGTCGAAGGTGCGCAGGCCCGCTTCAATGTGGCCAATTTTTACCCCGGCATAAAAGGCGGCCAGGGCCGCCGCCATCGAGGTGGTCGTGTCCCCCTGCACCAGCAGCAGATCAAAATGCTGCTCGCGAAGAATGCGCCCTACCTCGTGCAGCACAGTGGTGGTGATGTGCTCCAGAGTCTGGTTTTCGCGCATCAGGTTCAGGTTGTAATCGACCCGGATGTTGAACAGGTCGATCAGCGGCGCCACCATGTCCTTGTGCTGGCCGGTGAGGCAGTTCTTGTTGTCGATCAGGTCGGGATGCATTTCCAGCGCAGCGATCACCGGGGCCATCTTGATGGCTTCCGGGCGGGTGCCGAACACGGTGAGCACTTTAAGCATGCTTGCCCTCCGCGCGCATTCTCAGCAAATGCGCATCGAGAAAATATTTCACAGCCCAGCTGATCTCGGCGCCAGCAATGTATTTGGCACCCACGCCGTAACTGCCGTTGAATCCACCTGATTTGTTCTGAATTTTCTCAAGGTAGTCCATGGCCTTATCTGCTGGCTGCTTCTTGCCCAGCGTGTACCAGACGATCGCATACTGCGCCATGCCGGTGGAGCATACCCAGTCCACATCCGGGTAGGCTGGAATGCTGCCATCGGGCCGCTGACACTTTTCCACATCCGCCATGCCCTGGGCGGCGAGTTCCAGCTCACCCATTTCGCACAAGGCTTCCATGGCATAGGCATGAAAATGCGACAAGCGGTTAAAGGGCACCAGGTCGGGCTGCTGCTTGTAATAGTCCAGCACGAAATTCGCCGCGTCTTCGTATTCCTTCACCCCCAGCAGCTTGCCGGCCTGTGCCAGCGGGGGTAAAGCGTAGGTGTGGATCAGGTCGCTGGCGATGTCTCCCCATAGTTCGGTTGATGGGGTCTTGAGGCGGCCGCTTGCATCCACCTGCGTCAGCATCCAGTCGCAGGCGCGCCTCAGCGAGGATTCCACGCCGTCCACATCCCCCATCGCTGCGCATAGCCCGCGCATGATCTGCGCGGTGTCGAAGGTGTAGGGCACCCCATCGGGCGCCGGAAACGCGCCATCCGGCAACTGAATCGACAGCAGCCACCGGGTGCAGGTGCGCGCCAGCTCCTTCTCGCCCCAGTTGTACAGGGTGGGGATGAAATATCCCGTGACCTCCGGGTAGGGCACCGGCTGTTTCGTATGCACGATGATGCCCTGACCGGACACCATATGCTGTTTGAACCAGTCCATGGCACGTTCGTGGCTGGATTTTTTATTCCAGAAAAACATTGATTCCGTCCCTTTTCTTGGCGCTGCGAATAAACCACAAAGGCACAAAGAGAATCGATCCTTCTTCTTATTTTGGTGTCTTCGTGGTTCAAGAGTGTAAGCGTTACAGATATAAACTAAGCACCAGGCTCCTTGATGCGCAGCACCTGATCCGCTTTTACATCCGTTAATTCCTGCACTTTGCCGCTTGGCCACTGCACGCTGATCTTGTTGATTTGGGTGTGCTTGGCCAGCCCAAA
>JBKJIS010000060.1:0-4063 GCA_046598305.1 Thiobacillus sp.
TCGCGCACCTTGCCGCGGTGAACCAGCGGCAGGGAGGCGATACGCGATTCGAATAGGGGCTGGTCGAGCAGCGGTGCGGACATGGCAGGTAAGGTGGAATCGGGAGAGCCGGCATTATAGCTGCCGCGATAAAAGGCACTGGCCTCGTACACACCGCGCAGTTCGCGCAGCGCCACCAGCAGGACGGCGGCCATTGGCACCGCCAGCAGCACGCCGACAAAGCCGAACAGCTGGCCGAACGCCGCCAGCACGAAGATCACCATCACCGGGTGCAGGCCGACCCGCTCGCCGACCAGACGCGGCGTGACGACATAGGTTTCCAGCGCCTGCCCGGCAAGATAAATGCCGGCCACCCAGGCCACGCCAGTCCAGTCACTGAACTGCAGCAGTGCCACCAGCAGCGCCAGGATCATGCCGAGGCCAAAGCCGAGAAAAGGCACGAACGACAAGATCCCGGTGAGGATGCCGATCGGCACTGCATAATCCAGTCCCGCTGCCCATAGGGCTAGCACGTAATAGAGGGACAGCGTCGCCATCACTGCCATCTGCCCGCGCAGGAACTCGCCGACGACCAGGTCCATTGCGCGCGCGATGCGGGTAACGGTTCCCACCCAGTCGCGTGGTTCCAGCGCGGCAACGCGTGCCACGATCACATTCCAGTCCTTCAGCAGATAAAACATCACCACCGGGATCAGCAGCAGGTTAACCAGCACGCCGACGATGGCGAGCGCGCCGGTTTGCAGGGTGGGCAGCCAGTTGGCGCTGTTCTGTGTGGCCTGTTCGGTCAGCCAGGATTTCAGTGCATCCAGGTTGGGGGCGATGGTGATGCCGAAGGTCTGTTGCAGCCAGGGCAGGAAGCGGGTTTGCAGCAAGTCGATGGCAGCGGGTGCCCGCTGCGACAATTCGGCAAACTGCCCCTGAAACAGCGGTAGCGCCACCAGCAGCAGGGCGAACAAGCCCAGCCCGGCCAGCACGATGACGATCATCGTACTCGTTGCACGCGGAATCCCGCGCGCCTCCAGCCGACCGACCAATGGATCGAACATATACGCCAACAAGGCGCCGGCCAGAAACGGTGTGAGAATGGGGCCCAGCAGATACACCAACCAACCGAATGCAAGCAGAAAGGCCAGGGCAAGCCACGGGAGGTTGAGCGGGCGGGGAGTCGTCATAGGCGGTAAAATACAGCACTTTTTCATTCTGGAGTCGGCTTTGCCTTCTATTTCCTATAAAGATGCCGGTGTCGATATCGACGCGGGCGATGCGCTGGTCGAGCGCATCAAGCCATTGGCCAAGCGCACCCTGCGTCCCGAAGTGCTGACGGGCATCGGCGGTTTCGGCGCGCTGGTCGAGATATCGAAGAAATTCAAGGAGCCGGTGCTGGTCTCCGGCACCGACGGCGTCGGCACCAAATTGAAGCTGGCGTTCGAGCTGAACCGCCACGACACCGTGGGCATCGACCTGGTGGCGATGAGCGTCAACGACATTCTGGTGCAGGGCGCCGAGCCGCTGTTTTTTCTCGATTATTTCGCCACCGGAAAACTCTCCCTCGACACCGCCGAAGCGGTGATCTCGGGTATCGCCACCGGCTGCGTGCAGGCCGGTTGTGCGCTGATTGGCGGTGAAACCGCCGAGATGCCCGGCATGTATCCCGAAGGCGAATACGATCTGGCCGGCTTTGCCGTAGGCGTGGTCGAAAAATCCAAAGTCATCGGCGGGCAAAGCATTGTGCCGGGCGATGTGGTGCTGGGCCTGGCTTCCAGTGGCGCGCATTCCAACGGCTATTCGTTGATACGCAAGCTGATTGACCTCAGCCATATTGGCCTGAAATCCGACTTCCATGGCCGCCCGTTTGCCGACGCCGTGATGGAGCCGACGCGGATTTACGTCAAACCGGTGCTGTCGCTGATTGAAAAACTCAATGTCAAAGGCATGGCGCACATCACCGGCGGGGGCATTACCGGCAACCTGCCACGTTGTCTGCCGGAAACTGTCGCGGCGCAAGTCAATCCGGTTGCCTGGACACGTCCACCGCTGTTCGATTGGTTGCAACAGGCGGGCGAGGTGACCGCAGACGAAATGCTGCGCACGTTCAATTGCGGCATCGGCCTGTGCATCATCGTCGCAGCTTCGGATGCCGAAGCCGCGACGATGCATTTGCAGGAAAGCGGCGAAACCGTGTGGCAGATGGGTAAAATCATCGCGCGCGCAGAGGGCATGGAGCAGGTGATTTATTCGTGAGCTGCCGCGTTGTCGTGCTGTTGTCTGGTCGCGGCAGCAATTTCCAGGCGATCGTTGAAGCAAAACTGCCGATTGACATTGTGGCGGTCATCAGCAACCGGCCGCAAGCGGCAGGGTTGGTGTTTGCGCGCGAACACGGCCTGAAAACCGTCGCACTCGACCATACGCTGCATGCCGGGCGTGAATCCTTTGATGCGCAATTGGCCGACGAAATCGAGCGCCATCAACCTGATCTGGTGGTGCTGGCCGGCTATATGCGCATCCTCAGTCCGGCGTTCATCAACCGTTTTGAAAGCCGGCTACTGAATATTCATCCTTCGCTGCTACCCATGTTTCCCGGATTGAACACGCATGAACGCGCACTGGCCGAAGGGGTGAAAATTCATGGCTGTACGGTCCATTTCGTGACTGCGCAACTCGATCACGGCCCAATAGTCATACAGGCCGCGGTGCCGGTGCGGGCAGACGACACCGCTCATACGCTCGCTACACGGGTTTTGGCGCAGGAGCACCAGATTTATCCGCAAGCCATTCGCTGGTTCGCCGAAGGGCGGCTGGTAAATAATGGTGGCCGCGTAAACTTGAAGGGCGATTTGACGTCACAGTCTGTGTTATTCACTGGAGCGTGACTATGATCAAACCCCTTTTACTGGCGGTCAGCCTGTTCGCCACCACGGCACAGGCAGCCGGGCCATTGCAAATGACTCTGGTTTATGACCTGTACCGTAATGGCCACAAACTCGGCCAGGTAACCGACTCGTTCACCCGCAGCGGCGAGCGTTATACGCTGGTCAGCGAAACGCGTGCGACCGGCCCGCTCAAATTGCTGTGGTCGGGCAACATCCGGCTCGAAAGCATCGGTGCAGTCACGCCGCAAGGCTTGCGCCCCACCCAGTTTCAGCACGCGCGCAGCGATGCGCCGAACAAACTGGCAACCGCACAGCTCGACTGGAAGCAACGCAGCATTGCCTACCAATACAAGGGCGAATCGCGTCAGATGAGCGGGCTGCAGAATGGGACGCAGGATCAGCTTTCCCAACTGTACCAGTTCATGTTTTTGCCCAAGCCACCGGTCGACTATGCCCTGCAGGTGGTGAGTGGACATGACTTGAATGACTACCGGTATGCCCGGAGTGATGGCGGTTCCATTCAAACGCCGCTGGGTGCACTCGACACCCAACAGTATCAGCGGATTACAGAAAAGCCCGATGAGAAAGCCGTTACGGTGTGGATCGCTCCTGCGCGCAACAATCTTCCGGTGCAAGTTCGTGTGAGCGAAGACGGCGTGACCCTTGAGCAGCGTCTGGTGCGCGCCAGCGTGAAGGACTGAACCGTGGGGCGTAGCCTGCGCCCGTGGTGGCTGGCGTTGGGCGTGTCGCTGTTGTTGCATGCCATCCTGATGGGTGGGGCGAATTGGCGTCTGCCTGCGCAGGAACTGCCTGCTGAGCCCCTACGCTTCGAAGCACGATTGGTTTCCTTGGGTGCGCCCCCGCCTCCTGTCGCCAAACCTGCTGTGTCTGCTCCCCCCGTTTATCGCAGCCCTCTCCCGGCTGAAAATCCGGTGCAGACAGCCGCCCCGCCTGGTGTTGTGTCAACCGACCCCATCAAGGTTTCTGCTTCGATCGAACCCGTCGTGAGTGTTGATACGCCGCCTGTTGCGCTGCCTGACCCGGTGCAGGTTGCAGCACCGGACCCGGACCCGGTCGAGGTGGCACCGCCACCGCTGAATCCTTTACCCGCCCGCATCGATTTGCGGTTCAAGGTGCGTTACGGGCTGGCGTCTGGCGAGCAGACCATGGTCTGGGTTAACGAAGATGGGCAG
>JBKJIS010000176.1:0-4237 GCA_046598305.1 Thiobacillus sp.
AATTCAGCAGTTGCCTGACCCAAAAAGGCTAGAAACCCAGCGCTGGCGGGGGCCTACGCTGATTTGGCACACTCACCCGATGGGTGAATCAAAACGCAAGCGAGAAGTGGCCCTCGCAACTGAAGCGGCCATGGCGGTAGACACATTGGGCGGGCGCATGCACGTGCGCTGGGACGAAGGTGCACAAGCCACGCCCAACGGCCAACTGGTGTTCTTTGCCGAGTTTTTGGCGACTGCTGGAATCTTTGAGCGCTGGGTTGAGGAATGTCCTTTGACCTACACCAGCCCCAATGCCCCGACCAAGCGAGACGTGCTGGGAACCCTGATGCTGGCGATTCTGGCCGGGCACAAACGCTACGCCCACATCACCGCACTGCGCGGCGACGCGGTAGCGGCACAAGCCTTGGGGATGCGCCGGGTCATCAGCGAAGATGCCATGCGCCGCGGCCTCGCGCGCATGGACGAGGAGCAAAGCGCCAAGTGGCTGCGCCCCGCACTGATGCGCAGTGTGAGTGATGCCTTGGACCGCCCCTGGATACTGGACATTGATGCCACCATCAAGACCTTGTTCGGACACCAGGAGGGGGCCACCCTAGGCTACAACCCCCACAAGCCAGGGCGCCCCAGCCATGCTCTGCACACCTACTGGGTTGGCAACCTGCGACTGGTGCTCGATGTGCAGGTGAGCCCTGGTAAACAACGCAGCAGCCTGCACGCCAAGGCAGGACTTGGCGCCTTGCTCGACGAACTCGATGCCAACCGGCGCCCCAAGCTGGTACGAGGCGACAGCGGCTACGGTAACGAGGGCATATTGCTCACGCTGGAGAGCCGCAATCAACCCTATTTGCTGCGCCTGCGCCAGACCAAGAATGTCTTGCGCCTGATTGAACGCCAGTTTGCCCGCGGCGACTGGACGCGCCCTGACAGTCAAGGCTGCCAGATGATCGAAGATCGGCTGCGCCTGCAGGGCTGGAGCAAAGAGCGCCGGGTGGTGCTGGTGCGCAAGCGCATCAAGGACAGCGTGGCACGCCAGAGCCGACGAGCCAATGGGCAACTGCAATTGGCGCTGGCCGATATGCAGGCGCTTGATGCTGACAGACTTTGGGAGTACACGGTGCTGGTCACCGATGTGGCCTATCCGCTGGAGTCCATCGGGCAACTCTACCGGGATCGCTGTGGCTGTGAGAACGGCTTTGACGAGCTCAAAAATCAGTGGGGCTTATCGGGCTTCACCACGCAAGACATCAACCGTTGCCAGACGACGGCCAGGGTCGGGGCGTTGGTCTACAACTGGTGGAGTTGGTACTGTCGTGCGGCACATCCAGGCGCCAGGCTTGAAGCGGTGACGAGCCGACCGCTGCTGCTGGCTGCGGTGGGCAAGGCGGCCAATCACGGCGGGCAGACACAGCTTTATTTGACACCCCTACACGCCAAAGTGCAAACCATAAAAGCGCTGATCGTCAACATCCGTGCGGCTTTAGAGCATGTCAAGACCATTGCGGAGCAGTTGCCAAAAGTCGACCGATGGGCCACGCTGTTGAACTACATTTGCCAGCGCTTTGCGCCAACAATTACCACCCCGATGCATCAAACCGCGCTTGCCGGGTCGGGGTAACTGCCGGATTTAGGTTAAGCCGTGTTGTTTATGTTGTCGCGCATTTTCCGCCGAAATGATAGCACTGGACGGAAATCGCCAGGGCCTCCCGGAACCTGCATTGCCGGCTTAAATTCCAATGGGGAGTACATCGACGCACCAGTCAACGCCGAATTCAAGGTGCTTCAACCGTGATCTTGATGGCGCTGTACCAGGCAGAGAGATGGGTAATTTCCGAATCAGTGAGCTGTTTTGCAATCATGTTCATCACTTCGTTTTGCCGCTTGCCACTGCGGTAATTTTTTAATTGCTCGCTCAGATAAATTGACGGTTGCCCGGCCAGGTTCGGTGCATTCGGAAGCATGGCCAAGCCGGTGGAGCCATGGCACAGGGCACACGCCACCTCTGCTTTTGCCCGGCCCAATGCCACATCATCTGCAATGGCGTTGAAAGCGGCACAGACTAGGAAAATAAAAAATAGATTCTTCATAGTGGAACTCTAAAAAAATGGGCCCCCCTGAAAAAGGGGGCCCCTGTCTGATTCAGCAACGGACATCAGGCCCGTGCTTCACCCCCGGATCAGTTGCCGCTATAGCTGATGCGGTAGAGCGCGCCTGCATAGTCGTCCGACACCAGAATGGAGCCGTCCGGCAAATTGGCAACATCCACCGGCCGCCCCAAAGCGCGTCCCGTCGTCTTGTCCAGGAAGCCGTCTGCAAACGTTTCTGCCGGGCCGGCATTGCCATCGGCCTTGATTGGCACGAAGTCGATCTTGTAGCCGGTTGGTACGGAGCTGTTCCAGGAGCCATGGGCTGCCACAAAAAGGCCACCCTGGTACTTCTTGGGAAACGCGGTTCCTGTGTAGTGGCTCAAACCGAGCTGGGCTTGGTGTGCAGGGAATTCCACTTGCGGGAAGATGGCACCTGCGGGTTCTTTCATGTCCTTCAGGTCAGACGCTGCAGCTGAGCCTGCGACTTTGAAATGCCCGTTGTAATAGGGGAAGCCGAAGTGCTCTCCAGCCTTGGAGATTTTGTTCAGCTCGCCAGGAGGAATGCCATCTCCCAATCCGTCCACTTGATTGTCAGTGGCCCAAATATCACCCTTCGGTCCGATACTGAGGCCGGCGGGGTTGCGCATGCCCTTAGCGTAGACCATACGACCGGTTCCGTCCAGACCGTTGTAACGCACGATGCCACCAATACCCAATTCTTCGTACAGCGCCACTTTTTCTTTGGGTTGCACGTTATAGGGTTGGCCCAAGTTCACAAAGATCTTGCCGTCTTTGTCCACCTTGCAGACACGACCGGTGTGGTTGAACGACTGCTCTTCGACAGGGATCAACTTGCCTTCAGGAACAATGACACCAACAGCAACGTCCGGGCCTTCATAGAAATACTCAGCTGCGGGGAAGTGCAAGATGCGATTGGATTCTGCAACGATCAGGAAACCGTCCTTGGTGAAGCAAACACCATTGGGGTTACTGAATTTGATCGATGGCGCAAAGGGCTTGACTTCGGTCGCCACATCACCATTGTTGCGGTTAGTTACAGACCAGACATTCGTCTTGCGCGTGCCGACAAACAGCATGTTTGTGGAGGGGGCAACCGCCATGTAGCGTGCGTCAGGCACCACTGCGTACAGTTCGATCTTGAATCCATCCGGCAGTTTGATCTTTTTCAGATTGGCACGGATGGCATCGGCATTCTTACCTTCTTGCGGAATGGCAGGAATGGTCATGCTCGTAGCAGTATTCCCCATGCGCTGGAGAGTTGACAGGTTACCGGCTGGATCTTGGGCATAAGCCGACATGGCGCCCAAAGTTGCAACAGCTAAAGCGAGTGATGTGAGTTTGATCTGTTTCACAGATATTCCTTTTGGTTGGATTGACAGCGGTTATATGCGCCTCTAACAAACGCTGATGATTTGCGAAAGACCACAGTTAGTGTAAGGATGAGAGTGCGTGACACGTCTAGGGGAAACCCTCGACGTGCCACGTCATTACAACCCCAGCATTAGAATAAGCCATGAATCACAACCCTATCCCCAGCCCGTCCATGGGTATCTCAGCCAAGGTGACGCTGTCGCTGGCCCTGACGGCGATGACCGCCCTGTCCGCCGATGCTCAGACCCTAGAGAGCGTCGTCGTGACATCCTCGCGCGCCGAGCAGCGCAGCTTTGATGCACCGGGCGCCATTGCGTCGGTGGACCGCGAAACGATCGAGGGTGCCGGACCGCAAGTCAATCTCTCCGAGTCACTGAACCGCATTCCCGGTCTCACCATCCTGAATCGCCAGAACTACGCACAAGACCTGCAGATTTCGATCCGCGGCTTTGGCTCACGCGCATCGTTCGGCATTCGCGGCATCCGGCTGCTCATCGACGGGATTCCCGGCACCACACCCGACGGTCAGGGGCAGGGTTCATCGATCAGCCTGACATCGACCGAACGCATTGAGGTCCTGCGCGGCCCGCTGGCCCAGATGTACGGCAACTCAGCGGGCGGCGTGATCCAGGCCTTCACGCGGAATGCGCCAGAGACACCCGAGTTTCTTGGCCAGCTGTACACCGGCTCTTACGGCATGAATCGCACTGACTGGCAATACGCGGGTAAAACGGGTAAGGCGGGGACAACGGGCCGTTATA
>JBKJIS010000122.1:0-4849 GCA_046598305.1 Thiobacillus sp.
CCTCTCGGCCGCTGCCAGCAAGGCAGGAATAATGACAACGCCCGCATGTACCGGTCCGCCCTCATAGGTGTCGTCGAAGTCCTCGCCGTGCGAGGCGATGCCATTGACAAAGGCAGCGCCCTCGGCACCGAGCTTTCGCGAAAAACCGATCACCGTGCAGCCGCCGTCACCGTCGATGGATTCCAGTGCGGCTTTCACATAGACCTCGTCGCGCGCGGCGATACACAGGCCCGAGATGTCCAGCAGCAGCCGGTCAGCCACCTCTCTGGCGCCCGCGTCCTTTTCAGGTGCGCTGGCGATGATTGCCCGCGCCAGCCGCGCGGATACAGAAGGACTTTCAGATTGATTGTTATCGGACATATTTTTCCTTGTAAACGTTGACTGCTATCCCAACTGCTGTTGACCCTGTCAGCGATACGACCCTAGGAGCCTGTCTTGCCGATCTGCCCGACATGAGCAGCATCGTTTGGTCCGCGCACCTGGGACTCACCAAAGCCAGCGCTCACCAGCGCGTGGCGTTCTCCCGTCAGCCTTCGTATGAACTCCCAGGCCCGCTCAGGACATTTCGAATGCACAGCCAGTCCGGCCGAATAAGTAGCGGCAATTTGAAGCTTGGCCGGAAATGGCCCGGCCAGCGCAATGTCCGTGCTGGCAATGATCTCGGGGACTTGCATGACACCTAGTTCGCGCAGGCCCGTGCCGCGCGCCAGTTGGGCCATCGCTTCGTAGCCGCTGGCGCAATACTGCAGACGCGAACGCATCTATTCCCCAATGCCCAATTGCTCCAGAACCTTGAGCAAAACCCTCCCCGCGGTTGCCGCCGCAGGGTAGGGACAGATAATTTTTCGGACGCGAGCAGGGTCGCTCGTAGCATCGGCAGGCTGGCGACGGCTGGCAGCGGCATATTGGCGTGAACGGCAAGTCCGGTGCCGACCGTTCCAAGATCCACACGCGAGCCCGCCACGACCAGGCTTTTTCCGATCAACTCATTGATCAAGGCGTCCGTCAGGACAATCACGTCCACAGACTCGCCTGCCAGGATGCGCGATTTCAAGGAATGAACGGCGCCATAGCTGGCGTTGAAAAGGTCCTTGCTATCCAATTGGAAGCTCCGCGCGAGACGCGCCACGACGGCCTGGGCTGCCCCGGCACTGAAAATATCAAGAGTATCCAAGCTTCTCTCCAAACTGAGCGTCTATTGCCCGCATTCATCCCACTTGCAAAACCGCGCGCCGTGACAGGCCAGTGTCGCGCCATAAAGGCGCGGGCCGGCTTTGCTGGGTCAGACGCAAAGCGAACCGTGATGAACGCCGGTCCGGCCCCTTTTTTATCCAGGCATGGTGCAATAACCAGACAGAATTTCCGTCAACCGGCAAGTCTTTGCCTGCCACGGTGACAGCGCAGGCCGCCGCCGTAGAGTGTTGAAGGCGTGAACTGGATTCGCTGGCCGTCAGCGGACCAGTTTCATGCCGGCCAGCTGAAACTGAGTGCGCAGTTCTTTTTCAATCTGCGCAATTGACTTGGACAGTTCCGCACCGTTGGCATAACTATCTTCCAGCTGGTTGTCTTCCACGTATTTTTTCCAGGAAGGCGTGAGGCGCAGCTTGGCGAAAAGATCCTCGTAATAGGCCAGCGCTTCAGGAGGAAAAGCCGGGGGCGCCACGACGGCGCGGATCTGCGGCGTGGCCACCACGTCATAGCCAGCCTGTTTCAATGTCGGAACATTGGGATAACCGGGCAGCGGTTTTTCGGAAAGTTGCGCCAGCACCCGCAGCTTGCCGGCACGTACCTGCTCGCCGGCTTCCTGCGGCTCGATCACCATCATGTCGACATGCCCGCCGAGCACGGCCGCCAGGCGCTCGCCGCCGCCCTGGAAGGACACAAATGCCCATTTGGTGCCGGTGTGCTGCTGCAGCGTCTGGCGGATGATGTTGTCGCGCGAAGTGACGGAACCGCCGGACTGCTTGAGTTCACCCGGCTTGGCCTTGGCCGCGTCGATGAAGTCCTTCAGCGTCTTGTAGGGTGAATCGGACCGAACCACAATCACCGCCGGCTCCAGCAACAGGCGCGCCACCGGGGTCAGGTCGTGCACGGTCACCTTGGCCTCGCTGGTGGTGAGCGGATTGGCAATCCAGACGCTGGTGATGAAACCCAGCGTATGCGGATCCCCCTTTTTCTCGGCAATCGCCGCCGCCGCCACGGCGCCATTGCCGCCGGCCTTGTTAATCACTTGCATGCGTACCGGCAACAGCTTTTCCTTTTCCAGCATCTGCGCGACGGCTCGGGCCAGCAGGTCATTGCCGCCGCCCGGTCCGGTGTGCACGATCACTTCGACGGTCTTGGTCGGTTTCCACTGGGCCTGTGCGAAACCGCTGAAGGTTGCCAGCGCCGCAAGGGCCACAGCGCAGAGTGTTTTGGGAAATTTCATCACTTGTCTCCGGTTTTGATAATGGTTAATGGCGAAAAAACTCAGGCTTCCTGATCAATGACCTGTACACGCACCGAATTGAATTTCTTCACCAGCGGCACGATCAGCAGAAAAGCGGCGATGAGAAGCAACACCGCAGGGATCGGTCGGAACAGAATTGAAACGTCGCCCTGTGACATCATCAGTGCCTGGCGCAACGCTTTTTCCATGGGGTCACCCAGCACCAGTCCGAGCACCAGAGGTGCCGTCGGAAAATCGAGTTTGCGCATGGCATAGCCGACCAGGCCAAAGCCCACCAGCAGGCCGAGTTGGAAAATGCTGGAGTCGGAGGTGTAGACCCCCACGATCGACACCCCCAGAATCAGCGGGTACATCACGTAGCCGGGCATCTTCAATAACTGGGCAAACAGCGCCACCAGCGGCAGGTTCAGGATCAGCAGCACCACGTTGCCGATATACATGCTGGCGACCAGCCCCCAAAACATCGCCGGGCTATCCTCAATAAACAGCGGACCCGGCTTGAAGCCCCACAGCACCAGCGCCGCGAGCAGGATGGCCGTGGTTCCGCTGCCGGGAATGCCCAGCGTCAATAGCGGCACCATCGCGCCGGCGGTATCCGCGTTGTTGGCGGCTTCAGGTGCCGCCACGCCTTCGATCACGCCGGTTCCAAATTTTTCGGGATGCTTGGACACCGTTTTCTCAATGCCGTAGCTGAGAAAGGACGAAATGGTCGCGCCCGCCCCGGGAAGAATTCCGATGATGAAACCAATGACGGAGCCATTGATGAAAGCGAAGCGGCAATCCTTCATATCCTGCCAGGTAGGCAACAGGTTCTTCAGCCCTTTGGGCACCGGCAGCATGTCAACCGGCTTGGAAAGTTCCATATTGGCCAAGACCTCGCCGACGGCAAAAACGCCAATCGCCACGATGACAAACTCGATGCCGCCAAGCATTGCGGTCTGGCCAAAGGTAAAGCGTGAGGTCGCCGTGAACAGGTCTGTGCCCATGCTGGCAATCCACAGCCCCACCATCATCGACAGCAGAGCTTTGGTCAGCGAGTCGCCTGCCAGCAGGGCGACCATGGCCAGGCCCAGTGCCATGAGGGCAAAATATTCTGGCGCGCTGAAAGCCAGCGTGAGCTTGGCCAGCGGCGGAGCCACCATCATCAGCGCCACCGTGCCAATGGTGCCTGCGATAAAGGACGCGATCGCACTCATGCCCAGAGCCGCCCCGGCCCGGCCCTTGCGCGCCATCTGATAGCCATCCAGACAGGTGACGACCGATGAAGTCTCACCCGGCACATTCAGCAAGATAGCGGTCGTCGATCCGCCGTACTTGGCGCCGTAGTAAATGCCCGCCAGCATGATCATCGCGCCGGTGGGCTCCATCTTGAAGGTTAGCGGCAGCAGCATGGCAATGGTTGCCGGGGGGCCCAGGCCGGGCAAGACGCCGACAACGGTTCCCAGAAAGCAACCCAGAAAGCACATGACGAGATTCATGGGCGTCAAGGCGACCACAAATCCCTGCATCAATCCATTGAAGATATCCATGGTGGGGCGTCTCGTTATGTTTTAGAAAAGCGTCCCGACCGGCAGTTGCAAATCAAGTCCCCAAGAAAAAAGCGCATAAAAGCCTACAGCCCCACCAATCGCGTAACTCAACGCCTCACGCTGCGGACGGCGGAACATGATCGCAATAATGAACCAGGTCAGCAGTCCGAAGGCAATCATGAAGCCGACGTACTTGAGAACCGCCACGCAAATGGCCAGCGCGATCCAGCAGGTCAGGGCACGGCGCAATTCAACCCACTTGAGGGAGTTTTGCTTCGCCTTCGGATCGGTTTTGAGAACCGTCCCGGTCACCAGGAACAGTGAAACAACCAGCATGATGCCGCCATACCAGCGCGGGAAGAACCCCGCGCCCGGCCCCTCCTCGGCCATATAAGTCCAGCCCCAGGCCTGGCTCATGATGTAGATACCCAGCGCCGCCAGCGCCAGGCCGGCCCAGAAATCGCCTTTTCGAAGGAATGCATTCATTTTTTTGTCTCCCATCTCTTTAGTTCTCTGCCACGACCTTTTCAGAGGCGGTGGATTTGCCCCAAGGGGAGACGGCAAATACATCGGGCCGACCGCATGACGTTTGCATTTACCTGCCGTACGAATCAGCTCGCGAGTTGCGAGTAGCGGCCTATCTCCACCAGCTCGGCAATGGTGCCACCCGGGTCACGGAACTTGACCGGGATCACCCCAGGATCGCTGATGATCGTGCAGCCGTACTTCTGGATCTCGGCGGCGTATTTTTCGACATCATCGACTTCGATGGCGAAGTGATGGATACACGGCCCCGTGCCCGAGGCCTTTGATTCCGCCGACTGCGTGCCGGCATCGTATTTGATCAGCGTGAAATCCAGGTCGCCGTCGG
>JBKJIS010000305.1:0-7630 GCA_046598305.1 Thiobacillus sp.
TCCTTCTCGTGTGCCGCGTAGCCCTTCACCACATTGACCAGGTTCGGCACCAGATCGGCGCGGCGCTGATACTGGTTCAATACTTCGGCCCAGGTCGCCTTGATGTCCTCGTCTGTCGTCTGGAAGGTGTTGTAACCGCAGCCAGACAAGACCAGAGCCAGGCATCCAACGGCCCCCCATTTAAACGCTTTAAGCCATGCGAACATCGTCGTCTCCCGAGTAGGTATTGATTGAAGGGCAGATCTAAACCTGGAGTCTACGCCACTCCCCAAGTGGCGAACAGCGGATCGGATTCCTCAAGCTTATCGGCGTAGCGGTCGTCCTTGGGCCGCTTGAGTCCGCGCTCAACATAGGTTTCCACTTTTTTGAATCCGGCCTGCTTGATCAGCGTGCCGACCCAGGCCATGCGCTCCATAGGATGCAGTTCGGTCCACAGCTTGATCACCTTGGGCGGAAAATAGCGATTTGATACGATCATCACGAACATGCCGCCCGGCTTCAACACGCGCTTGGCTTCAGCCACGATTTTATGCGGCTGCGTCAGATATTCGAACGATACCGTGCACACCACAGCGTCAAAGCTGGCATCGGCAAATGGCAATCTCGGGTCCGCATTGAGATCGTGCACGAGGCGCTCGGTGAGCTGCGGGTTGTCGGCCAGCTCCTCGGCGTTCATGCCCAGTCCCACCGTGGATCCCACGGTATCGGGCAGGTGCGAGCGCCAGCTGGCCATCAGGTCGAGTACCCGCGCCTTCTCTGGCAATACGGTGCGATAAAGCGCCTGGATGCGGCGCGCGCAGACGGCATCAACGTGGGTGATTTTTCTCGGCTCTGCATAGAACGCGGCATCAGGTGTTTCGTCCTCGCGGCTGAACGCATCGGCTCCTTCAAAATCGGTGGGCGTCAGCATTTGCGTGTCCATGCCGCTCCATTCCAACAGCTGTTCTACCTTACCCACAGGCTGAGTCGAAACGTCGCTCTTGCCGCTGTCGATACTGAAAATACGGCCTTGCAACGGATGGCTGAAGTTGGCGACGAAATTTTCTTGGTTCAACTTCATAACGCGAAACATCGGCGCGGGTACGTCGTCGGCGTGCAACAGCATGGACGGATAAAAGCGCCCCATTTTGAGCGGTGCAATATCGCTGCGAAACACTTCGTTCGGCACTTCCTGTTCGAGCTTGGGGCCGACGTCGACCTGCGCGTCGACCGGTGGGGTGTCGCCCGGCATCCACACCACCATTTGATGGCGACCCAGATCGGAAAAATAGTTCACGCGAAAGCGCAAAGCAGCATGCAATAGTTTCATAAACAGTCAGGCCAATAATTACGGGTTTGTTATTGAGGGGGGAGATTGCAACAGCCGCCGCGCGAGACACAGGTCCTCCCATGCACGCGCCTTCTCGGTCGGTTTTCGCAACAGATAAGCCGGGTGATACGTCGCCACCAGCGGCACACCCTGAAACTGATGCGCCCTTCCACGCAGGTGACTGATTGTCTCTTTGGAGTCGAGCAGAATTTGTGCCGCAACGTGCCCCAGCGCAAGAATTATTTTCGGCTGAATGAGTTCGATCTGCGCCTGCAGATAAGGCCGGCAAGCAGCCACTTCATCCGGCTCGGGATCGCGGTTTTCTGGTGGGTGTGATTTCAACACGTTGGTGATGTAGACATTGTTTCCGCGCGCCAATCCGATGGCGCCCAGCATCGCGTCTAGCATCTGACCCGCCTGACCGACAAACGGCTCGCCCTGCTCATCCTCTTCGACACCCGGTGCCTCGCCAATAATGAGCCAGTCTGCGTTGCGATCCCCTACGCCGAGCACACCCTGCGTTCGCGTAGTGTGCAATGTGCACGCGGTGCAATGCGCCACCGCATCGTCTAGCTGTTCCCAATTCCGGATCGGGGCTAAAACCGGCGCATGCAGCGTATCGCCCGGGTTATCGCGCAGCCGCCAAACCGGACCAATGCCCAGTTCATTAAAGATGTCGTCACGACTTATCATGTCAGTTCGCGCGTCATGATGAGCGCATCCTCGCGGCCATCGCGGGAAGGGTAGTAGGCTCGTCTGAATGCCAGATCGACAAAACCGTTGCTATGGTAAAGCGCAATCGCAACCACGTTGGAAGTGCGCACTTCGAGAAAAACACTTTCTGCACGATGATCGCAGGCACGGGCCAGGCAATGTTCAAGCAGCGTACGGCCCAAGCCGTGCCCCCGCCAACTCGGCGCAATGGTCAGATTGAGTATATGAGCTTCGCCAGCCGCCGCCATCATGACGTAATAGCCGATCACTTCGCCATCGGCTTCATGCACCCACATGCTGTAACCCGAACCTAATGAATCGGAGAAGTTGCCGGGCGTCCATGGGTATTCGTAGCTCGCGAGTTCAATCCGGTGGATACGTGGCAGGTCGGCCTCGATCATCGGGCGCATGCGATGTGCAATTTCATGGTTTGGAAATTCTAGAATGGCACTCATGCGGATTTTTTCGCGCGACGCTCATCCACCGTCAGCGCGACTTTGTCGCGTAGATAAATCGGTGCAGCCAATGCGGCGTCCGTGCTCTCGCCGCGCTCAAATGCCTGAGCGGCAAGCGAGGCCATCGCTGCAGCGTCGGGCATGATCGTGTCGTCGATGCGCATCAGCTGTGCGCTCAGGCGCGGGCGCAAGACTTCGCCCAGTGCAACGAATCCATTGCCGGCGCCGATCCAGTCGTCGCCGTCCGGCACCCACACCGATTCAGGCAGCGCCAGCGCAGGCTCGGCAACACAGCGCCAACCCGTTGAGTGCCGTTGGTACGCGGCCCAGTAAACCTCGGCCATGCGCGCATCGAGCACCGTCAGCACTTTATCTGCGCCGGCCTGTTCGGCGATGGATTCCAGCGTGGAAATACCCACCACCGGCAAGTCGGCGCCAAATGCCAGGCCTTGTGTCACCGCGCAGGCAATGCGCAGCCCGGTGAACGAGCCGGGGCCGGCACCATAAGCAATGCCATCAAGCTGGCGCAGACTCAGTGCTGACTCAATCAGGAGTTCATTCACCATCGGCAGCAATAGGCTGCTGTGCTGCTGTTCGGCCCGCACCCGACGCGCCCGCACCTCGCCGTCGAGCCACAGCGCGGCCGAGCAGTATTCGGTGGAGGTATCCAAAACAAGCAATTTCATGGGGGCGATTCTAACAGGCCGACGCAGCCCGCCCATGGTCTGAGGCAGACCCGCACAGGTCAGCGTTGACCACGGTAAGTGATGCGGTAGATTGCCCCGGCTTGATCGTCCGACACCAGCACGCTGCCATCGGGCATCACCAGCACGTCGGCGGGGCGACCCCAGGCAGATTCGTCACGCTGCCATCCGCTGACGAAAGGCTCGTAGCTGACCGCGCGGTTGTCCTGCAGCCGCACCACGCTCACCCGGTAGCCGCTCTTGCTGCTGCGATTCCAAGAACCATGCTCGGCGATAAATACGGCATTCCGGTAACGCTCAGGGAAGGCCTTCCCCGTGTAAAAACGCATGCCCAGGCTCGCCACATGGGCACCCAGGTTCTGTACCGGTGCCACGAACGCATCGCAACGTCGTGTCCGCCCCAGTTCGGGGTCGGTGATCGTGCCGCCGTGGCAATACGGGTAGCCAAAATGCTGGCCGGACTGACTCACGCGATTGAGCTCATCCGGCGGCGCATCGTCGCCCAACCCGTCGCGGCCATTATCGGTAAACCACAGTTCGCCGCTTTGTGGATGCCAGTCAAATCCAACCGAGTTACGCACCCCGCGCACGACCACTTCGATTTTCCCATGGGCCACATCGAGCGCGGTGATCGTCGCAAAGCGGTCGGGGTCGGGTTCACAGATATTGCAGGGGGCACCCACCGGCACGTAGAGCTTGCCATCGGGACCAAAGGCAATGAATTTCCAGCCGTGCTGCGTGTCGGTGGGATAAGCCTCGCTTAACACTTCAGGCTTGGGCGGTCGATTCACGCGCGCCTCGATGTTACGCAGTCGCAGAATCCGGCTTACCGCCGAGATATACAAATCGCCGTCGCGAAAGGCCACCCCCACCGGCATTTCAAGCTTGTCGGCAATCACCACGGGGTTGTGGGGGCTTTTCAGCGGAATCGCGTAGACCTTGCCGGCGCGCATGCTGCCGACAAACAGCATGGTTTTTCCGAGTGCCATTTGGCGCGCATTGGGCACCCGGGCGAACAATTCAATCTGGAATCCCGGCGGGAGTTTGAGGCTGGATAAGGGAAGTGTCGGGGGTTCAGCCGCAGCTTGTGCGATCGAAGCCAGGAGCATCGCCCCGGTAAGCCAAACCCCCTTCCAGACACCCCACTGTTTCACGGTGCGCTCTGCCCGCCCGGCTGCACGGCGCCCGGCTGCACCGGAACCAGAATCTCGAAACGCACCCGCGACCACGGATCGCGCACCTCGGCCAATCGACTGATACGGGCCACCCGCGTTTGCCCACCATCCATGAAGCGCGCCACGTCGGTATTTTCGCGGCGCGGCACGTAGCCAATTTTGTGGCCCTGCCATTCCACCCGCACCGCTTTCGCATCATGGACATTGTCCGGCTCGCATATCAGCGTGAGCGCATCGCCCACCGGCATCTGCGGCCATAGCTTTTTGCCTGCGTGATATTGAAATCCGGCCAGCGGCGAATCCTGCAGCAGGATGTGAGCGGCGACCTGGGCATGCAGCGGTTGCGACCCTATCCACACCAGAATAAGCCAGTTAAAACGCCGCATCAGAGGTGATAAACGTGCAAGCCACAGCTTGCGCGCACGCCGGGTTTAATCAAAATATGATTGTCAGAAAACCATGCACTCATCACGGGACACCGCTTTGAAGAACCGACCATTCTACTGAGAAATGGTCCGTTTAAATCGTGTTGATCGCCGGTTTCAAGTTTAGTTTTTTCATTGAACAAGGGGACTTCAGCTTGGGGTAGGATGAACACGTTGCCTTCACCGAGCCACCACCAAAACACCATGCCGAAAAAATCTGCCACTCAGACCAAGCTGTTTGTTTTGGACACCAATGTGCTGATGCACGATCCCACCAGCCTGTTCCGTTTTGAAGAGCACGATATTTATGTGCCGATCGCTACGCTGGAAGAACTCGACATGCACAAAAAGGGGATGACCGAGGTGTCGCGCAATGCACGCCAGGCCAGCCGCTTTATCGATGAACTCGTCAGCAAGCTCGACAACATCGAAGATGGCGTACCGCTCTCGCAACACAGCCACAAATCTGCCAGCGGAAAATTGTTCCTGCAAACCGAAGCAATCACCGGCGATATCCCGATGAATTTGCCGACCAGCAAGGTCGACAACCAGATCCTCGGCGTGGTGCTGTTCCTGACGCGGCATCGCCCCAACCGCCAGGTCATTCTGGTGTCGAAAGACATCAACATGCGCATCAAGGCGCGCGCACTGGGGTTGCCTGCCGAAGACTATTTCAACGACAAGGTGCTGGAAGACACCGACCTGCTGTATTCCGGCGTACGCGAATTGCCGGTCGACTTCTGGGACACCCACGGCAAGGACATGGAATCGTGGCAGGCCAACGGCCATACCTATTACCGCATCAAGGGTCCGCAGGTTTCAAGTTTGCTGCCGAATGAGTTTGTCTATCAGGAAGGCCCCAACCCGCTCTATGCCCAGGTGTTGAAGGTTGAAGGCAAGCAGGCGGAAATGGTCACGGTGCGCGACTACAGCCACGCCAAGAATAATGTGTGGGGCATCACCGCACGCAACCGGGAGCAGAACTTTGCGCTCAACGTGTTGATGGACCCCGAGATCGATTTCGTCACCCTGCTCGGCCAGGCCGGTACCGGGAAAACTTTGCTCACTTTGGCCGCAGCGCTGGCCCAAGTGCTGGACAAGAAAATCTACAGCGAGATCATCATGACCCGCGTTACCGTTCCGGTGGGCGAAGACATCGGATTTTTACCCGGAACCGAGGAAGAAAAAATGACGCCATGGATGGGCGCGCTGGAAGACAACCTCGATGTGTTGAACAAGAGCGACGAAGAAGGGGGCGACTGGGGACGCGCCGCCACACAGGATTTGATCCGCAGCCGGATCAAGATCAAATCGTTAAATTTCATGCGTGGTCGCACTTTCCTCAACAAGTTTCTTATTATTGATGAAGCGCAAAACCTCACACCCAAGCAGATGAAGACGCTGATCACGCGTGCGGGGCCGGGAACCAAAGTGGTGTGTCTGGGCAATATTTCACAGATTGACACGCCCTACCTCACCGAAGGGAGTTCTGGTCTCACCTACGTGGTCGACCATTTCAAAGGCTGGGCACACAACGGTCACGTTACCCTGCAACGCGGCGAGCGTTCACGCCTGGCGGATTACGCGGCCGAGGTGCTCTGACCCACAATGCACCAAGGAGAGGCACCATGATCAAGCTTACTTCAAAGCGCTGGATGATTCTGGCCGCCGGCCTGACATTGACGCTGCCTGCCCATGCCTTCGATTGGGGCGGTATGCTGAAAGGGGTACTCGACACGCCCGCCAGCCAGTCCGCTGCTACCAGCGTTGACGCGCTTTCCAGCACCGAAATCAACGCCGGCCTGAAGGAAGCGCTGACCCGCGGTGCCGATTCGGCTGTCGCCCAGCTCGGTCAGAAGGACGGGTTCTTCGGCAATGCCGCGCTCAAAATTCACTTACCTCCCACGCTGCAAAAGGCCGAGAAAGCCATGCGCATGTTCGGCATGGGCAAACAAGCAGATGAATTGGTGCTGTCGATGAACCGCGCTGCCGAAGCGGCTGTTCCAGAAGCCAAAACCCTGCTGGTCGGCGCCGTCAAAACCATGTCGCTGGAAGATGCCAAAGGCATCCTGACTGGCGGCAACACCTCGGCCACCGATTTCTTCCGCAAGAAAACCGAATCCTCTCTGACCGAGCGCTTCGGCCCCATCGTCAAGGCGACCACCGACAAGGTCGGACTGGCGCAGCAATACAACCAATACGCCGGCATGGCCGCGCAATTTAACCTGGTTGACAAAAACCAGGCCAACGTTGCGCAATACGTGACCCAGCAGACGCTCGACCGGCTCTACAAACTAATCGGGGAAAAAGAAGCGGCGATTCGCGCCAACCCGCTGCAAGCTGGCAGCGACCTGCTGAAAAAGGTCTTTGGCGCAGTCATGGGCAAGTAAGCCATTGCTTCGTTCTTGGCGGCATACATACAATTGCCCCCAGCCATTGCCTCAAGCAAGCCGTTTAACTTGTCTGAACAAAAGTGTTTGAAACGTTAAGCCGGCATTTTTAAAAGGCTGTAGCGATGATAGGTGGCCATAATCGACCAGTTTGACTGGCAATAGGGAAAGCCGATTAAAGGGCACCTCTAAAGCCAGAACAGACACAAAAACCTAAAATACCGCAGGTTCCAGTAAACTACAGGGGATTCACTTGTCCGATTGGCCCTTTCGAGTTTCATGTCGGGAAGGCTTATGTTTTAACAGACAATTTCGGCGGCGAACTCTCCACCACGATCTTTACAGAGGTAATCACCATGCATTCCGAAACCATCCTCACTCATCTGAAGCGGCACGGTCAACTTCTCGACTCGGAAATCGCGACGGCAACAGGGATTCCTCTTTCTGCGATCCAAACT
>JBKJIS010000011.1:0-10228 GCA_046598305.1 Thiobacillus sp.
TTGGCGTTGCGCTCGTTGCGCGAATATTGGCTCATGCCGTTGGTCACCACGCGCCCCGGCTCGGAGGCGGCCGCCACCACCGTGCCGCCGGGGCACATGCAGAAGCTGTACACCGAGCGGCCATTCTTGGCGTGATGCACCAGCTTGTAGTCCGCCGCACCCAATAGCGGATTGCCCGCGTTCGGCCCCAAACGCGCCTTGTCGATCAGCGACTGCGGATGCTCGATGCGAAAGCCGATGGAAAACGGTTTGGCTTCCATAAACACTCCGCGCGCGTGCAGCATCTCGAAGGTATCGCGGGCGCTGTGGCCGAGCGCGAGGATGACGTGGTCGCTGCGCAGCGTCTCGCCGCTGGCCAGCACCACGCCACGGATATACTTACCCTTGGCGCCTTCTTCAAGCAGCACATCCGTCACCCGCTGTTCGAACCGGATCTCTCCGCCAAGCGCCTCAATCTCGTGACGCATAGCCTCAACCACCCCCACCAGGCGAAAGGTGCCGATGTGTGGTTTCGACACATACACGATTTCTTTCGGCGCGCCCGCTTTGACAAATTCAGCGATGACCTTGCGCCCGTAGTGTTTCGGATCCTTGATCTGGCTGTAGAGTTTGCCATCGGAAAACGTGCCTGCGCCGCCCTCGCCGAACTGCACGTTGGATTCCGGATTGAGCGTATGCTTACGCCATAGCCCCCAGGTGTCCTTCGTCCGCTCGCGCACCGCCTTGCCACGCTCCAACACAATGGGTTTAAAGCCCATTTGCGCCAGCACCAGTGCGGCGAAAATGCCACAGGGGCCGAAGCCAACCACCAGCGGCCGCGACGCCAAGGATTCAGATGCCTGACCCACGAAGCGATAGGTCGTGTCCGGTGTCGGCATGAGATGGCGATCATTGCGAAACTGCTTCAGCAATGCCGCTTCATTTTTGACTTCGACATCCAGCGCATAAATCATCAGCATCGCGTGCTTCTTGCGCGCATCAAAACTGCGTTTGAAAATGCTGACATGTAGCAGTTCATCGTCCGTGATGCCAAGGCGTTGCAGAATAGCCGCACGCAAAGCTTCAGGCGCATGGTCGAGTGGGAGTTTGAGTTCAGTCAGTCGCAGCATCTTAAATGTGTAAGTAATTCAACGCGCCCTGCCCCGCCACGCGTCCGCTGGCAAAACAGGCCGTCAACAGATAGCCGCCGGTAGGCGCTTCCCAGTCGAGCATCTCGCCCGCGCAAAACACACCGGGAAGATCGCGCACCATCAGGTTTTCATCCAGCGTATTGAAACGCACCCCGCCCGCGCTGCTTATCGCCTCATCGAGCGGACGCGGCGCAGCCAGCGTGAGCGGCAGCGATTTTATCGCATGGGCCAGAGCGAACGGATCATTCAACTGCGCTTTCGACAACAATTCATTCAGCAGCGCCATCTTCGCGCCTTTGATCCCGGCGCGGCTTTGCAGATGGCTGGTTAACGAACGTGCGCCGCGCGGATGAGTAACCTCGACCACAATCCGCTCCAGTGACTTGTCCGGTGCCAAATCCAGTTCGATGGCAACCGGGCCCCGCGCCGCGATTGTGTCGCGCAGCGACGCCGACAGGGCGTAGACCACACTGCCCTCGATCCCGCTATCGGACAGCATCAGTTCGCCCTTGCGCTGTTGAATATTGCCCGCCTCATCGGTGAAACGCAGCGCCATGGTTTTCAGCGGCTGTCCGGCAAAGCGGCTGCGCAGATGCTCGCTCCATCCGCCCGCCACGTCGAAGCCGCAGTTCGAAGGCTGCAATGACGCAACCCCAATACCACGCTGTGCCAGCAACGATTGCCATGCGCCATCCGATCCCAGTTTCGCCCAACTTCCGCCGCCCAGCGCCAGAACCACGGCGTCAGCTTTTATGGAAAATTCGCTTCCATTTGCAGCAAAGCGCAGTGCGTCCCCCTCATCCCAGCCTAGCCAGTGGTGGCGCACGTGGAAACGCACCCCCCTCTCGCGCAGACGATGCAGCCATGTGCGCAACAGCGGTGCGGCCTTCATATCCATTGGGAATACGCGTCCTGACGAGCCGACGAAGGTCTCGACCCCCAAACCGTGAATCCAGTCACGCAGCTTTGCGGGAGGAAAGGCTTCAAGCAGCGGTTTGATTTCAGTGACGCGTGCGCGGTAGCGCAACAGGAAAGCATCAAACAGTTCGGAATGGGTGATGTTCATGCCGCCCACGCCGGCTAACAAGAATTTGCGGCCCACCGAAGGCATGGCATCAAACAGCTCAACCTGCACCCCCCCCAGCGAAAGCACTTCGGCAGCCATCAGGCCGGCAGGGCCGCCGCCGATGACGGCGACAGTAGGCATCAGCCGATCATTCCCATTCGATGGTCGCGGGGGGTTTGCCGCTGATGTCATAGACGACACGGTTAATGCCACGCACTTCGTTGATGATGCGATTAGAGACTTTGCCGAGCAGGGTGTAAGGCAACTCGGCCCAATGCGCGGTCATGAAATCGCTGGTAACGACGGCGCGCAAGGCGACGACGTATTCATAGGTACGGCCATCGCCCATCACGCCGACAGCCTTGACCGGCAGAAACACCGTGAAGGCTTGGCTGGTTTTCTCGTACCAGCCGGAAGCGCGAAGTTCTTCGATAAAAATTGCGTCAGCAAGTCGCAGCAAGTCGGCAAACTCTCGCTTCACTTCGCCCAGGATGCGCACACCCAGTCCAGGACCCGGAAAGGGATGACGGTAGACCATGTCGTGCGGCAAACCCAACGCTACGCCCAGTTCGCGCACTTCGTCCTTGAATAGTTCCCGCAGCGGCTCCAGCAATTTCAAATGCAATGTATCTGGCAAGCCGCCGACGTTGTGGTGGCTCTTGATAGTGTGCGCCTTGTTGGTCTTGGCGCTGGCCGATTCGATCACGTCAGGATAAATGGTGCCCTGCGCCAGCCATTTGGCTTTCGGCAGTTTTTCGGCTTCTTCCTGAAACACGTGGACGAATTCGCGGCCGATTATTTTCCGCTTCTGCTCGGGATCAGACACGCCAACCAATGCATCCATGAAGCGATCACGTGCATCGACGTGGATGACTTTGACACCCAGGTTGTCTGCAAACGTCTGCATCACTTGCTCGGCTTCATTCAGGCGCAGCAGGCCGTTATCGACGAACACGCAGGTTAGTTGCGTGCCAATAGCGCGGTGCAACAACGCGGCGACAACGGAAGAATCCACGCCACCGGAAAGGCCCAAAATGACTTCATCGCTACCGACTTCCGAACGAACACGTCCAATGGCTTCATCGACATAGTCGGGCATGTTCCAGTCGCCCGCGCAGCCACACACGTCACGCACGAAGCGGTTAAGCAGCGTTTTCCCCTGTACGGTATGCGTGACTTCGGGGTGGAACTGCACGCCATAAAATTTGCGCACATCGTCAGCCATGCCGGCTATCGGCGTGGCCGCATTGGAGGCCATCACTTTGAATCCCGAAGGCAGTTCGGTGACTTTGTCGCCATGGCTCATCCACACGTCGAGCAGTCCGTGGCCTTCGTCGTTGACGCGATCCTGAATGTCGCGCAACAGATCAGCGTGGCCACGCGCGCGGATTTCGGCATAACCGAATTCGCGCTTGGCGGAATTTTCCACTTTGCCCCCAAGCTGAGCTGCCATGGTTTGCATGCCGTAGCAAATCCCCAGCACCGGCACACCCAATTCGAATACGACCTGTGGCGCGCGCGGCGTTTCTTCCTCGTAAACCGAGTTCGGCCCCCCAGAAAGAATGATGCCGGCGGGTGCAAACTCACGCACAAACTGTTCGGTCACGTCGTTGGGATGCAATTCGCAATACACCCCCGCTTCGCGCACACGACGTGCAATCAGTTGGGTGTATTGCGAGCCAAAATCAAGAATGAGGATTTTCTGGTGCATTTTCAGGATTCAGAACAGGGGGTGAATAAACAGGGGCCGGAGCCGGAAAAAAGAAAGCCACGCGCTGCGTGACTTTCCCTCGAAATCACTCTATACCCGCGCGTTATTCAACACGGTAATTCGGCGCTTCCTTGGTGATTTGCACATCGTGCACATGCGATTCGCGTACGCCAGCCGAGGTGATCTCGACGAATTCGGCCTTGGCGTGCATGTCGGGAATGTTGGCCACACCGAGGTAACCCATGCTGGACCGCAAGCCGCCCATCAACTGGTGGATTACGCCCAGCGCGCTACCCTTGTACGGCACACGGCCTTCAATACCCTCGGGCACCAGCTTCTCGGCGCTCTTCTCATTGTCCTGGAAGTAGCGGTCGCTGGAACCTTGCTGCATCGCGCCAAGCGAACCCATGCCACGATAGGATTTGTACGAGCGCCCCTGAAACAATTCGACTTCGCCCGGCGCTTCTTCGGTGCCGGCAAGCAATCCACCGAGCATCACGCAGTTGGCGCCCGCTGCAATCGCCTTGGCGATATCGCCGGAATAACGAATGCCGCCGTCGGCAATCACGCCTACACCGCTGCCTGCCAAGGCCGCAGCCACATTCGCCACAGCGGTGATCTGTGGCACACCTACGCCCGCAACCATGCGGGTGGTGCAGATGGAGCCGGGGCCGATGCCGACTTTGACCGCATCGGCACCATGTTCGACGAGGGCTGCCGCAGCCGATGCCGTGGCGATGTTGCCACCAATGACCTGCACGTCGGGGAAATTCTGTTTAACCCAACGCACCCGCTCGAGCACCCCCTTGGAATGCCCATGCGCCGTATCCACCGTGATGATGTCGACGCCTGCCGCCACCAGCGCGGCCACGCGTTCCTCGGTGCCTTCGCCGGTGCCCACGGCTGCGCCCACGCGCAGGCGACCCATCGCGTCCTTGCATGCCAGCGGATGCTCACTGGATTTCTGAATATCCTTGACGGTAATCAAGCCGCGCAGCTCGAACGCATCATTCACAACCAGCACGCGCTCAAGCCGATATTTGTGCAGCAGCGCCATTGCCTCATCAAGATTGGCTCCCTCCTGCACTGTCACCAACCGATCTTTCGGCGTCATGATGTTAGCCACCGGCTGATCGAGGCTGGTTTCAAAGCGCAGATCACGATTGGTGACAATGCCAACCACCTTGCCGCCATCAATCACAGGCAGGCCGGAAATTCGCTTGCTACGGGTAATTTCAAGTACCTCGCGCACCGTCATTTGCGGCGCCACAGTAATCGGGTCCTTGACCACGCCGGACTCGAAGCGCTTGACCGCCAGCACCTGAGCCGCCTGCATCTCGGTGTTCATATTCTTGTGAATAATGCCAACACCCCCTTCCTGAGCCAACGCAATCGCCAGGCGCGCCTCAGTCACCGTATCCATCGCGGCGGACAATAGAGGAAGATTCAGGGTTATGGTGCGCGTCAACTGTGTAGACAAGCTGACTTCACGAGGAAGGATGGTCGAATAGGCAGGAACGAGTAGAACGTCGTCGAACGTCAGCGCTTTTTGCAGAACACGCATGGGCTTTCCTTCATAGCAAAGCAGAATTATACGCGGCTGCCAGCCACCACACAAACCAGTACGTCCCTAACCCTGCTTGGTTGTAATCTACCAACTTATTTGCGTGCTAACAGGTTGACTACTTGGCTCGATGCGGCTAACTTTGCCCCAGCATCAAAAAAGCTGCTAGGGCGCGTGGTTAAACTGCCCACCCCTGAATGCCATACAACTCGAGGAGATAAAACAATGTCCAAAGTTTTACTTGCACTGACTTCCGTTGCCCTGCTGGGCCTGTCTGGCTGCGCAGGTCTTTACGTCAACCAACCGGGCTACGCCGAAGCGCAGACTGCACTCACCGCTGCCCAGGTTGCCGTCAAGGATGCCAAAGCCAAAAACGCACTGTGGACCACCGCAGAAAGCGCGCTGAAGGCCGCTGAAGAAGCTGCGGCAAAAAATGACAACGCCACGGTGACCAAAGAATCGGCCCAGGCCAGCGACCAGGCCCGCAAAGGCATAGCTCAACTCAAATACCCGATGGTCAAAGTCGGTGATTAAATAGGCCAGGCTCTACCATCAAGCCTTCCGGCGTGCCGGAAGGCTTTTCTTTTGTGCGCAGAGGAACAGCCGACTTCAGCTATTGAAGCGCTATCAGCTGCCAAGTGCGGTGTATGGCTGAATTACAGTGCTAGGCTTCAGTTTTATCAACTGCGGCGGATGGCCCCGGGGCAGCCTCGCCCCCGCCTTTCTTGGTCACTTTGCCTTCCTCCGCGCGTTTGCGGCGCACTTCTTTTGGATCGGCAATTAATGGCCGGTAAATTTCCACACGGTCCTTGTTCCGCACCTTCTCGTCCAACTTGACCAGTTTGCTGAAAACCCCCACTTTATTCGCGGCCAGGTCGATTTCCGGAAAATTTTCCAGCACGCCCGACGCGCGGATCGCCGCTTCTACCGTCGCACCTTCTGTCACCTGAACCTGTATCAGAGTTTGCGCATCAGGCAGTGCGTAGAGCACTTCTATATGAATAGGGACTGCTGTCATTGGGGAAACATCTCATCGGCACGACGCACGAACGCGTCGACAAAGGTATGGGTGATATGACTAAAAACCGGTGCCAAAATCGTTTCCAGCACACGGTTGGAAAATACATAATGCAAGCGAAACTCAATCTTGCAAGCTTCCTCGCCCAGCGGGATAAACGCCCAATTCCCTTCCAGTTCAGAAAAAGGGCCGTCCTTCAGCTTGATTTTCATCTCATGCGGATAGATCTTGGTGTTCTCGGTCGTAAAACTCTGGCGGATGCCCATGTAGGCTATGTGAATCGTGGCGACGGTCAGGTCTTCGTCCCGGGTTTTCAATTCGGACCCGCCGCACCATGGCAGGAAAATAGGGTATTCCTCGACCCGATCCACCAGTTCAAACATGCGTTCAGGGGGGTGTGCCACCAGCACACTTTTTTCCACACGCGCCATGAGCACCTAAAGCCTTGTAAAATCAAGAATTGTACGCAAGCCACACGCCATGAGCATCGCCGACAACAAAAAAGCTTTTCACGATTATTTCATCGAAGAGAAATTCGAGGCCGGACTCGTCCTGGAAGGCTGGGAAGTCAAGGCCATTCGCGCCAGCAGAGTGCAACTGAAGGAGGCCTACGTCATCGTCAAGCATGGCGCAGTTTATCTGATCGGTTGTCACATCAGCCCGCTGCTCACCGCTTCCACCCATATCCACCCCGATCCTACCCGCTCGCGCAAGCTGCTGCTACATGCGTCTGAAATCAGCAAACTGATAGGCAAAACCGAGCGCGCAGGTTTTACCCTGATCCCGCTCAATATGCATTTCTCAAAAGGCCGCATCAAGCTGGATATAGGATTGGCCAAGGGGAAAAAGGAACATGACAAGCGCGCAACAGAGAAAGATCGCGAGTGGCAACGTGAAAAACTGCGCCTGGTTCGCGCCCATCAAACCTGAGAAATGGCACAAAACCGACAAACGGAGGAATGAGTCCGCTTATTGGTCACCGTAAACAAGACATTGTGTCGAAATCCCGTCTATACTGTGTCAACCTTTCAACAAGCAAGGACAGCCCCGATGCCAGCATTGCCTGTTTATCAAGTTGAGTTTATTCCGCTGGAACGTCGTTTAGGCGACCGTCGCATCGCGCCCCAAGGGTCGGCACTGCCTCGCAGACTCACTGCCGACCGCCGTGATGTCTCGGGACGGCGCGGTGATGACCACTTGTTCGCAACCCTGAAAATAATCTAGGGTTTGTAAGACTCGGACAGTGGCGCACTATGCCCTCTGTCTATCCGTGGTGCCCTTCTGCGGCTGCCATCGCTTTGTGCCCTCTTTTCTCCTCGAAACTACCCATTTTCAACAGTATTCCACAGCCAATTTCAGGATTTTGTAGCTCGTTTTATCTGCGACCCACTCAACACAGCCCAAAGGATTTCGCAGCCGGGGGCAGTAGCCGTGAGAAAATCGCACCCGTTACATAGTGTTCACGCGCGTTTCCCTGAAAGTTGAGTCCATTTGTCCCCCGTCCCTATAACCGAACTGCGCGCCTTTGATGAGGTGATTGACGTTCGCGCTCCCAGCGAATTCGCGGAAGATCACATCCCAGGTGCCATTAATTTACCTGTACTCAGTGACGCCGAGCGTGCGTGCGTGGGCACTATGTACAAGCAGGTCTCGTCGTTCGAAGCCAAGAAAATGGGCGCAGCGCTCGTGTCGCGAAATATCGCGCACACCCTCGAAGGCCACTTTGCCGACAAGCCCAAATCCTATCGTCCCTTGGTGTATTGCTGGCGCGGGGGCAGCCGCAGCGGTTCATTGACTCATGTTCTGCAAAAAATCGGCTTCCCCGCCATGCAACTTGACGGCGGCTACAAGGCTTATCGGCGCCATGTCATTAGTGAACTGGTTCGCCTGCCATCGTTATTTACCTATCGGGTGGTGTGCGGAACGACGGGAAGCGGAAAAAGCCGCCTGCTCCTGGAGCTGGAGAAGGCGGGTGCTCAAGTGCTGGATCTTGAAGTACTGGCTGCGCACCGGGGTTCTTTACTGGGCGCCCTGCCAGATCAGCCCCAGCCTCCGCAGAAAAGCTTCGAAAGCGCCATCTGGTTTGCGCTTTCCCACTTCGATCCCAAGCGCTCGGTATATGTGGAGTCCGAAAGCAAGAAAATCGGCGCCTTGCGCGTTCCTGAAACCCTGATCACGGCCATGCGCGCAAGCGCCTGCGTTCGTCTTGAGGTACCCCTGGAAGCGCGCGTCAAGTTGCTTACTGAGGACTATGCGCATTTTCTGCACAATCCCGAAACCATCAACAGTCTGCTTGCGCACCTGATTCCACTCCGCGGCAGCGAAACTGTCACAGCATGGCAGGAACTGGCGAACAAACAGGCGTGGGATCAACTGGTTTCAACCCTGCTGCTGCAGCATTACGACCCGGCCTATCTCAAATCACTCGCCACCAACTATGCTGCGGCCTCCACTGATCTGGTTTTTGTCACGGCCGATTTATCTGCAAGCGGTCTGCCCCAGTTGGCGCAAGACATCCTGAAAACCGATGCGGCTATCTAAAGTGCAGCACTAAAGCAGCTTGCCCAGCACAAAGCCAATGACGATACCGATGATGATCGCTACGGTCAGGCCGCGATACTTCAGCACATCCTTTGAGTAACCCCTTCCAGTTACGCCACCAGGGTCTGGGCGTCCTGTGTGGAATGGGGGGCTTTTCTGATTCCAGCATTAGCTCCGCTTAACTTCGATCACGTTCTGTACATGCTGCAGACGCACCAGCAACCGGGCCAACTGCTGCAATTCCTTGATACGCACCGTGAGTTGCATATGTGCATATTCATCACGGCTCTCGGTGTTGACCCGCAACACATCCAGCTTGTCCTTGGCGATGACGTCCGAGATATCCCGCAACAGCCCCTGACGATCAAAAGCTTTTAAATGGATATTAACTTCGAACGCGGCGCCGGCGTCGAGCACCCAATCGGCGGGCATTGCACGGGCTGGGTTGCCGCGCCGGAGTGATGCGCAATCGCTGCGATGCACCATCACGCCTCGCCCTACTGTGGTGTAGGCCACGATGTCATCTGGCGGCTGCGGTTTGCAGCAGCGTGCCAGCGTCAGCGGCACATCGCCCAAGCCCGGAATCGTCACCGGGTTACCTGTTTTTGGGCGTGCACGAGGCTTGGCGGTGGGAACGAGTGTAGGTTCCGGCTTACCCGGTTCCTGCAGGCCGTTGACCAGATCGCGGTGACCCACGTCACCCCGGCCCAGCGCGGCCAGAAACTCATCCAGCTTGTTGAATTTGAGCCGCTGTGCGAGCTTTTCATGATTCGTCCCCACTACGCCCAAGCGCTTGAGTTCTTTATCCAGCAGCGCGCGCCCAAGGCTCACTTGCTCGCCCACGTCACGCTGACGAAACCACGTGCGCACCTTGGAGCGCGCTCGATGCGTAGCTAAATAACCCAGCGCCGGATTAAGCCAATCTCGACTTGGCTCACCTTCCTTGGCGGCGATAATTGCGACTTGCTGTCCATTATCCAGCACGGTATTCAAGGGCACCATTAAGCCGTTGACCTTCGCGCCTCGGCAGCGGTGCCCCAGATCGGTATGAAGCGCGTAGGCGAAATCCACTGGCGTCGCTCCGCGATCCAGCGAGACCACTCTCCCCTGCGGCGTCAGCACATAGACCTGATCGTGAAACAGTTCCGTTTTGAACTGCTCGGTGAATTCGCTGCTGTCTGCAACGTCATCCTTCCAT
>JBKJIS010000037.1:0-9823 GCA_046598305.1 Thiobacillus sp.
ACCGGCGATGAAGCCGGCGGATGCTTTTGCCAAGATGGCACACCGTGAAATCGAACGGGTTGCACTCGACGAACTTGAAGGCCGCATCACCGCGATGTTGGTGACGCCTTATCCTCCGGGCATTCCCCTGCTGATACCGGGCGAGCGCTTCAATTCCACCATCGTGCGCTATTTGCAGTTCACCCGCGATTTCAACGAGAAATTCCCGGGCTTTGAGACCGATGTGCATGGATTTGTTGATGAAGTGATTGATGGAAAGACCCATTACTACGTCGACTGCGTGATGTGAACCAGCGGCCAGTGGCTGGCTGCAGTAGTGTTGATTAGTGGTTCCACTATTGATACCATAAACGCATGGCTGCTTCCAGAAAGATCCTCGACCAAATGCGGTGCGAACCGGCAAACGTCCGGTTTGGCGATCTCAAGAAGGTCTGCGAGGAATACTTCGGGAAGCCACGTCAAATGGGCACCAGTCACGCGATCTTCAAGACCCCCTGGTCTGGCGATCCCCGGATCAACATCCAGGATGACAAGGGTAAGGCGAAGAGTTATCAAGTTCGTCAGGTGCTCTTCGCTATTGAAAAACTGGAGGGCATGCGCCATGAGCGTTGATCACTACACCTACCGCGTTACCTGGTTACCAGAGGACAGCGAACACGTCGGCCTGTGTGTCGAGTTTCCGTCACTGTCCTGGCTGAGTAAGACACCGGAATCCGCTCTGAAAGGCATTCGTCAGGTTGTCGCGGATGTTATGGCAGATATGCAAGCGAACGGAGAAGCGGTTCCCGTGCCCCTTGCAGAAAAGCATTACAGCGGCGAATTCCGTGTGCGTATTCCGCCTGATGTTCATCGTGCTTTGGCCATGCAGGCTGCCGAACAGGGGGTCAGCCTGAACCGACTCGCCAGTGCCAAGCTAGCCACCAACTGATTGCCATAAATCCAGCGCGGTTTGCGAAGCAACAACGGCATGAGCTTCCACTACTACTGACGGCCGCGTCTTCAAGCATCGACAGACTTCTAGGATCTCAACAGTCGCGTCGCATCAAGGATGTGCGTCAGATACTCCCCAACAAGGCGCCCCAGCCTACTATTTCGCCTCTGCTTGAAATCTTGAGGTCAGCAACCTTACACAGATCATTCTTGCATTGATTTTTCAGGCAAAAAGCGTATGATTCTCGATCCTCAGTTCGCTGGGGATTGTTTTTTTGGCCCGAGCAGTTGCCTTGGCCATTTTTAACCTTGCTCCACCGCACCGCAGCGGGGGGCTGAACCGAAAGGAAACTTGATGCGGCATTATGAAATCGTATTTATTGTCCACCCCGATCAGAGCGAGCAGGTACCCGCTATGATCGAGCGTTATCGCGCTAACCTCGCCACGCGCGGCGGCAGCGTTCACCGTCTGGAAGATTGGGGTCGTCGTCAGATGGCTTACCCGATTCAGAAAATTCACAAGGCACATTACGTGCTGATGAATATCGAGTGTGACCAGGAAACCCTGGACGAACTCGAGCATGGCTTCAAATTCAATGATGCCGTGCTGCGTCATCTGACCATCAAGCGTGATGATGCTGTGACTACAGCTTCGCCGATGATGAAGGAAGAAAAGTCGCGCGACATTCTGGAATCGGCCAAGCCTGAAGCTGCAAAAGAAGAGGCCGCCAAAACAGAAGCCGTGGCTGAACCCGCTGCAGCCTGAGTGAGTGAATCGGCTGGTTATCAGCGGAGCCCTTATTCAGGTTGATCCTGTACGTTTCAGCCCAGCGGGCGTGCCCATTGCCGAAGCTGTTATCCAACACAGCAGCAGTCAGGCAGTGGCAACGCAAGTCCGGCAAGTTGAATGTGAGTTGACAATACAGGCGAGCGGCTCGCTTGCCCAACAACTGGCACAACTGGTCACTGGAACGCAGGTCAAACTGGAAGGCGCGTTGAACCGACGCAGTGTAAAAAGCCGACAACTGATCTTGATATTGAATCGAATCGAAAAGGAATAATCATGGCACGTCCCATGGGTGGTAAATCAGGCGGCAAGTTCGCCAAAAAAGGCGGCCGCGACAGTGGCAACCGGGGTCTCTTCAAGCGTCGCAAGTTCTGCCGCTTCACCGTCGACAAGGTGGTTGAAGTCGATTACAAGGACATCGATGTGCTGAAAGAATTCATTGCAGAAAATGGCCGCATCATCCCGGCGCGCATCACCGGCACCAAGGCGCGTTATCAGCGCCAGCTGGGCACTGCGATCAAGCGTGCGCGCTTCCTTGCGCTCATGCCTTACACCGACCTGCATTAAGGAGACGACCATGCAAATCATACTGATGGATACAGTCGTCAACCTGGGCAAGCTGGGTGACGTGGTTAAAGTGAAAGATGGCTATGCCCGCAACTTTCTGATTCCCACCCGTCGTGCGCGTCGTGCCACGCAAGCCAATATGGATGCGTTCGCAGTGCAGAAGGCCGAGTTGGAGCGTGTGGCTTCTGAAAAGCTGGCCGAAGCGCAGGCTCGTGCTGCCAAGTTGGAAGGGTGCAGCGTGACCGTGAGCCAGAAAGCCGGTGTGGATGGCCGTCTGTTCGGCTCAATTTCCAATTCGGATATTGCTGATGCGTTGGTTAAGCAAGGACTTGACGTGGTCAAAAATGAAGTTCGTATGCCGGACGGCCCGCTTAAAGCCATCGGTGAATTCCCCGTGGTACTGGGATTGCACCATGACGTGGTGGCTAACATCACCGTCAAGGTGGTCGGCGAGCAGTAAACTTTGCTGCGTTCCAGAAAAGGGAGCCTTGGGCTCCCTTTTTTATATCCGGCCGCTGGATATACCCGGCTGTTCACGCTTTATCCACAGCCTTATCCCTTGGTGGGGGTGGGGCTGGAGACTAGAATCCTGCCATGGCTGCTATCCACTCATTGACGACACATTCCGATTCCCAACTGGCGCAAATGCGCTTGCCACCGCATTCACTGGAAGCCGAGCAGGCGGTGTTAGGGGGATTGCTGCTGGACAACAGCGCCTGGGATCGTATTGGCGATGTGGTTTCGGAAAGCGACTTTTATCGTCTGGATCATCGCCAGATTTTGCGCGCGATCATTCGGCAGATTGCTGAAAACCGCCCGGCTGATGCGGTAACGGTGACCGAAGCGCTGCAATCCATGGGGCAGCTCGAAGGCGTGGGTGGGTTGGCCTATATTGTGGCGCTGGCGAGCAATACGCCGTCGGCGGCCAACATCCGACGTTATGCGGAAATCGTGCGTGAGCGTTCGGTGATGCGCCGGCTGGCCGAAGTTGCAACGGGTATTGCGGATACTGCTTACGCGCCCGCCGGGCGCAGCGCCTCGCAATTGCTCGACGAGGCGGAAGCCAAGGTATTCGAGATCGCCGAATCCGGCAGTCGGGGGCAGGTGGGTTTTACCGAAATCAAGCCGCTACTGAAAGAAGTGGTCGAGCGCATCGACGAGCTGTATCACCGTGACAACGATTCCGGTATCACCGGAGTCCCCACGGGCTTTCACGATCTCGACCAAAAAACGTCGGGCTTCCAGCCGGGCGATCTGATCATCGTGGCCGGGCGGCCGTCGATGGGTAAAACCGCGTTTTCGCTCAACATCGCTGAAAACGTCGCGCTCGACACTGGTCTGCCAGTGGCGGTGTTCTCGATGGAAATGGGTGGTACCCAACTGGTGATGCGGATGATCGGTTCGGTCGGCAAGTTGGACCAGCACCGGCTGCGTACCGGCAAACTGGGCGAGGACGACTGGCAGCGGCTGACTTATGCACTTGGCAAGCTCAATGAAGCGCCGATATTCATCGACGAATCACCCGGACTCAACGTGCTGGAGCTGCGTGCGCGGGCGCGCCGACTGATGCGCCAGTGCGGTAAGCTCGGCCTGATTGTCATCGACTACTTGCAACTGATGTCGGGCAACGGTTCGGGTGAAAACCGCGCCACCGAAATTTCAGAGATATCGCGTGCCTTGAAGGGCTTGGCGAAAGAACTGCAGGTGCCAGTGGTTGCGCTGTCGCAGTTGAACCGCGGATTGGAACAGCGCCCCAACAAGCGCCCCGTGATGTCTGACCTGCGCGAATCAGGCGCCATCGAGCAGGATGCTGACATCATTCTGTTCATTTACCGCGACGAGGTCTACAACCCCGATACGCAGGACAAGGGCACGGCGGAAATTATTATCAGCAAGCAGCGTAATGGCCCGATTGGCACGGTGCGACTGGCTTTCATCGGCGAATACACACGATTTGAATCGCTGGCCCAGCCAGGATCGTACTAAGACCATGCGTCCCATTCAGGCACGCATATCCATTGATGCAATGGCGCACAACTTTCGGGTTGCGCGCAGCCACTCAGGCGCGGCCCGGGTGTTTGCCGTGGTCAAGGCCAATGCTTATGGGCACGGGCTTTCGCGTGCGCGGCGGGCATTTTCAGCGGCTGATGGTTTCGCAGTGCTGACGCTGGAAGAGGCGGCCAACCTGCGGTTGATGGGGGTGGAACAGCCTATCATGCTGCTTGAGGGTATCTTTGGCCCCGACGAAATTGCCACCTGCGCCGAACTGGATTTAAGTCCGGTGTTGCACCATGCAGTCCAACTCGATTGGATGCAGCAACAGCCGCCTGCTCGACCGATCCAGGTCTTTCTCAAATTCGACAGCGGCATGCACCGGCTGGGTTTCCCGCTCGCCAATCATGAAGCCATCGTTGCTCGGGTGCGCAGTTTGCCCGGGGTAGCGGGCATTACGCTGATGACCCATTTTGCCCAGGCGGATGAAGCGGCAGGGGTCGGTTGGCAGTTACACCCGTTCTTGAATGCGCTCGCTGGTCATGGCTTGCCGTGGAGCAGCGCCAACTCGGCGGCATTGCTGCGCTATCCGGAAACCCAGGGCATGTGGACGCGTCCGGGCATCATGCTGTATGGCGCGTCGCCCTATGTTGAACAATCGGCCGCCGAATTGGGATTGCGACCGGCGATGACCCTGCAGTCTGAAATCATTGGTGTGCAGACTTTGGAGGCAGGTGAAGGGGTCGGTTATGGCTTACTGTTTCGAGCCGAGAAAAAAATGCAAGTTGGCGTGGTCGCCTGTGGCTATGCCGATGGCTATCCGCGCCATGCTTTGACGGGTACGCCGGTTTTGGTCAATGGCCAAATGAGCCGCACCCTGGGCCGGGTGTCGATGGACATGCTGTGCGTGGACCTGAGCGAATGCGCCGAAGCGCGGGTGGGCACGCCTGTTGTACTGTGGGGCGAGGGGCTGCCGGTAGACGCGGTGGCGGCGGCGGCCGGCACCAACAGCTATGAGTTGCTGTGTGCCCTGGGTGCGCGGGTGTCGGTGGAAGAAACCGATTGAGCTGAGTTAGAGCCTGTAACGAAATAACATGGATATTGTTCAACCTTATTAGTTAGTTAGGCCATATGCTACGATCCAAGACCCCAATGGAAAATCGCTGTTTTTTTCTTTTTTTCCAGACTCAAACCCCATCGGACAATGCTCAGGCTGGTGAAGCTAAGTGCGTTGCGATACAGTGAATACACGTATTTATTTGAAGGCTCTGACATGGCAACTTCGATTCGACTCTCTCCTGAAACCGAGCAAAGGCTAGCCTACCTCGCATCCCATACCGGGCGCACAAAGTCGTACTACCTGCGCGAAATCATCGAGCAGGGTATCGAGGAAATGGAGGACTACTACCTTGCTGCTGACGTGCTGGAGCGTGTCCGTAAGGGGCAAGAACAGGTGCATTCTGCGGCCGACGTGAGGGAAGACCTTGGTTTGGGCGATTGATTACGCCGAGACAGCCAAAGGGCAGCTACGCAAGCTCGACAAGCAGGCAGCACGGCGCATCGTTGATTTCATGGATGAGCGTATCGCCGAGCTGGAACATCCACGCAGCACAGGCAAAGCATTGACTGGGCCGCTGGGTGGCTTCTGGCGTTATCGGGTGGGCGATTGCCGGGTGATTTGCGACATTCAGGATGGCGCTTTGCGGGTCCTTGTGGTGCAGGTCGGCAATCGGAGCGAAATTTACCGATAGAAATCTTTTGGGATCAGGCGTTTAGTTTACATATAAAGTAAAGGACAGACTCTTCATGCTTGCGCTGGACCCCGGCGTTTCTTTTTTACGTCAAAAAACAGCAACGCCCGCATGAGCGGGAGTTGGGTGGGCGCTACCTTTAACAGGCCCCGAAGTTTGAAAGGATGTATATGCGCCGAGTGGGGAAGGGAATTACGATGATTCTTGATGCTTTCAGTATCACACGCCTAGCAAGGAAACTTGCGGCAAACAAGGTGCAAGGAAGGAGTGCGATAGCCTTCCTGACCGCGACCTGGATATGTAGCTACGACTATAGACCCCAGGTTTTGTTCGCTGCTTTAGCTGCTGCTTGTTACCGAGGGCTTGAGGCTTGATACCCAAGCAAACAAAACATCCCAAGCGGGAGGCGCGCACTTTTACGTCCGGATGGGTGGCGTTGAGATCGGTAAGAAGCACTCCAGATGGCGTTTTCCCAGGGTGAATTCACCGTAGCTAAGCGCTTCTGCAGCCCTATTCAAGGCCACGGCAAACGTCGTGAGGTCGGCGATGCCCTCGTAAATTTCCATCCATGTTGTCGGGTCGTCGCAGCGTTCCAGCCGCCGTGGCGGCTGGCTGCAATGCGTGGTCATCGCGTTTAGCAGCGCATCGATCCGGGTAGCGGCCAGGCTGGCCTGTTCTGGGTCGATGCGGTAATAGACATAGGCGCACTTCACCTATTCGGGCATGGCGTAGGGCAGCGGTTTCATGCTCAGTGCGGGTCCATCTGCCGCTTTCAGGTGAAGGGTTTGCGTGTTCGCGCTTTCCACCTGAGAAACAACCAAAACGTCGAATCCGCCGGAGGGTGCAGGGGCGGCATTGACCACTGTACCGGTAGTTTGCCCCTCGAAATCGGCGCTGTATAAGCTGTCGCCCGGCGCGGCTTCGGCATCCACATGTGCGAGGAACATCCGGCGTTTGATCTTGCCGAGATATTGGCTGCGGGCAACGATTTCCTGACCTGGGTAGCAGCCCTTTTGGAAGTTCACCCCGCCGATGACTTCGAGGTTGACCATTTGCGGGACGAATTGCTCCTGTGTTGCGCTGACAATCATCGGGATCCCTGCATTAAGACGCACCCAATCCCATACGGGTGCCCCGACCGGCGTTGCCGATGAATGCAAGGACACCCAGACATCGGCCGCGCGCTCGGGTGCAATCGACAGCACGAACTTGTCTTCGCCCACTCGTATCACCTGACCCATTTCAACTGCGATGGTTTGCATTGCGGCTTCAGGTACGGCCCCCATTGCAGCAGTGACGGCTGCCATCGCTTGTTTTCCGGCGACAACCAAGCGCACGGTTTCGTCGCTGGCGTCGCGCGCCTGAACCTTGGCGCGCATGATAAACATGGAAAGCCGCTTGTGTACGCTGGCTAGAATGTCGCCCGACAATTGCAGGCAGGTATCCTCACCTTGCCGCCACATCAGAAAATTGCCGAGCAAGCGGCCTTTCGGACTGCAATAGCCGCTCCACTGCGCCGCATCGGCATGGAGCGCGCGTACATCATTGGTTAGCTGGCCCTGCAGGAAAGCAGCTGTTTCGTCGCCGCGAAACGCGATCATGCCTAGTTGCGACAAATCCGCGACAATGGTGCTATTCGTGGCGGCGGCGAGTTCCAGCTCGGGGTCACCATAATGCAGAACGGCGCCATTCTCGATGTGCGCGCCTTGGGTTTGCAGAAAGTCTTGCCAGATTTTGATCACGGTGCTGTCCAGTCAAAAAGGGATGCGATGAAGCCTAAAAGTGTACACGCTGATGCATGAGATTGTGCCCAATCCCTCACGTTTGTTGGGGCTGTTGCTATTGGGTATGGCGGGACTTTCCATTACAGCCATAGTTATTGCTGCGCTTCCTGCCGTCATTCAGATAGTGATGGTTCTGTGGGTGATGGGTCTGAGCATGTGGGGCTGGCAACGCGCACGCGTTGTTGAAGCCGTGCGGGTGGCTGCGGACGGCATGCTGCAATGCCAGAACGGGGAGGGCGAATGGCAAGACATCGAGGTGCTGGGTGACAGTCTGGTGACGCTTGCGCTGATCGTTCTTCGCTATCGCCATGAAACACAGCATGTGCGGACTTTGGTGCTGTTACCTGACAGCGTTGATGCTGAAAGTATGCGGCGCCTCAGGGTGTCGCTACGCTGGGCACGCCACACACGCTCGGACACAGCGTTCCGGGACACGGGTTGAGTACGGTATTGCCGGCTATTGGCAGCGTCTCGGTGTAATCGCGGCTGTAGTGCAAACCACGGCTTTCCTGTCGTAATTGGGCCGAGCGGATGATGAGGTCGGCACTTTGCACCAGATTGCGCAGTTCGATCAGGTCGTTGCTGACGCGGAAGTTGCGATAAAACTCGTCGATTTCATCTCGCAGCAGGCGGATGCGGTGGGTGGCGCGTGCCAGCCGCTTGTTGGTGCGCACAATGCCAACATAATCCCACATGAAACGGCGCAACTCGTCCCAGTTATGCGAGATCACCACCTCTTCGTCGGGATCGGTCACGCGCGACGCATCCCACGGCGGCAGGTCGAGCGTGGGCGCAGCCGGTGTGGTCAAAATGTCGGCGGCGGCGGCATGGCCGAACACCAGGCATTCCAGCAATGAATTCGAGGCCAGTCGATTGGCGCCATGCAGGCCGGTAAAGGTGACTTCGCCCACGGCATGCAGGTTGCACAAATCGGTGCGGGCATTCATGTCGGTGACAACGCCGCCACAGGTGTAGTGCGCGGCCGGCACTACCGGGATGGGCTGGGATGTGATGTCGATGCCGAGTTCGAGACAGCGGCGATAAATTGTGGGGAAATGCTCGCGCACGAATTCGGCTGGTTTGTGCGTGATGTCGAGATACACGCAATCGATGCCGCGTTTTTTCATCTCAAAGTCGATCGCCCGCGCGACCACGTCGCGTGGCGCAAGCTCAGCACGCTCATCGTGATATTGCATGAAGCGACTGCCGTCGGGTAGCAGCAAATACCCGCCTTCGCCGCGCACTGCCTCAGTGATGAGGAAGGATTTGGCGTGCGGGTGAAACAAGCAGGTGGGGTGAAACTGCACGAATTCCAGATTGGCGACGCGGCAGCCCGCCCGCCACGCCATCGCGATGCCATCACCGGTTGCGGTATCGGGGTTGGTCGTATAGAGATAGACCTTGCCTGCACCCCCGGTAGCCAGCACGGTGTGACCGGCGGCAAATGTTTCGACCTCGCCGGTTTCCTTGTTCAGTGCATAGGCGCCATGGATTTGCCGCTCCTGCCCGCCAGCATGCTTGCCGCTGATGAGGTCGATGGCAACATGCTGCTCAAAGGTGTCGATATTGGGGTGCGCGCGCACGCGGTCGAGCAGACTGCTCTGCACGGCATGACCGGTGGCGTCGGCGGCGTGCACTACGCGACGCCTGGAATGTCCGCCTTCGCGCGCCAGATGCAGTCCGCCTGGTGCGTTCGGGTCGGGAGTAAAAGTGACGCCGTTCTGGGTTAGCCAGGTGATCATTTCAGCTGCCTGGCTGGCCACCATCCGGGTGACAGCCTCATCACACAGCCCCCCTCCGGCAACCATGGTGTCGTGGACATGCGCCTCGACTGAGTCCCCAATATCGACGGCCGCCGCAATTCCGCCCTGCGCCCAGTCGCTGGCACCGTCGATCATCTGGCGCTTGGTGACAATGGCGATGCGGCGCTGATCCGCCAGCTTGAGCGCGGTGGTGAGTGCGGCAAGGCCACTGCCGAGAATGAGGACATCGAATCTGTGCATAATAGTGGG
>JBKJIS010000052.1:0-19866 GCA_046598305.1 Thiobacillus sp.
CAGACCGTGCTGGCCAACGAACAGGTGATCGACGGGCGCGGCTGGCGCTCCGGTGCGCGGGTCGAAAAACGCGACATCCCGATGTATTTCTTCCGCATCACCCAATACGCCGACGAACTGCTGACCGGGCTGGATAACCTGCCGGGCTGGCCGGAGCGGGTGAAAACCATGCAGGCCAACTGGATCGGCAAGAGCGTCGGTGTGCGCTTTGCCTTTCCGTATCAAATGGATGGCCAGGACGAAAAGCTATGGGTATTTACCACCCGCGCCGACACCCTCATGGGCGTGACCTTTTGCGCCGTGGCTGCCGAGCATCCGCTGGCTTCCCGCGCGGCGCAGGACAATCCTGCGCTTGCTGCTTTCATTGCTGAATGCAAACAAGGCAGCGTTGCCGAAGCCGATATGGCGACGATGGAAAAGAAGGGCATGGACACCGGTCTCAAGGTCACCCATCCGCTTACCGGTGAATCGATCCCGGTGTGGATCGGCAACTATGTGCTGATGAGTTACGGCGACGGTGCCGTGATGGCGGTACCGGCGCACGATGAGCGCGACTTCGAGTTCACCAAAAAGTACGCAGACCAGCTGCCCCCCATCAAGCCAGTTATTGGGCCAATGGACTGGAAAAATAAGCAAATTGAATTGTATGAACACTCTGATGATCGGGGTCTTACATGTGGACTTGCTCTTGGTATTGTCGGAGGTGAGCAACGTAGTTGGCTAGATTGGGATGATAGGCACGCAGAGCATGGCGTATGTATCAACTCGGGAAAGTACGACGGTCTCGATTACGCGGCAGCCGTGGATGCCATCGCCATCGACCTCGAAGCGCTGAACCTCGGCGAAAAGAAAACTCAGTTCAGATTGCGCGACTGGGGCATTTCACGCCAGCGCTACTGGGGCTGCCCGATTCCGATTGTGCATTGCGAGTCCTGCGGCGATGTGCCGGTGCCGGCCGACCAACTGCCGGTGGTGCTGCCGGAAGATGTGGTGCCGGATGGCTCGGGCAACCCGCTGAATAAACGCGCCGATTTCGTCAATTGCACCTGTCCCAAGTGCGGTGCGTCGGCGCGGCGCGAGACCGACACCATGGACACCTTCGTCGAGTCGTCATGGTACTACGCGCGCTATGCCTGCCCCGATTTCGATGGCGGCATGCTCGATTCGCGCGCCAACCAGTGGTTGCCGGTTGATCAGTACGTCGGCGGCATCGAGCATGCAATTTTGCACCTTTTGTATGCGCGCTTCTTCCATAAGCTGATGCGCGATGAGGGACTGGTGGCGGGCGACGAGCCTTTCGTCAACCTGCTGACGCAAGGCATGGTGATCGCCGACACGTATTACCGTGAATCGGCTGACGGCAAGAAGACCTGGTTCAACCCGGCCGACGTGGAAACACGCGACGGCGTTGCGACGTGCAAGACCGACGGCCAGCCGGTCATCGTCGGCGGCATCGAAAAAATGTCGAAGTCCAAAAATAATGGCGTCGACCCGCAGGCCTTGATCGACCGCTACGGCGCTGACACCGCGCGGCTGTTTACGATGTTCGCCGCGCCGCCCGAACAAAGTCTGGAATGGTCTGACGCCGGCGTGGAGGGGGGGCACCGCTTCCTGAAAAGATTGTGGCGGCAGGCGTATGAACACGTAGAGGGCGGCGAGGTTGCTGCGTGTGTTGGCGGTGAACTGCCGGATGCGGCCAAAACTCTGCGTCGCCAGGTGCATCAGACCATTCAGAAAGTGGGCGACGATATTGAGCGCCGCAAGCAGTTCAACACGGCGATTGCAGCGGTGATGGAATTGATGAACGCGCTGTCCAGGCTTACGGGCGATGACGTCGTCACCCGCAGTGTGCGGCAGGAAGCGCTGGAAGCCGCCGCTGTGATGCTGGCGCCTATTGTGCCGCACATCGCTGAGGCGCTTTACGCCGAACTTAAGCCGGGTGCTGTAATGGTGTGGCCGGTTGTGGACGAGGCCGCGCTGGTGCAGGATGAGATTGAACTCATGGTGCAGGTCAATGGCAAACTACGGGGTCAGATTCGTGTGGCCGCCGCGGCTTCCCGCGAGGTAATCGAAGCAGCCGCGCTGGAATCCGATGCCGTGCAGAAGTATCTGGAAGGCAAACCCCCAAAAAAAGTGGTGGTAGTGCCGGGACGTTTGGTTAATATCGTCATATGAACCGTCGAATTTTTCTTGCTGCCTTTCCTGCTGTACTCGTTGCCGGGTGCGGTTTTCAGTTGCGGCGTCTGGAGGGCATCCCGTTTGCCAGCCTGTATGTCGATGCGCCGCCCAATAGCGCAGTGGCGAAGCACATCTTTGCATCGTTGAAATCCAATAAAGCCACCCGGCTGACTGGCAGCGCGACCGAAGCGGAAGCCGTGTTGAAAATCCACAGCGAAACGCGCAGCAAGATCATTCTGTCGCTATCCGGCGCCGGGCGGGTCACTGAATACCGGCTGGGTTTAAACGTGAGCTACACCGTCAGCGGCAAGAACGACCGCGCGCTGGCCGCGGCAGAAGTGATTGAACTCAACCGTGACCTGACCTACGACGACTCACTGTTGTTGGCCAAGTCAGCGGAGGAGGGGTTGTTAAATCGAGATATGGACGATGACGCCACGCGCCGGATCCTGCGACGTCTCCAGTCGATCAAGCCCGGCGGCGGTAATTGAACATTCCGGCTGAGCGTCTGCCCGATCAGCTTCTACGTGGCCTTGCTGCGTTATATGTGGTGGTGGGAGACGAGCCGCTGGCAGCACAAGAAGCGAGCGATGCCATCCGCGCGGCAGCGCGAAAGGCAGGACACAGCGAACGCACTGTCTACACCGTCTTGGGCCGCTACAACTGGCAGGGAATCTTTGCCAGTGGCGACACTCTTTCGTTGTTTGGCGAACGGCGGCTGATTGAAATCCGCATTCCCTCCGGCAAACCCGGCATCGATGGCGCCAAGGCGCTTGAGGTCTATTCGGCCAAATTGCCGGCCGACACGCTCACCTTGATCAATTTGCCGGGTCTGGACTATAAAACAATGCAGACGCGCTGGTTTTCTGCGCTGGCTAAAACGGGGGTGGTGGTTGAGGCGCGCCCAGTTGACCGTGCACAATTACCTGCCTGGATTGACCAACGCTTATCCAGGCAGGGATTGAAGGCGGAGCGCGCTGCGCTGGACTTTCTGGCCGACCAGGTCGAAGGCAATCTACTCGCGGCGCAGCAGGAAATCGACAAGCTTGCTTTGCTGCTACCCCCTGGAACCGTGACACGGGCCGATGTCGAACATGCGGTGGTCGATGTGAGCCGGCTGGAAGCCGACGCGCTGCAGGATGCCTTGTATACAGGCGATGGAGCGCGTTTTGCACAAATTGTGACCGATCTCAAAGATGCGGGGGAGGCCGTGCCGGCTATCCTGTGGCAGGTTTCATCGGCGGTGCGTTTGCTGCTCAGGTTAAAATACGCCGTTGCACAGGGTGAAAGTCTGCCCGGCGTGATGCGGACGTTGTGGGGGCGCGACAAACAGCGCGCACCCCAGATCGAGCGGGCAGTGAAACGACTCGATCTGGCGCGGGTCGAAAGGGCGCTGGCCGATCTGGCCTTGATCGATCGCCAGGCCAAAGGGCTGGAACGGGTCGGCGATCCCTGGGATACCCTGCTGCGCATTGGTATCTCGCTGGCCGTTCCAAAAGGTAATGGAAAAAACTATGGACGCTAAAAGTGGACGTTAAAAACTACATGCAGACGCTGGGCAAGCAAGCGCGCGAAGCCGCGCGCGCGATTGCTCGCGCCGACAGCAACCAGAAAAACCGCGCCTTGCTGGCCATCGCCGCAGCGATCCGGCGCGACGCCGTCACGCTGCTGGCAGCCAACGCGCGCGATATGGAACACGCACGTGCCAACGGACTCGACGCCGCGCTGCTCGACCGCCTGGAAATCAATGAAAAAACCGTGGCTGGCATGGCCGAAGGCCTGGAGCAGATTGCCGCGCTGCCCGACCCGGTCGGCGAAATCACCGATCTCAAATACCGTCCTTCCGGCATTCAGGTCGGCAAGATGCGGGTGCCGCTCGGCGTGATTGGCATCATTTACGAAGCGCGCCCCAACGTCACGGCAGACGCGGCCGGGTTATGCCTGAAATCGGGCAATGCGGCGATCCTGCGCGGCGGCTCTGAAGCCCTGCATTCCAATCAGGCGGTTGCCGCCTGCGTGCGTGAAGGGCTTGAGGTTGCCGGCCTCCCCGCCACCGTGGTGCAGGTGGTTGAAACAACCGACCGCGCCGCCGTGGGCGAACTCATCACCATGAAGGACTACGTCGACGTGATCATTCCGCGCGGTGGCAAGGGGCTGATTGAACGCATTACCAGCGAGGCGCGGGTTCCCGTGATCAAACATCTGCACGGCAACTGCCATGTGTACGTCGACGACCGCGCCGACCTGGAAAAAGCGGTGAAAATCGTCGAAAACGCCAAGACCCAGCGTTACGGCACCTGCAATACCACCGAGTCCTTGCTGGTGGCACGCGGCATAGCTGCGGCCGCGCTGCCCGCAATTGGAACAATGCTGGCGGGCAAGGGCGTGGAAATGCGTGGCTGCCCGGAGGCGCTGGCGATCCTGCAAGGTGCCGGTATTGCTTCAGACAAATTGAAGGCCGCCGTTGAGGCTGACTGGGCCGAGGAATATCTCGGCCCGATCATCGCGGTCAAGGTGGTCGACGGCATCGACGCGGCGATGAATCACATCAACACCCACGGTTCGCAGCACACCGACGCCATCGTCACCGAAGACTACGGCCGCGCACGGCGCTTTTTGCGCGAGGTAGATTCGGCCAGCGTTATCGTCAATGCCTCGACGCGCTTTGCCGACGGATTCGAATATGGCCTCGGCGCGGAAATCGGCATTTCCACCGACAAAATTCACGCGCGTGGCCCGGTTGGCCTGGAAGGGTTAACCAGCCAGAAGTGGGTGGTGCTGGGAGATGGCCACATCCGTGGCTAGTGTCGTGATGCCGCCGATCGGAATTTTCGGCGGCACCTTCGATCCGATACACTTCGGGCATTTGCGTCTGGCCGAAGAAATGGCGGCAGCTCTGGGGCTCAGCCGGGTGCTGTTTATGCCTGCCGGGCAGCCGCCGCACCGAGAGGTGCCTCATATCTCGGCGGCGCATCGACTGGAGATGGTGCGTCGCGCCATTACAGACAACCCGTTCTTCGCGGTGGATGCACGGGAAGTGCAGCGAGCGCAACCGAGTTACACGGTGGAGTCGCTCACTTCGCTGCGCGACGAGTTGGGGCCAGATCAACCCATGTGGCTGTTGTTGGGGGCGGATGCTTTTCTCGGATTGGCTGGCTGGCACCACTGGCAGCGTCTGTTCGGGTTGGCAAATATTGCCGTGGTTACGCGGCCCGGCGCGTTGTTGCTGCATCCAGACGTCATGGAAGAACCGCTGAAAAGCGAAGTATTAAACCGCCAGGTGGCCGATCATACGGCGGCCGGGCCCGCAGGATCGGTATGGTTCCAGCACATGACACCGCTGGAAATTTCGGCTACTGCCATCCGCGACATCTTGGGCCAGCAAGGCAGCGTGCGGTATCTGCTGCCCGATACTGTGCTTAACTACATTTACGAACACCAACTTTACCTACAGACATGAACATTGAAGCCAAAATCAAATTAGTCGTCGATGCGCTCGAAGACATCAAGGGCCGCGACATCAGCGTGCTCGATACCAGCAAACTGACCGCGCTGTTTGAGCGGATGGTGATCGCGACGGGTGACTCCAATCGCCAGACCCGTGCATTGGTGAACAATGTGCGCGAAAAGGTGAAAGAGGCAGGCGAACATGTCGGCGGCATGGAAGGCGAAGACACCGGCGAATGGGTGTTGCTCGACCTTGGCGACGTGATTGTGCATGTGATGCTGGCCGCTACCCGCGCGCATTACAACCTGGAAGAACTGTGGGGTGCCGGCGAAGCTGCGCGCGCCCGCCATATCCAAGCCGATCACTAGGTTAAATAGGTGAAATTGCATTTGATCGCCGTCGGCCACAAGATGCCCGGCTGGATCAATGCGGGTTACGACGATTATGCGCGTCGCATGACGCCCGATTTGCCGCTGCTGCTGACCGAAATCAAGCCGGGCCATCGAGTGGCAGGCGAGGATGGTGCCCGGGCGCGGCAGCTCGAAGCCGAGCGCATCCTCGCGGCGTTGCCTGCGGGGTGTGTGCCCGTTGTGCTGGATGAACGTGGCGCGCAAGTGACCACACGGGAACTGGCCACCTGGATGCAGGGCTGGATGGCAGAAGGGGTATCGCCGGCTTTCGTGATTGGCGGCGCAGATGGGCTGGATGACAGCATCAAGGCACGCGCCAGCAAACTGATGGGACTCTCGAAACTGACCCTGCCGCACGCTTTGGCGAGGGTCATGCTGACCGAGCAGTTATATCGTGCAGTATGCATTATCAAGGGACACCCTTATCATCGGGATTAAGGGGGAGATAACGAAATGCTGGTTGATAAACGAATTTATCTGGCGTCTCAATCGCCGCGACGGCGCGAGCTGCTCAAGCAAATCGGCGTGGCCTTTGATGTGCTGCCTTTGCGTGGGGTGATGGGTCGCATGGATATTATCGAAATACCCCGTGCCGATGAGTCCGCACCTGATTTTGTCCAGCGAATGGCAACCGAAAAAGCCACCTGTGGCTGGAGCGCAGTGGAAACACGCACCCTGCTTCGATTCCCAGTAATGGGCGCGGACACAGTGGTCGAGCTGGATGAGGTCATTCTTGGCAAGCCCGCCGGCCGGGCCGAGGCCGAAGCCATGTTGATGCAGTTATCCGGGCGCCAGCACGCCGTCCACACCGCTGTGGCAATACAACATGAAGGGCGACTGGAGTGGTGTGTGTCGACCAGCCAGGTCACGTTTGCCACACTTGATGCGGCTACCATCGCACGCTATCTGGATACTGGCGAATATTCAGGCAAGGCCGGTGCTTACGGCATTCAGGGGCGTGGGGGCCTATTTGTCGAACGTATCGAGGGTAGCTACAGTGGTGTCATGGGATTGCCGTTATATGACACGGCGGTTCTTCTCAGAGCTTTTGGCCTGACGGTTTGATGCTTTTCCTAAATCAAAGCTGACTGAGTCGTTGATTAAACGGCTTATTTTCGAGTCATTTTCGATTTAGAAATGGAATAAGCTTTTGCCATGAGCGAAGAAATTCTCGTCAACGTTACGCCGCAGGAAACTCGCGTCGCTGTCCTCCTGTTGGGTTCAGTGCAGGAATTGCACATCGAGCGTGCGCAGTGCCGGGGGCTGGTCAGCAATATCTACATGGGGCGCGTGGTACGTGTACTGCCCGGGATGCAGTCGGCGTTTATCGACGTAGGCCTGGAACGTGCCGCCTTCCTTCACGTTGCCGACATCTGGGAAGAACGCCATAACGGTGAGCCGGAGCGGCCCATCGAGCAGATCCTGCACGAAGGTCAAAGCCTGATGGTTCAGGTGATCAAAGACCCAATCGGCACCAAAGGTGCGCGTCTTTCCACCCAAATCAGCTTTGCCGGACGCTATCTGGTGTATCTGCCGCAGGAAACCCATATTGGTATTTCACAGAAAATCGAAGGTGAGGAAGAACGCGAACTGCTGCGCCAGAAGCTGCACCAGTTGATGCCGCCTGATGCTACAGGTGGCTTCATCGTTCGCACCATGGCCGAAACCGCAGAAGACACCGAAATGCGTGCCGATATTGAATATCTGCGGCGCTTGTGGAGCAGCATCCTGTCGCGCGGCAACTGTGCCGTGCCGTGCCTGTTGTATCAAGACCTCGACCTGGCGCTGCGCGTGCTGCGTGATTTCGTCAACCGTGAAACCACGCGCATCCTGATCGATTCGCGCGAAACCTTTCAGCGCATGACTGAGTTCGCGCAGAATTACACCCATGCCGTACTCGATAAATTGCAGCATTTCGATGCTGACCGTCCGCTGTTCGACCTGCATTCGATCGAGGACGAGATTGCCAAGGCACTAGGGCGGCGAGTTGATTTGAAATCCGGCGGCTACCTCATCATCGACCAGACCGAGGCGCTCACCACCGTCGACGTCAACACCGGCGGTTTCGTCGGTGCGCGCAATTTCGACGACACCATCTTCAAGACCAACCTCGAAGCCGCGCAGGCCATCGCGCGGCAACTGCGCCTGCGTAACCTCGGCGGCATCATCATCATCGACTTCATCGACATGGATAACGCCGAGCATCAGGGAGCGGTGTTGACCGAACTGAAAAAAACCCTGGCGCGTGATCCGACGCGCACCACCGTGAGCGGTTTTTCAGCGCTGGGTTTGGTCGAAATGACGCGCAAGCGCACCCGGGAGTCGCTAGCGCACATCCTGTGTGAGCCCTGCCCCACCTGCACCGGGCGCGGTGAAATCAAAACCGCACAAACCGTGTGCTACGACGTACTGCGTGAAATCCTGCGTGAGGCGCGTCAGTTTGAAGCGCGTGAATATCGCATCGCCGCTTCGCAAAGCGTCATCGATATGTTCCTCGACGAAGAATCCGGCAGCCTCGCCCAGCTCATCGACTTTATCGGCAAGCCCGTCTCGCTTCAGGTTGAAACCAGTTACCCGCAGGAACAATACGACATCATCCTGCTGTGAAAACCCTGGCCGCACCGGCGTATTGGCCACAGGCTTGTGCTGAACTTGCCGCCGCCGACCCGGTGATGGCCGCGCTCATCGCGCGCTATCCCGATGCCGTATTGGCCAATCGCGGCGATCCGTTTCAAACACTCGCCCGCGCCATTGTGGGCCAGCAGATTTCAGTCAAGGCAGCAGAGTCCGTGTGGGGGCGCTTCGTTGAATATGCGCACCACGTGTCCCCCGAACATATCGTCACCCTGGAACAAACGGCACTCGCTGCCTGTGGCTTATCGCGCCGCAAGGCCGAATACCTGCATGACCTGGCGGGGCACTTTGTCGATGGCCGCGTCGAACCCGCGCGCTGGCTCACCATGGAAGACGAAGCCGTAATCAACGAGTTGATCGACGTACGTGGAATCGGCCGCTGGACCGCCGAGATGTTCCTGATTTTCAGTCTGCGCCGCCCCGACGTATGGCCTGTCGATGACATCGGTCTGCAAAAAGCCGTTGCCCTGCATTATCTGAACTGTGAACGGCCCACCCCAAAAACTTTACGCCAGCATGGCGAACGCCATGCTCCTTGGCGTACCGTCGCCACCTGGTATTTGTGGCGCAGCCTGGATCCAGCGGTGGTGCAGTACTGACGATCGTTACCGGCCAGGAAGCGTCATTGGCAGAGCAGAAAACCTCAACGAGTGAACCTCCCCCCCTCATGGAAGCCGTCATTCATCGATGCTTGGTCGTTGGCAGGAACTCGGCCTTTTCTGCACTGCCATCCCCATCCTGTGTCGGACATTCGGCAGTGACAGGCTTTTTAAGCAGTTGGCCAGCTACTTGCAATCCCATGCCGTTCACGGCCTATCCGTCAAACGACCGTTCAGCACCAGACGCTGGCGCCTGTGAACAACCGCCATCCATTCGGCGGCTTTACGCGCTGCCAACGTGAGTGCGATTGACGAATCTGTGACTCCTGAATAGAGGCTGGGCCATATTACGTCCCGCGCAACGCACGCGAGCCGCCCTTACGGCAGAACAAAATAAACAATTGCAGGCAGCAGGGGAGGCGTGTTATTTACACAACTATAACGCAGCATCAATCAGGAATCAGCGAGGGTACGATAGCTGACACTGCCACATCAAAAACAAAAAGCCACGGTTTCCCGTGGCTTTTTGCATTGATGGTGGGCCGGCCGAGATTCGAACTCGGGACCAATGGATTAAAAGTCCACTGCTCTACCGGCTGAGCTACCGGCCCGTGGATTTGATTCATGCCGACTCGCACAAACCCTCTCCGCGAAAGCGCGAAATTATAGCCGATACCGCATGGCGAGGTAAAGGCTTATGTCAGCTTTATGAACTGAAAAGCGCATTTTTAATCCTGACGCGCTGTTTCTGATCAAGCTTCACCACGCATCATGATTGCGTATTGCACCTTCATGGTGGCCGCGCTACCGATGACGATGGCAACGAAGGTCAGAATCGAACCCAGGGCCAGGGTAGAAAAACCCGTAACGCCCTGACCGATGGTGCAGCCCATGGCGAGCACGCCGCCAAAACCCATCAGGATCGCACCGATGGAGTGGTTGACGAAGTCGCTAAAGGAGGCGAACCACTCGATGCGGAAGCTGCGCGAGATCAGCGACCACAGCAGGGAGCCGGCGATGACGCCAGCCAGCGCCATGATGCCGAAGGTGAGCAGGGTGCCCTTGAAGCCGCTGGCGAAGTAGCCAAGTGTCTGGCCCATGGGGTTGATGAAGGTGAAGGACTGCGCCGCCAGCGGGCCGGTGGCAGCGGGCTGGACGGCGTCGGACGGCGCATACAGATCCCAGTTCTGCACGTAGGCCTGCAACGACATGAGCTCTCCGTCGGCGTTGACCATGACATTGCTGGTCACGTACCAAGCGGCGAGCACAACAAGGCCGACCACGAGGCCGCCAAGAATGTTGTCGAAGCTGGAACGGAAATCAGCTGATTTAAAAACCCACAGCAGCATCAAGCCACCGATGACGGCGCCCATCACCATACGGCCGGTGGCGACGTTGTCGCTGAACAGCATGGCGCCCAGATCTTGTGGGGTGGATAAGGCAATCGTGGCCGGGTTGGTCCACGGATAGAACAGGGTCGAATACAGGGTTTTGTCGCTGCCGGGGAAGGGGTTGATCATGAAATAGGCGATCAAAGCGATGATCAAGAGCACCATGATCGACTTCAGGTTGCCGCCGCCGATGCGGATCAGTGTCTTGTTGCCACACCCCGAGGCGAGCGTCATGCCTATGCCGAACAGGACACCGCCGAGCACGTTTTCGAGCCAGACCAGGTTGTTCTGGCGGTAGGGCGGGAAGGTGCTGGTGACGTTCACCAGGCCGGCCGCTTCCAGACCCATGACGCCCAGCACGCCAATCGCGATGGCCAGCACCCAGGCGCGCATGCGCCCGGTGTCTTCCATATTGACCCAGTCAGACACTGCGCCCATGGTGCAAAAATTGGTCTTGTTGACCACGGCGCCCAATATCAACGCGATGGCGAACGTCGACCACAGGAAAAACGATTGCGCACTGGCAAAATCTTCGTATGTCATTGGATTGCTTGTCCTCTAGATGTGAAAGCGGTATTTGCCACAAAGTCCGGGCAAAGGACTCAATTTTAATCCGTACAGGCGAAAACCTGGACTGGGCAAAAAATACCAGTGGAAGGCAACCCGTTAATCAGGCCGGGCTCGACAAGACCGGATATAGGGCAATCAAGCGGCAGGAGGTTCAGTGTCGGGATTCCCCCGCCGTCAAAATGGAACCTGAGTTGTCAGCTTGCCCCAGTATTTCATGCGCGTATCGCGTGGGGTCAGGGATGCCCGCAGCGATAAATCCTTCGCGTCTCAGCCGGCAGGAATCACACCGGCCGCAGGCCGATCCTTCGGTGTCGGCCTGATAGCAGCTCACGGTCTGCACGTAATCGACCCCAAGCGCAGCACCGCGCTGAATGATCTGCGCTTTGGACAAGTGTTGCAGGGGTGCATGAACCTGAAGCTTTACCCCTTCAACGCCCGAGCGTGTAGCCAGATTGGCCATGTGCTCGAAAGCGGCAATGAATTCGGGGCGGCAATCCGGGTATCCGGAATAATCAACCGCATTGACGCCAATGAAGATGTCGCGCGAACCCAGCACTTCGGCCCAGGCGAGCGCCAGCGACAGCATGACGGTGTTGCGCGCGGGCACATAGGTCACCGGAATACCTTCGGTCGCGCATTCGGGCACGGCGATGGCTGAATCCGTTAACGCCGACCCCCCGATGTCGCCTAATCCCAAACGCATCACCCGGTGTTCCACAGCGCCCAGCGTTTTCGCCACCCGGGCCGCCGCAACGAGCTCGGATTTGTGACGCTGACCATAGTCCAGACTCAAGGCGTGGCAGGCATACCCCGCCTCACGTGCAATGGCGAGGACCGTAGCGGAATCCAGTCCGCCTGAAAGCAAAATGACGGCGGGCTTCATTTTCCGGGCGTGTTCCCCCACAACACCTTGTGAAGTTGCATCTGTAATCGCACTGGCAAGCGATCGGCCAGTATCCATTCGGCCAGGCTTGCCGGCGACAACTCACCTTGCACCGGCGAAAACAACAGCGGACAGACCTGTGCGAGCTTTTGCGCTTTAATCACTTCACGCGCCCAGTCATAGTCAGCCCGATTGGCCAGCACGAATTTGATTTCGTCCTGCGGTGTCAGGTGCGTGATATTTTCCCAGCGGTTGCGCGCTTCTTCGCCCGAATCCGGCGCCTTGATGTCGACAATGCGCGAGACGCGCGGGTCAACCTTGCTGACATCGAGCGCACCGCTGGTTTCAAGCGAGACCGAATACCCGCTGTCACACAGCGCGACCAGCAACGGCAAGCAGTTTTTTTGCGCCAGGGGTTCCCCCCCTGTAACACATACCGTTGCAGCGCCAAACGCTGCAACCTGTGCAAGAAGCGCGGTCAGGGTGACGGTTTCACCGCCCTGGAAGCTGTAGGGCGTATCACACCAGCGGCAGCGTAACGGGCAGCCGGTCAGACGAATGAACACCGTGGGCAATCCCGCTCGGCTGGTCTCGCCCTGCAGGGAAAAAAACACCTCCGTTAAACGGAGCGTGGGGGGTGTCGATGTATCGGCATTGCTACCACGGCCTACCCCTTGCGGGTAGAGGGGTTGAGATTCGGACATGATGCTTACTTGAGTGCAGACAGTCGGCGGCTGGCGAGATTGGCGGCATGGGTGCCGGGATGTTTTGCTACCAGCGCTTCGAGGACTTTACGTGCGCCCGTTAAATCATCCAACTCGATCATGCTGCTGGCGATGTTGAGCAAGGCGTCGGGCACCTTGGCACTGGTTGGGTACACCGCCACCAATTTTTGCTGATGGGTCAAAGCCGATTTGTAATCCTTCAAGGCGAAATAAGAATAGCCAATCCAATACTGCGCATTGGATGCCAGCGTGCTGTCCGGATAAGCCTTAAGGAAGCCCTTGAAGCCGGCAATAGCGCCCGCATAGTTGGCTCCACGAAAAAGATCGAGCGAGGCCTCATAACTGCGTGACTCCATCGTCGGGTCGAGCTGCGGCGCGGAGGGTGCCGCCACGGGCCCCGGTGGGGATGCCGCCACAGCAGCAGGTGCTGGCAGTGGAGGGGCCGCCTCGGGCGCCCCTGCTCCGGATGCTGAAGCCGGCTTGAGTGATTTGGCGAGATCCGTGACACGCTGATCCAGATCAACATACAAATCATTTTGTCGTTTGCCGAGCGTGTCTATCTGATGCACCTGGACTTCAGCCTGGCCGCGCAATTTGGCAAGCTCTGACTTGAGCGCTTCAACTTCCTGCAGCATGCCCAGCAGCGGCTGATTTTGCTGGGCTACACTTTCCAGTTTGGCAAGACGGGCGTCGAGTGAACCGACGATCTGTTGCATTGCCTGTAGCTGTCGAGCGAGCTCATCCGTATTAGCCGCCCACGCCGGTCGAACCAGCATGAGCGCCAATACACAGGCAAAGCTTAATAACTGTCTCAAGGCCATTTACTCGTCGGCATACACCACATCGGTGCGGCGGTTATCTGCATACGCTTCTTCGGCATCACCTTCTTTACGCGGCTTTTCTTCGCCAAAGCTGACGGCTTCCATCTGCACATCGCTCACGCCCAGTACGGCGAGCGCTTTGCGAACTGCTTCAGCACGCTTTTGCCCCAGCGCCAGGTTGTACTCACGGCTACCACGATCGTCGGCATTGCCTTGCAAAATAATGCGTGCATCGCGCTTCGAAAGGAGGTAAGCGGCATGCGATTCCAGCATTGCGCGGTATTCGTCTTTCACCACGAACTGGTCGAAATCAAAATGCACACTACGGCTGGACATGGGGCTGGCCGGATTTTTGCGGGGATCGCCGGTATAGCTGCTGCCATCAAGTGTGCTTGCGCCCACGCCCTTGCTACCCAGTGCAGAGGTTTCAGTGCCTCCCGTAGTGCCACCGGTTTTGGAGGCTTCAGTGCCTCCCGAAGTGCCACCGGTTTGGGAAGTCATGGCTGCATCAGCCTTGCCGCCTGTGCGATCTTCAACAGTCGCTTTAGTGCCACTGGTTGTACCGCATGCGGTCAGAGTTAATGTCAGCAGCACGGACCCTAGTATTTTGTTCATTCATCGCTCCTTTGGTGACTTTTTTAAAAAAGGTTTTTCTTCGCGGTGTAATTATTCTGGACCGCATGGGGCTTGCCTTTTACATTGGGTGGATACACCTGTTTCCAGCAATGACCCCAACCATCCATAAAGCAAAGCGCAGATGACATCGCTTCGATTTCGCTGGCTTGATATCAGGACACTATCAGGACTATCAGGGTCCCCAAGCAGGCTCGCGGGCATCGACACCCGATTCGGACAAGCGTGCATGCGTCTTTCCATCCAGGCTGACTGTTCCCAACACACCCCGTCCAGCCTGAACTGTCGCGTATAAAACAGCTTGGCCATTAGGCGCAAAACTGGGGGATTCGTCACGCGCCGAGTCCGTCAGAGCACGCGTCTGTCCGCTCGTAAGGTCAAGCAACATTACCCGGAAACGTCCTTCATCCCGGCCGATATAAGCCAGAAGCTTACCATTCGGACTGATTGTGGGCGATACGTTGTAGGTGCCACTGAAGCTTACGCGCTTGGGCTCACCGCCGCTGGAGGCCACCCGGTAGAGTTGTGGGCTACCGCCTCGGTCGGAGGTGAAATAAATCGTCTGACCATCGGGGGAAAAGACGGGCTCGGTATCAATGCTTCCCCCCCGTGTTAATCGGGTGAGCCCACTGCCGTCAGCGTTAATCAGGTAAATCTGTGATGCATCGTCACGGGTGAGCACCACAGCAAGCCGTTTGCCGTCCGGTGCCCACGCGGGCGCAGAATTCGATCCTTTAAAGGCGGCTGTCTTGCGGCGGCTGCCATCCTGCAGTGATTGCACATAGACAACTGGCTTTTTGTCCTCAAACGACACATAGGCCAGTTGGTTTCCATCTGGCGAAAACATCGGGGAAATCACCGGTTCATTTGAACGCACCACGGTTTTCGGATTCTGCCCATCCGCATCTGCAACCCGCAGTTCAAAGCGTTTCCCCTGTTTCTGCACGTAGGCGATACGGGTGCTGAATGTGCCCGCTGTCCCTGTCAGTTTTTCATAGACGATGTCCGCAATCTGATGAGCAGTAGTGCGCCACTGATCCGCCGAAATGTTGTAACTGTATCCTGCCAGCTGCGTTTGCTTGATGACATCGAGTAGACGGAAGCGGACTTCAAAGCGACCGCCGGGAAGTGCTGTGACCTGGCCGATCACCATGGCTTCTGCCCCCTTGCTGCGCCAGATTCCATAGTTGACCTGCGCGAGATCAGCCGACTGCTGCATGCCGCTCACATCAACCAGTTTGATCTGGCCACTGCGTGTCAGATCATCTCCCGCAATGTGCGTCAGTGCCGGCATCGGCTGACCCGCCGCAGTCTGGAATGGCACCATCGCCACCTCAATTTTGTTGGCCGCGCCACCGATTACCTGGATTTCCATAGCTGCGTAGGTAGAAAACGACACGCTCAGAAAGGCAAGAAACAACAGCGGGGAAAGCACTAGGGTACGTAACATGGGCACGGTAATCTCGGTCAAACGTACTTGATTAGCAAACTGAGTCTAGCATAGCCCGCTTGGCCGGCAGCCTCACGAAGCGCTTCCGGCAAGTACCCGGAGGGCATAAAGGGCAGGCCGTGGTTGTAAAGACGCTAAAGCCCTAAAGGACTCCGATCCACTACGCGCTGAAGCACGTGTGGAATCGTATGCGTCAACAACCACGCTCAGTCTTTGGGACGATGAACGAAAGAAAGTTCCGGAACAAATTCAGCGCGGGCGTCACGGTCGGCAGGCAAAGGCAGCGGGGATGACTTTTCGATTGCCCGGACCACGGCCTCATCGTAAGCCACATTCCCGCTCGACTGCGTCACCTTGACGCTCAGCACTTCACCTGTGGGCAACAATCGTACTAAACATCGCACTTCAGGATTGCCCTTCAGATTGTCGGGGAGGCGCGTATTGCCGCGCACGGCCGCACTGATTTTGTCGCGATATTGCCCCACCGCACTCGAAAACTCAGCCTGGCGTTTACTCGCCGCGACTTTGGCCTCGGCCTGCTTCAGGCGTCGCGTCTCGTTGGCCGCGTCTTCATCGGCAATCCGTTGCAACAACGCCTCTTCATCCATTTTGCGCAGCAACGCGCGTTTTTTCTTGATGGCTTCTGCCTCGGTGTGTGCCGCTTCATCCCGGGATTTTTGTTCAGCCTCATGCAGCGCCTTGAGTTTTTGCACGCGCTCCGCGTCAGCCTTCTTTTTCTCCAGCGCGATATCGGGCGCTTTGGGCAGCGGCACTTCTTTGACCACCGGTGCGGGCTCAACTTTAACGGGAGCGGGCTCAACTTTAGCGGGAACCGGCTCAACTTTAGCGGGAACCGGCTCAACTTTAACGGGAGCCGGCAACTTGACAGGCTCTGGCGGCTCGGTTTTTGGTTGGGGACGCGGCCTTGGCGTCGGCAGGGGGGGTACCGCATCCCATATGTCGACCATCACTGGCGCCGGCTGCTGGGTCTGCCACGACACCCCAAACACCAGCAGCAGCAGAAAGAGCACATGCACGCCCAATGCCATGGCGCCCGCGGCAAGGTTTGCGCCGGGACGGGGGACGAAGGGCGCGTCTACCGGTAAATTCATGGTGCCGGGCGGGCGAGCAGTCCGATGCGGGTGATCTGGGCCCGTTGCAGCAATGTCATTGTGTCCATCACTTCTTCATAGCGAACACTCTTGTCAGCGGCAATCACCACGGGCTGGTCTGGCGAAGCGCGATGCAAGGCAGCAATTTCTTTCGCCAAATCCGACTTTTTCACACTCTGCTCGGCGTTGCCTGCAGCCCGGTCGCGCAATACATATTCACCCGACTCTTTTATGATGATCTCAAGCGGCTGCGACGGGGTTTGTGACGTCTTGCCGACACTCGGCAGTTCGACCTGCCCCGGATTGACGAAGGGTGCCGTCACCATAAAAATAACGAGCAGCACCAGCATCACGTCGATCATCGGCACGACGTTGATCTGGGCCACCAGTTTGCGATTCCGTGCCACTGCCTAACCAGCCTTGATCGTTTGCCGTTGCAAAATATTGGAAAACTCTTCAATGAAGCTTTCCATGCGGTTCGACAGGCGATCAATGTCGTGCGTATAGCGGTTGTATCCGACCACGGCAGGGATTGCAGCAAACAGACCCATGGCGGTGGCGATCAGGGCCTCTGCGATACCGGGCGCAACCTGGGCGAGCGTGGCTTGCGCCACGCTCGACAACCCCATGAAGGCGATCATGATGCCCCATACCGTGCCAAACAATCCGACGTAAGGCGACACCGAACCCACTGTAGCAAGAAAAGCCAGGTGTGATTCCAGGCCATCCAGTTCGCGCTGATAAGTTGCACGCATCGCACGGCGGGTGCCGTCGATGATGACGTTAAGCGACAGCCCGGTCTGCTGCCGCAGCTTCATGAACTCACGAAACCCCGCTTCAAAAATGCGTTCCATTTCACCCGCATTTTCGCGTTCGGCAGCCACCCGTTTATACATGACATTGATGTCGCCACCGCCCCAGAATTCCTTTTCAAAGCTGTCGGTTACAGTGAGGGCGCGCTTTAACGCAAACATCTTGATGAAGATGTACCACCACGACATCATCGATGCGAAGAGCAATATCGCCATCACGAATTGCACCGGCAACGAGGCGTTGATGATGAGGTGGAGCAGCGAGAGGTCTTGACCGAGTTCAGGGTTCACGTTTCTTGAGCCAGTGCTTGAAGAATGAGCGAGGGTATTTTAACGGGTTTGAAATGCGACGCGTCAACACAAGCCAGCCTGACCTTCGCCGAAACCAACCGGGTGGGTCCTCGTGTGAGCGTTTGTTTCACACTGAGACTGGCACGGCCGACTTCATGCACGCTGACGTCAACATGAATCTCATCGTTAAATCGGGCGGGCGACAGGTAATCCACCTCCACCTTACGCACTACGAACATGACTCCCGTGCTGCTCCGAAGTTCATCCTGCTCGAAGCCGAGTGCGCGCAGCCATTCAGAACGCGCACGCTCCATGAATTTTAGATAGTTGGCGTAATACACCACGCCACCGGCATCGGTGTCTTCCCAATAGACGCGGACGGGCCAGTGAAACCCGGCGCTCAAATCGAACCCGGCGCTCAAAACAAGTCCGCGCCGGGATCGCCAGATGGCGCAATCAGGCCTAGGTGACGATAGGTCAGCGGTGTAGCAATGCGGCCGCGCGGAGTCCGCTGCAAATAACCCTGCTGAATCAGATAAGGTTCGAGCACGTCCTCGATGGTGTCGCGCTCTTCACCAATCGCGGCAGCGAGGTTGTCTAGTCCAACCGGGCCGCCCATGAATTTTTCGATAATGGCCGACAGCAGTTTTCTATCCATCACATCGAGGCCGGCACGGTCGACATCGAGCATGATCAATGCCGCATCCGCCACTGCGCCGGTGGCGTGACCCTCCGCTTTTACTTCAGCGTAATCGCGCACCCGCCGCAACAGTCGATTGGCAATGCGCGGGGTGCCGCGCGAACGGCGGGCAATTTCCAGCGCGCCGGCTTCTTCCAGATTCATCTGCAACAAGCCTGCCGAACGATGGACGATAAAGCCCAGTTCTTCTGCTGAGTAAAACTCCAGCCTTGCAACGATTCCAAAGCGGTCGCGCAGCGGGTTGGTGAGCATGCCGGCGCGCGTGGTCGCACCAATCAGGGTAAACGGCGGCAGGTCGAGCTTGACTGAGCGCGCCGACGGGCCTTCGCCGATCATGATGTCGATCTGAAAATCCTCCAGCGCGGGGTAGAGCACTTCCTCGACCACCGGACTCAGGCGATGAATCTCGTCGATGAACAGCACATCGTTCGGCTCCAGATTGGTCAGCAGCGCCGCCAGGTCGCCCGCGCGTTCCAGCACCGGGCCGGAGGTCTGGCGCAGGTTGACGCCCATTTCGCGCGCGATGATGTGCGCCAGCGTGGTCTTGCCCAGCCCCGGCGGGCCGAACAGCAGGACGTGGTCGAGTGCTTCGCTGCGATTCCTGGCAGCGTGGATGAAGATTTCGAGCTGCTCGCGCGCCTTGGCCTGGCCGACGTATTCGGCCAGCGTGCGCGGCCGCAGCGCGCGCTCGACCTGTTCCTCGACAGGACTGACGGCGGCGGGGGCAATCAGGCGGTCGGTTTCGATCATGGAGCGGGCGAGGTGTTTTCAAACATGCGCGGATTCTACCCTTCACTGTTGTCACGAACGGCTTCATCCAGCACCAGTTGGCCACGGCCACGCGCCTTGGCCTGATAGAGTGCGTAGTCTGCGCGGGCGAGCGCCTTGCCGATGCTATCGCCCGCCATGCTCTGCAACCAGGTCTGGCCTGCGCTGATTGTGTTATCCACTTGCAAGCCAGTTGCGCGCAGCTCACCTCTGAAATGATCGGCCAAACGCTGGTACCAAACCTCGACGCCGGGATTATCCAGCCCGGACAGCAGCACCGTAAACTCGTCGCCAGCCAGCCGGGAGGTCATGTCAGAACTGCGTGTGAGCGCCTTGAGCGTTTTTGCCAGCGCTACCAAGGCCTGATCCCCCGCAGCATGACCGAGTTTGTCGTTGATCGACTTGAAGTGGTCGACATCGAGCAATACCAGTGCAATGGCG
>JBKJIS010000170.1:0-9298 GCA_046598305.1 Thiobacillus sp.
CCCGCTGATGCAATTGAAGGAAGCCGCCGAGTTTCTGCTCGACATTCATGGTCAGCATGCGCATCACGCCTTGTTGCGGCCGCAGGCGCAGCGCGAAGTCATTGATGCGTATGCCGGTGCCCAGCAGCAAACTGTGGTGGTGAGTGCGGCCTGGCATGCCTGGCAGCACGCCCGGCAGCTACGGCTGGCGTGCGAGTCGCACGGTCAGGCGCGGCAGATCGAACGCGAAGGCCTGACGCTGGCGGTGGAAGAGCTGCGCGCGCTGGGCGACGACCTGCCACGCTGGGACGAAATTCAAATTGAGCATGCACGTCTGGCCCACGTTACAGCATTGATCGAAGGCAGTCAGGCGCTGATTCAGGGGCTGGACGAAGGAGATGCTGCGGTGTCCAGCCAGATGGGTGAAATGAGTGCGCGACTCGACACGATGACGGCGGTGGATGACAGCCTGGCCGAGATCGGCACTTTGATGAATTCGGCCAGTGCCAACATCGCGGAAGCGGTTCATGCGCTGCGCCGCTACGCTGACACCCTTAATCTCGACCCCGAACGATTGACTGTACTTGACCGTTTGCTCAGCGACATGCATCTGTTGGCACGCAAGCATCGGGTTGTACCCGGTGCGCTGGCCGGTCTGCTTGAACAGTTTCAGATTCGGCTGGCCGAACTGGTTGCCAGCGATGACCTCGATGCTTTGCAGGAAAAAGAAGATGCCACCTGGGGGCACTACAAAAAAGGTGCAGCACAATTGACTGCGCAACGCGGTAAGGCCGCTGCCGCTTTATCGAAACACGTAACAGACACGATGCACGAACTTGCGCTAGCTGGCGGTCAACTCGACATTCAACTGCAGCCGGTGAGCGAGCCGCGTGCGCACGGAATGGAGGACGTCAGCTTTCTGGTTGCCAGCCATCCGGGCCTGCTGCCGGGGCCGCTCGCCAAGGTGGCATCGGGGGGCGAGTTGTCGCGCATCAGCCTGGCAATACAGACTGCGCTATCTGGAGTGGCGGGCGTGCCGACACTGATATTCGACGAAGTCGATGTGGGCATCGGTGGCAGCGTGGCCGAAGCGGTCGGGCGTCGATTGGCGAAGCTGGGCGAAACCCGGCAGGTGCTGGTCATCACCCATTTACCCCAGGTGGCCGCACGCGGCACCCAACACTTGCGGGTGAGCAAACAAGCCAACGGCGGCTTTGTTTCGTCCAACATCGAAACACTTGATGCAGAAACCCGGATTGAAGAAATCGCGCGCATGCTGGGCGGACTCAAAATCACGACGACGACACGCCAACACGCGGCAGAAATGTTGGCCGGGTGAAACACTGCCTGAGGGTGTGCCTGTTGGTTGCGGTATGGGCCATCGCCCTGCCGGCGCTGGCCGACACCTTGCGCGGAGTCGTTGTTGTGGTGATCGATGGCGATACAGTGTTGTTCAAACCCGACCACTATGGCGCCCAATCGCGCGCTTTCCTGAAAATCCGTCTGGCGGATATCGATGCGCCCGAGAAAGACCAAGCCTACGGCGACATGGCAACGCGCACCTTGAAGGCACTGGTGCTGAACCAGCCCGTGGAAATCAACATGGTGGCGACTGACGCTTATGGACGCAAAGTCGCGCACCTTCAAATGGGCGCGTTGCAGATCAATACCGAGATGGTGCGTTTAGGCCTTGCCTGGTCATTTTCGCGCTATCGGCGCAATGCGGAAGCGCGGGCTGCGCAGAATGAAGCGCGCCGTGCACTACGCGGGCTTTGGATTGATGCTGCACCGACGCCACCTTGGGTATGGCGTCGGGCGCAAAAGGCATCCGTTAATTAATCGCTTCGTGGTGTGCCGTCCGGCAGCGCCACATGGCATTCGCGGAATACGCGTGCCGTGCAGGTGCGACAGATTTCATTGTCCATTCGAGCGTAAATCGCTTTAATGGCATCGCCTTTATGGCTGAAAATATGGTCTTCACCCACGGTGTCAACCTGGCCGCTGCGCTTCATCATTTCGCACAGGCCGGGTTGTACGCCGACGATATACAGGCCACCGCCCATTTTGCGACGTCTGATGGCTTCCTTGGCGAGCAGTTCGGCACCCGACAGATCGATGAAACCGATGGCGCGGGCCGCCAGCAATAGGTGTTTTTTGCCTGGGTCTGTTTCGTCCACATTGCGGAAATGTTGCTGGACGTGTTCTACCGCCCCAAAAAAGATTGATCCTTCAACACGCAAGATCGACAATTGCGGACAAGCCGGGGCGTCCGTGTCGACTGCCACAAGCTTACGCTGCGGGTTCAGACGATTAATGAATGACGGCACCAGCTCGCGAATGGACGGTTGCGATGTGCGGTACAGATAAAACATCAGCGACGCCAGAATACCGAGAAAAATGCCCTTTTCAAGGTCGACCAAGGTTCCGATGAAGGTGATGGCAAGAATAATGCGCTCTTTGTTGTGGCGCTTGAGGATTTCGCCGATGTGATGGAAGTCGATCAGACTCCACGCCACGATGAACAGAATGGCGGCCATTGAGGCGACCGGCAGATAGGCGGCAAGCGGCGCTACCAGCAGGACAATCAGCAGCAGGAATACCGCTGACATCGCTGCAGCCAACGGTGTTTTTGCGCCCGAGGCGTAATTGACGCCGCTACGGTTGAACGAGCCGCTGGAGGCATAGCCGGAGAAAAAGCTGCCCGCGATATTCGACAAGCCCTGCCCGACAAACTCCTGGTTGCTATCGATTCGCTGGTCTGACTTAGTTGCGACCGAGCGTGCAATGGCTACTGCTTCGGTTAAAGCCAGAATTGCAATGATGGTGGCGGGAAACAGGGTTTGCTTGATGGCCGTGAGGGAAAAGTCCGGCAGCGATAGGGGGGGGAACGATGCAATCAGTGCGCCAACAGTGTGGATACCGGTTTGCTCCGCACCCATCTCGTAGTTGAGGAGGGCCGCTACCAGGCTGCCAGCCACCATGGCGACAATCATGTAAGGCAGTTTGCTCAGATAGCGTTTGGCAAGGATGCCCGACACCAGCGTGACCAGGCCTACCGTGAGCACCCAGGGCTGCGTGTCGACGATATGGGTGCCAAACTGGATGAGCACCTCATGAAAATGCGCGCCGCGCGAAATATCCAGCCCGAAGAAGTTCTTGATCTGGCTGGTGGCGATCAGAATCGCCGCGCCTGCGGTGAAACCGATGATGACTGTGTGAGAGATAAAGTTGACCAGCGCACCCAGTCGCGCGAGCCCCATTGCCAATTGGATCAGCCCGGCCAATAAGGTCAGCGTGAGCACCATGCCGATGAATTGCGCGCTACCGGGCTCGGCCAGTGGACTGATGGACGCAAAAACCACAATCGAGATGGCGGTCGTGGGTCCCGATACCAGATGCCAGCTTGAGCCCCACATGGCACCTACGATGGCAGGCACCATGGCCGCATACAAACCATATTCAGGGGGCAGACCGGCGATGGTCGCAAAGGCCACCGCTTGGGGCAGGACGATCATCGCGCCAGTTAGCGCTGCAAGGGCGTCGCTCTTGAAAGTTTGCGGGGTGACGTTGGGCCACCAGCGCAAAAAGGGCAAAAGACGATACAGCCAGAGCGGACAGGCCTTGAGATCGATCACGCAAACTCCAGAAGAATATTAGAGAATAATACTATAAAGCTCTGTCATAAAAGGATTTTTAGCCCGCCCGAACCGTCCCGAGTGGAGCATACGGTTTTATAATAAAGCCTAAACCCTGCGATAGACGGGGCCTGATGACAACTCAACCAGAGAGAGCGAGGAAGATGAAAACCACCACGATAGCGCTGTGCGCGTCCGTGCTTTTGGTGTTGGCCGTGCCGGTACAGGCGGCAGGCGACCCCAAGGCCGGACAAATGAAAACCTCGATGTGTGCCGGTTGCCATGGCATCCCAGGCTGGCGCACTGCTTACCCCAGCGTGTACAGCGTGCCCAAGTTGGGCGGACAACATGCGGAATATCTTGTGGCAGCGCTCAAGGCCTACAAGAATGGCGAGCGGAGTCACCCCAGCATGAAAGGGATTGCCGGGAGTTTGTCCGAGCAGGACATGGAAGATCTCGCGGCTTATTACGCTTCTTCATACAGTGGCCCTGCCAAATAACCGAGGACACCATCATGAAAAAAACATTGTTTATCCTCGCGACCGTTGCGCTGGGTTTTTCGCTGCCGGTTCATGCCAAAGGCAACTATGAAGCGGGCAAGGCCAAGTCAACCACCTGCGCGGGCTGTCACGGCGCCGTGGGGGTGAGCACGGTGCCTTCCTTCCCCACGCTGGCAGGTCAGCAGCGTGATTATCTTTACCATTCGCTCAAGGACTACAAGTCGGGCAAGCGCAGCAATCCCATCATGGCAGGCCAGGTGCAAACCCTGACCGATGCCGACATGCTGGATCTGGCGCTGTTTTTCTCCAAGCAGAACGGCCTGAAGCTGAAGTATTGAGCGTGCTGCTTCAAACTGAAAACGGGCGCTGCCATTGATCAATGGCAGCGCCCGTTTTTTTAGGCCGTTTTTTAGAAAATGCGTTTTGCAGGATCAGGCGTTGCTGGCACACACCTGGTTACGTCCGCCCTTCTTGGCTTGATAGAGCGCCTTGTCTGCCGCACTGACCAGCGCATCGATGTCGGCGGTGTCCACCTCGTGCACCGCGACACCGATACTGGCCGTTATGGTTTTCTCGGTGTGTCCGATCAAAATCGGTTTGGCTTCCAGGCTGGCACGCAAACGTTCGGCAGAGCGCATCGCGGCCTTGAGGTCAGTGCTGGGGCAGATAACCAGAAATTCCTCGCCGCCTATGCGGCATACGCTGTCTTCCCGGCGTGCTGATGCGCGCAGCGAATGCGCGGCTTCGCGTAGCACAATATCTCCGCTAGCGTGACCAAAAGTGTCATTGATCTGTTTGAAATGGTCGATGTCGATCACCATCACCGACAGCGGCAAGCCGGAGCGGGTAGCCGCGCTCCATGCCTGTGAGAGCAGGTCCATGGCCGAACGACGATTGGGCAGCCCGGTTAACAAATCGGTGAGGGCAGCAGTTGCCAGCCGGCGATTGGCAACGGCCAGTTCTGCCGCAGTCTGGCGAAGTTGAGCCCGGTCTTTGGACCATGCATTTTGCAGTTGCACCAGGCGCTGCGCTGAAAAGAGTCGAGCGCGCAGTCCGATGGCGCTGATTGTGCTGGGTACGTAGGCATCAGCCCCTGCTTCGTAAGCACCCGTTCGATGGGCTTCATCGTTGTCGTCCGCCATCAGCACAATGTGCATGCGCTGGCCTTCGTCGGTTGCGCGCAAGGCCTGGCATAAATCAGAACCATTCAGGCGCGGTAAATTAATGTGCGTGATGATGACATGGGGAAGCACCTCCATTGCCAATGCCAGGGCGGCATTGCCATCATCGGCCGGGTAAACGAAATGCCCGCCTTCTTCAATCAGCAAACCCATAATCCGATGGCGGGTTAGGGCGTTGCCATCTGCAACCAGAATGCGTAATGATGTTTCTTTGTTCGATGAGGAATGTGTGCGTTGCGTGAGTTCGGTGAAGGTGGGCAATGATGCGGTAGGGATGTGAAGTAGTACGCCCCAGTCACGCCAGCTCGCAATGACCTCGTCAATGAAGAGTCCGGAAGCCTCAAGCGGGATATCGAGTTCGGTTGCCAGTGAGATCCATTCCTTGGCTAATCTGGGGCGTTGGTCGGCTTCGGCCAGACCAAGGTCAGCCAGGCGATGCGATAAACGCAGCATCAAAGTGAAGCTGGCTGAGCGTGAGTCATGTGGGTAGCTCGGGGGAATTTCATCCTCATACTGGGCGATGGGATGGGTAAAGGCCTTGGGGATGCCCCAATCGCTCATGAGCACGTTGCCCAATTCAGTGTGGTCGGTTCCAAGATGGTTGCGCTCATGGGCGCCGAGGGTTTGAATTCCCTCTGCACGATAGTCGGTCAGTACCGTGTTGTATTTATCCGGATACGCGGTTGCCAGCGCCAGTTGGCCCACCTGTGCCAGCAGGCCACAAATGAACATTTCGTCGGCAGCGGCAACCCTTACGCGCTCGCCCAGCGCCTGCATGGTCAGTCCCATCAGGAGTGAGTGCGACCAGTAGGCTTGATAATCAAATGCTACGCAGGCACCGGAACGGTATTGGTCCAGCAGCGAAAACCCCAGTGCAAGCTGTCGCACCGTGGTCATGCCTTGGCGCACGACGGCTTCTTGCACCGATACCACAGGGCGTGCAATGCGCGTAGCGGTGTTGGCGAGTTTGATCAGGCGTCCAGACAAGGCTGGGTCGGTTTGTATGACGCGGGCAATTTCACCCAGGGTCACATTTTCGCGTTGAGACAACTCGAGCACAGCCAAGGCTACCCCTTTGGGGCTGGGTAATTGTGTGCTGATTTCGAGTTGCTCTACCTGTGTCATCTGGGGTCCTGATTAAATGCGGCGAGTCGAATAGCACGGGATCAGGGCCGATCCGGTGCGGCGTGCACCCGGCTACGACAGATAACAATCCTGAACGGAGCGATTCCTTTGCCACGCTGCTGTTGAGATTTTTACGGTTGCACCGGCGCCGTCATCAGGCTTATCGACAGGATTGCAGCAAAATTAAGACTTGGTCGTGTCGATTGTTAGGAACAATAAATTATTCAGTTTTTTTAAGTTGTTGGTCCAGACAGCGCAAATAGGCAGCTGAATCGAAAGCGGTCTGGTGGCGCTGCACCTGCCAGATCATTTCTCCCAGGCATTCCATGATGGCGTGCTGGGCGTCCATCTCGTCACTATGCAGTGTGATCAACTGTTGGTAGCGCGCACGGATGCCGGGGGGCTGGTCCACCGATAACTGTTCGGCAATCGCCAGATGCATGGATAAATGCAGAAAAGGATTGGTTTCACCCGCTTCGGGCAAATAATCCCGTTCCTGATAACGCTCGGGTTGATCGAGGATGCCATGGTATTCAGGGTGTGCCAGCACAGCATCAAGCGCAGGCTGTTCTGCGCCAGCCAAAGGCTGTCCAGCGCGATATTTTGCCCATACCGCAAAGAAAAACTGGCGAACCTGGTCGCGGCTGGGATTAAACATTGCTCGGGCTAAACATTGCTTGGGCTAAACATTTTTAGCCTTGTATTCGCACAGGTCAGCAATGAGGCATTCACCACATTTGGGTTTGCGCGCCTGGCATATATAGCGACCAAGCAGAATCAGCCAGTGGTGGGCATCGATGCGAAATTCAGCAGGAATGGTCTTCAGCAGTTTTTTCTCCACCTCCAGAACCGTTTTCCCAGGAGCAAGACCGATGCGGTTGGAGACACGAAAAATGTGGGTATCGACCGCCATGGTCGGCTGACCGAACGCGGTATTAAGCATCACATTGGCTGTTTTGCGCCCCACGCCGGGCAGTGCTTCGAGCGCAGTCCGGTCAGCTGGAACCGCGCTGTCGTGCAGATCGATCAACATTTTGCAGGTGGCAATGAGATGACGGGCCTTGCTTGTGTAGAGTCCGATGGTCTTGATGGTTTCGGCCAGCCCGGCTTCGCCCAGCGCGTACATGGCCTCTGGGGTATGGGCCATCGGGAACAGTCTGCGGGTTGCAAGGTTCACGCCCTTGTCAGTGGACTGTGCCGACAACACCACGGCCACCAGCAGTTCGAAAGGGGTGGTGTATTCAAGTTCAGTAGTGGGGTGGGGGTTGGCGGCACGTAGCCGGCTGAATATTTCTTGTCGCTTGGCTGGATTCATTGTCTAGTGTCTTCATGCCGCAGCGAGGTGGGCTGAGTGGGCGCGTTGTTCAGCCCGCGCCTTGTTCCAGTTGTGCGCAGCAATCAGCAGACCCAGTGAAATGAAGGCGCCGGGCGGCAGAATCGCCAGCAAAAATCCCTGGTAATCAGGCAGCACGTGCAACACGAATTGTTGGGCATCTTCGCCAAATACCAGATTGATCCCTGAGAACAGGGTGCCCTGGCCGACGAGTTCGCGCATGCTGCCCAGCACCACCAGCACCAATGTCAGCCCCAGACCCATTGCAAAGGCATCGACCATACTATGCAGGGGGTGGTTTTTGGATGCGAACGCGTCGGCACGCGCCAGCACGATACAGTTGGTGGTGATGAGCGGAATAAAGATGCCCAGCACCAGGTACAAGCGATGAACATAGGCATGTATGGCCAGATCGATCACGGTGACCAGTGCAGCGATAATGAGCACAAAAACCGGAATGCGGATTTCATGGGGCACAAAATTGCGCACGGCAGAAACTGCGCCACTGGAAAAGACCATCACCAGCATGGTAGCCAGACCGAGTGCCAGCGCGTTCACCAAGGAGTTACTGATCGCCAGCAGCGGACACAGGCCGAGCAGTTGCACCAGTCCAGCATTCTGTTTGCTGAGACCATTTTGAAACAGGCTGCGCAATTCAGTGGCCGTCATCATGGGGGGGCTCCTTGGCTGGCGTAGTCTTTTCGGTTGGGGGCAGTGCAATGATCGCACGGCGGTTGCGTGCAAAATACTCGAGCGTGCTGCGGACGGCCTTGACCACCGCCCGCGGTGTGATGGTGGCGCCGGCCCGGGCATCGAATGCGCCCCCATCTTTGGCTACCCCCCACAGTTTGTTGGCAGGCTGGCTCATCGACTTGCCAACAAATTGTTCGATCCAAGGGCTTTTTTGCCGTTCGATATAGTCGCCGAGTCCGGGCGTTTCACGGTGGCTCGTTACGCGAACGCCGGTGACGCCACCGTTGAGATCGATGCCGATCAGCAAGTTGATATTTCCACTGTAGCCTTCCGGGGCAATGGCTTCGAGCACCACAGCGGTGACGGTATCGCCACGGCGCGCAACCCACATTGCGGAGGGCTGCTGGGTTCCCAGTTGCGGATCGGGTGGGACGCTGCGCTGGCTGGAGAGCAGGTCGTTGTCATACAGTGAATGCGGCAATACCTGGTTTAGCTGCGCCAGCTTGGCGGCTTGCTGGCTGCGCTCAATGTTGGGCTGCGTGTGATTGAACGTGAACACCAAGAGTGAAGTGGCGACAACTGCGAACGCAAACAGGATGACACTCGTGCGCAAGGCATTGCGTGAGGCGGCCTTGATTAACGGGTTCATGCGGACGGTTCCTTGCTGTTGCGCTTGCCACCGCCATAAATGGGCGGTTGGGTCCAGGTATCGATCAAGGGAACGCTCAGGTTCATCAGCAGGATGGCGAAAGCCACGCCGTCCGGGTACCCCCCCCAAGTGCGAATGATGATGGTGAGGAAGCCCGCACCCAAGCCGAAAATAAGCTTGCCGCGCGGCGTGGTCGCGCCCGA
>JBKJIS010000127.1:0-22522 GCA_046598305.1 Thiobacillus sp.
TGAGATCGGCCAGCCGCGCGTCATCAGCAGCCTTGATATAGTGCTGGTTAAGCCAGCGTAGCTTTTCGGTGTTGAACTGCGCGGCTGAGGGGGTAATGTGGTCGAGGTCGAACCACTGCACGAATTGCTCACGATCGAAAATTTCCGCATCGCCGTGCGACCAGCCCAGCCTTGCGAGGTAGTTGATGACCGCCTCGGGCAAATAGCCTTCCTCGAAATACTGCATCACCGACACCGCGCCGTGGCGCTTCGACAGCTTGGTCCCATCGTCGCCGAGGATCATCGACAGGTGCGCGTATTGCGGCACCGGCGCGCCCAGCGCCTTGAGGATGTTGATCTGTCGCGGCGTGTTATTGACGTGGTCGTCGCCGCGTATCACATGGCTGATCTGCATGTCCCAGTCATCCACCACCACACAGAAATTGTAGGTGGGGGTGCCGTCGCCACGCGCGATGATGAGGTCGTCGAGCTCGCTGTTGGCAAACTCGATCGTGCCTTTCACCAGGTCTTTCCACGCTACATTGCCTTCGGTGGGGTTACGGAAGCGAACCACCGGATCGATACCGGCTGGCACGGCTGGCAGCGTCTTGCCAGGCTCGGGGCGCCAGCGGCCGTCATAGCGGGGTTTTTCACCGCGCGCACGTTGCGCCTCGCGCATGGCATCGAGTTCATCGCTGCTGCAATAGCAGTGATAAGCCTGGCCATTTTCCAGCATCTGAGCAATCACCTCCTTGTAGCGAGTCAGGTGCTTGGTCTGGTAGAACGGGCCTTCGTCGTGATTCAAGCCCAGCCAGGCCATACCGTCGATAATCGCCTGCACCGCTTCGGGCGTTGAGCGCGCGATGTCAGTGTCCTCGATACGCAAAATAAACTGGCCGCTGTGATGACGTGCAAACGCCCACGAAAACAGCGCAGTGCGGGCGCCGCCAATATGTAGATAACCAGTGGGGGAGGGGGCAAAACGAGTGCGTATCATGACAAGGCCGAGCAACAAAAAACGTTATTTTACGCGGCTGGGTTTAAATCGGTCATTGGCCCGAAAATTGACCTTGGGTGCCGGGTTGTGGTTTAATTCGCGCCGCTTCGGGCAGTTAGCTCAGTGGTAGAGCACTGCCTTCACACGGCAGGGGTCACAAGTTCGAAACTTGTACTGCCCACCATCCCGAACACTGCAAAATAAAAGCCTTAGCGTAATCTCGCTAGGGCTTTTTCACTTCTGGATTAGCCCCGTACGGAAACTGTTTGGCTTAATCGTCCCGCCCCTCTCTGTCCCCATATCACGGCAAGTGTTTGCAATATTTAGCAGTCAACTGCTGTAGGAGCGCTGCTTGATGACGAGTGATTTATGCGTTCACTGGGGGCTGCTGGAAGTCGACCGAGAAGTTCTATATCGTCCTTAAACACCCAACAGCTTACCAGCGGGTTGCAAGCCTAGGTTGCTTCCAGAAAACCCTAAAATCAAGTAACAGCAAGGCTTAGTGAGGATTCAGTGAAATTGTCAGAAGTTTTCGCGTACATCGACGGTGTATCGAAATGAGCGACCAACAAAAAGCCGCTGGCTTGGGGGCAGGCAAAGCGGCTTCAAAAACAGACTTCAGTCAGCTTTCTACCCTACAAGGCATCGACTCGCTGCTATCACGCCTTGAACGCGTGAAACAAACCGGGGCAGGCCGCTGGCAGGCACGCTGTCCGGCTCACGATGACAAGGGGCCAAGTCTGTCCGTCCGTGAAGCCGATGACGGCAAGGTGCTGATTTATTGCTTCGCGGGGTGTTTAGTCCATATAGTCGGTCAGCACGACATCCTCGCCTTTAAAGCTGAACGTTCCACCGGGGCAATAAGCGGGGCAGGGCGGTCTCCGGTAAAATAATGCTTTGCTGTCTGGATTGCCGCCCGTGGAACCCCATCAACTTGAATTGCTCGCGCCTGCGCGCGACGCCGATATCGGTATCGAAGCCGTCAACCATGGGGCCGATGCGATCTACATCGGCGGCCCGTCGTTCGGCGCACGCGCATCGGCGTCCAACGACGTAGCCGACATCGCACGGCTGGTCACCCATGCCCATCGTTTCAACGCGCGGGTGTTTGTCACAATCAACACCATTCTGCGGGACGACGAACTGGAACCGGCTCGACAGCAGGTCTGGCAGCTTTACGAAGCCGGCGTCGATGCGTTGATCATTCAAGACATGGGCCTGCTGGAACTCGACCTGCCACCGATTCAGCTGCACGCCAGCACCCAGACCGATATCCGTACGCCGGAAAAAGCCCGTTTCCTGCAAGACGTGGGCTTGTCGCAAATCGTGCTGGCGCGCGAACTCGACCTCAAGCAGATCGCAGCCATTCGCTCAGCCACAAGTTGCAACCTGGAGTTTTTTGTCCACGGTGCGCTGTGCGTGGCCTATAGCGGCCAGTGCTTTATCAGCCACGCCCATACCGGGCGCAGTGCGAACCGGGGCGATTGTTCGCAACCCTGTCGTCTGCCGTATCAGGTCAACGACATGGAAGGCCGTATCGTCGCGCACGATAAACATGTGCTGTCGATGAAAGACAACAACCAGAGCGATAACCTAGAAGAATTGATCGACGCCGGCATCCGCAGCTTCAAGATCGAGGGCCGTTACAAGGACATGGGTTATGTGAAGAACATCACCGCCCATTACCGCACGCGACTGGATGAACTCATCGAACGCCGCCCGCAATTTGCGCGCGCGTCCGCAGGCCGCACTACCTTTGCTTTTACACCCGATCCCAACCAGAATTTCAACCGTGAGTTCACTGATTATTTTGTCGGCGGACGCAAGGATGATATCGGCGCGTTCGATACGCCGAAAAATCCAGGCCTGCTGGTGGGCTATGTCAGCAAGGTCGGTGACAAATGGGTCGAACTGCACACCGATTCGCCCGACATTGCGCTGAACAATGGCGATGGCCTGTGTTACTACACGCTGCAGAAAGAGTTGGCGGGCCTCGCGATCAATCGCGCTGAAAAAGTGGGTGAGGGTGAATGGCGCGTATTTCCGCGCGAACCGATTTCAAGCTTCAAGGACTTACGTGCGGGCACTGCGCTGAACCGCAACCGTGACATGAACTGGGTGCGGATGCTGGACAAGCAATCGAGCGAACGCCGTATCGGGGTGTGGATGCGGCTGGATGAAACCGCAGCCGGATTTTCGCTGACGCTGGCCGACGAAGATGGCCATTCGGTCACCGTGGCGGCAGACCACGCCAAAGAGTTGGCCAAGGACACGGCCAAAGCCGAGACTAGCTTGCGCGAGCACCTCGGCAAACTGGGCACCTCGTCGTTTGCTCCGATGGGCATCGCGCTGGAATGTACGCAGCCCTGGTTTGTGCCCGCATCCTTTATCAATGCCTTGCGGCGTGACGCCGTTATTGCATTGGAAACAGCGCGCGTGGAGGGGTACAAACGCCCACTGCGTGCACAGGCAATCAGTCCGCCCGCGACTTATCCAGAGGACACGCTCAGCTATCTGGCCAATGTTTTTAACCACAAAGCGCGAGACTTTTACGCCAAACATGGCGTCAAAGTGATTGCTGCTGCGTACGAAAGTCACGAAGAAGCCGGCGAAGTCTCGTTGATGATCACCAAGCACTGCGTACGCTTTTCGCTGAGTTTGTGCCCCAAGCAGGCCAAAGGGGTCACGGGTGTGCAAGGCACCGTACGCGCTGAACCGCTGACATTGATCAACGGCAGCGAAAAACTCACTTTACGCTTTGATTGCAAACCGTGTGAAATGCACGTGGTAGGTAAAATGAAATCGGCGGTAACGAAAAACACGTCAATGCCGCTGACATTTTATACAGCCCGGCCGTGATGCGATGAAGCACTTATGCCGAGTTGAGCGTGAGTGACTTGGCCAGATTCGCCATGAATACGGAGTGTTGCGTCTCAGCATGTTGGTACGCGGTAATCAAGCGCTCAGCGTCTTCGGTCAAGTGGCTGCCAGCAGGGCTGCGATTAACTAAGGGTGTTTGCCAGGCAGCGTTCATTGCATCGACCGCATCCCATGCCGCTTTGTAGCTCATCTTCATGGTTTTTGCGGCTTTGGAGATGGAACCGGTTTCACGGATGCGTTGCAGCAACTCAACGCGACCACGCCCCAGAAAATTCTTGCCATCCAGTGTCAGCCAGAAACGACCGTCCACTTTAAGTTGTGCTTGTTTTACTATTTTCGCCATGCGGCGAGTGTACCAAATGACCCTTGCCGACTTTCCGCAAAGGGCGGAAAATAAACCAATACAAACAAAGGAAACTGCCATGAAACGCCTCCTCGCTGTGTGCGCAATGCTCTGTTTACCCCTTTCCGCGATAGCTGCCGAAAACTACACCATGCTATTCAAGACCCATGGGTCTTTTAAAGACGTGCGTGACTCGGTCGCCATGGCAATCGAGAGCAAGGGGTTGTTGATTACCCACAGCAACCATATCGCCGACATGCTGGTGCGCACCGGCAAGGACCTGGGCACCAGCAAGCGGGTATACGATTTTGGGGAGCAGATGGAGTTTTGCAGCGCGACGGTTTCACGCGTCATGATGGAAGCCGACCCGCATGCCATTGTGCTGTGCCCTTATAGTGTGTCAGTCTACAAACTTCCCAACGATGCGAATATTTACGTGGCTTTTCGGAAACCGCCAACGTCGAAAAATCCTGCGCTAAAAAAAGCGTTGGCCGATGTTGAAAAGCTCCTGACCGAGATTGTGAAAGACGCGCTTTAAGCGCCATATTCTGAAGCGGCCGGCTAGAATGCGCATATGATCAACGCCCGATCAGTTTTTTCGTGACGGCGTTCCTCGCCATTGGACTGGGCGCCGCTATCGGAGCATGGCTGCGCTGGGGGTTGGGCCTGTGGCTTAACCCGATGTTCCCAACAATACCGCTAGGCACCTTGGCCGCCAACCTGATCGGTGGCTATTTCGTGGGCCTGGTTATCGCCTGGTTTTCCGAACATCCCGGTGTACCGCCGGAAGTGCGGCTGTTTCTCATCACCGGCCTGCTCGGCGGCCTGACCACGTTTTCCACCTTTTCCGCCGAAGTCGTCACGGCACTGATGCGCGGCCTGTGGCTGACCGGAGGCCTGATTGCGTTTGCCCACATGACGGGTTCTTTCCTCGCCACCGGCTTGGGGTTTTATTCGATGAGGCTATTCAAATGAACGCTATTTTCCTGCGGGTGTTGCTATCTGAAGCCAGCCGCCATCACGCGCTGGATTGAAATTGGGCTACGCTAACTTTCCGGCCGAAATCGGCATCGCAAAATAGATAACGTATTCGATCAGCTGATTCTGTTGGTAGCTTCGTTCGTTGCCAACTTTTTCTCGGCCCTGTCAGGTGGCGGGGCCGGTCTGATTCAGTTTCCCATGCTGATTTTTCTCGGACTGCCTTTTGGCGTGGCGCTGGCTACGCACAAGGTTGCCAGCGTGGCACTTGGCGTCGGCGCCACCCTGCGGCATTTGAAAGAGTCCCATCTCGAGCGCCGTTTTTCACTGATCATTCTGGGCGCAGGTCTTCCTGGTGTGGTGCTGGGTGCCGTCACTATCCTGCAGATTCCCGAGCGTGCCGCCACGCTGGCGCTGGGGTTTTTGACGCTGGGGATAGGTCTGTATTCTGCGTTCAAGCCTCGCCTCGGGATGGAATATGCGCCGAGAAACCAGCACGGCAGGGGATTGCTGGTGGGAATGGCCGGACTGTTTGTCGTGGGTGTCCTTAATGGCTCGATCACCAGCGGCACCGGACTTTTTTTAACGATCTGGCTGATCCGCCACTTTGGCCTGGATTACTCCCGGTCCGTGGCCTATACGCTGATTTTGTGCGGCCTGGTTTGGAATGGCACCGGCGCACTGGTGCTCGGATTGATTGGCACGGTGGCCTGGGGATGGATGCCCGCCCTACTGACCGGCGCAATTATTGGGGGCTATCTTGGCAGCCATCTGGCGATTCGTAAAGGCAACACGTGGATCAAGCGGGCGTTTGAGGTGGTGACGATTCTGGTTGGTCTGAAACTGATCTTGAGTTAAGAGCCCTTAATCATCACCGGTGTGGATACGATTCCGGCCACTCCGCTTGGCTTTGTAGAGGGCCTCGTCTGCAGCCTTGATCAAACTATCGCCGCTTGCATGAAGGGGATAGGTGGAAATGCCCCCGCTGGCGGTGGACATGAAATAACTATCGCGATAGGGGTGGCGTATCTGCGCAAAATCCTGCCGGATACGATCCATCAGGGCGAAAGCCTGTTCCGCATCGGTGTGGGGCAAACCAATCAGAAATTCTTCGCCGCCGTATCGGCAGATGATGTCCTGTTTGCGTAGACGCTGCTTGAGCAGCCACGACAAGCTGCGGATGACTTGATCGCCAACCGGGTGGCCGTAGTTGTCGTTGACCTGCTTGAAATGGTCAATGTCCATCATCACCACCGACAGTAGGCTACCTTCGTGCGCTATGCCGGAGAGCACCATGTCCAGCGTGTTCTTGCCGCTGGAGTGGTTGAGCAAGCCGGTCAGACTGTCGTGGTACATGGTGCGTCGCAAGGCTCGGTATCGCTCGATTTTGCTTTTTACAATCGCATTGAGAAACACCGGATTGAAGGGCTTGGTGAGAAAGTGGTCACCACCGAGCCGCATCGCATCGACCTGCAGGGCGACGTTGGTTTCGCCAGAAAGATAAACGATGGGGGTGCTCAGGAACTCGTTATGCTGCCGGATGATGCGTGCGAGCTCGACGCCCGTGCAGTTCGGCATGTACATGTCCATCAGGATCAGGTCCGGATTGAACTGCCTCAGCACATTCAATGCCTGGCGCGGATCATTGACGACTTCGGACACGATCTGGTTTTCTTCCAGGGTTCGCCGAATCACATGCCCCGCAGTCTTGGAGTCTTCTACAATCAACACGCGATAGGCTTCCTGCTCGTGCCGGTCGCTTAAAGCCATGATGTGTTCGACGATGGTGTGCGAAGGCGTGCCTTCGAGCAAACAGCTGTCGCTGCCCCCGCGCAGGGCTTGTTGAAGCTGTTCAAAGTCAGACAGTACCCCGAGGCAGATGATCTGTCCCATGGGAAACCGTTTCCGCAGCGTCTGGATCCGGCTTGTCCAATCAGCATCCGACAGGCTGCTCATGTCGAGCAGCAGCAGGGGCGCTGCATCAGCGTTATCAGGCAGGTTTTGGTTCCAAAGACTGAACTCTGCTGCCATGCCGAAATAGCCGAGCTGTGCCAGCAGTCCTTTCCAGACGGCCGGATTGTGACCAATCAACCAGGTTTGTCTCACCCTTAAGTCAAGTGGAATGGCCTGTTGATGGTCATGCCGTCGTTCTGCCATTCCGGCGACGGCAGCGGCATGGGTATCGGCCATGCGCCCCAATGCCAGAATGCGTTCGTTGAGGTCATCCTGCGCGGCTTGTGCCAGCGGGTGCCCGATATCCTTGTTGAACAGTGTCAGCGTTACCTGTTCCAGTTGGTGGCTGGCATGATGCAGGGCGGTTATGCCCTTGTCGATCAGAAATTCAGTGAAGCTGTTGATCGATACTGCCAGTTCAACAAAGCTTTCAAATGTGGGCGTGGTCTGATAGCGCTGCCATGTGTTCGACAAAGCCTGAGTTTTCTGCAGGAGTTCTTCGGGAGAGCAAAACATGAACGGGGAGCGATAAGTATGGGTGGTTATTGTATGGACGCAGGATTATCGCGCTTTATTGGGAGTAAGGCATAGCCAAAAATCTCTTTTATGCTCCAAGTGCACAGAAATAGTAGAGGCCTACCCTTAGCCCGAACGCTTCATAAATTAACGCGTGCCCTCGCTGGTCTTTTGTTTCGTATGGAAATTTTGTTCAGTCGGGCGTATGAATAACTACGCCGCTCCTTCTCAAAATTCCCCTACAAAACAAAATCCTGCGCGATCATCACGCGAATTTATGAAACGTTCGGGCTAGCAACGCGGTCCCGTATTTACATGCCGGTTTCAATCTCAAGTCGTAGATACTGGTTGTAGGCATTCGCCCGGTTGGCTTCTTTAAAAGCGGGCAATGTGCGATATTTTGACCAGTCGATGGATTGATAGGCTTGTTCAAATGGAATGAGGTTACGGGCGTACTGTCCTAATTGGCTACGCAAAAACTGCAGGTAATCCCGGGTAAAGACCAGATCGGTCTTTGGCGATTTTGTCAGGCCACCGTGTCCAGGTACCAGGACGCGGGGCTTCATTTCAATCAACTTGTCGAGCGAAGCAATCCAGGCGCGGCTATCTGCGTCGCCCACAAAGGGTATCCGCCCGAGAAACACCACGTCCCCGGTATAGAGCACGCCATCTTCTTTAACCATCATCACCATATCTTCTTTGGAATGCGCCGGGCCGACGTAGCGCAGGTTGAAATGGACGCCCCCCATTTCAAAATCCTCATCGCCTGCCAGATAGCGGTCGGCTTCCAGCAACTGGGTGGTATCGTCCACCCATGGGAACAGCGCTTCCTTGCGCTGGGCAAAACGCTCGGCGGCGTCCTTGCTGCGGGTCGTGCCTTCGCCCGCCCGATGGGCCCAGATTTCTGCGCCTAACGCCTTGAACACCTGCAGGCCGTAGTAATGATCGGCGTGATAATGGCTGACGATGACACGCTTGATCGGTTGACGGGTGATTGTACGAATCACCCGGACCAGTTTTTTGGCCAGTGGTGGCGAGGCCAGTGCATCGAAAACCACGACGCCATCGGGCGTGACGACAAACCCGGCGTTGGACATGAAGCCTTGGTTGGCACTGGATGCCGCCCCCGGCAGGCCCTGCACGAAATAGCTGTGCGGGCCGACCTTGATGGCTTTCATGGGTACGCTCACCTCGGCCATTGCAGGGTGCGTCGCAGCATGGGCAGCAGATAGCAGGCTCAGGCATAACAGGGAAAACAGCAGGCGTGCAATCATGAAAACTCCAAAATATGAGTGGCCATTATAAACATCACATCATGACGAGGTTGGCTCTACGGGTGATTCAAGCACCGGGTAATCCCGTCAGGTCATCGCGTCAGGCTGCGATTCAGTGGACATAGACTGGACCGATGTCTGGTGTGAACGTTCAGCGGTATTCACCCTGGCGCTGTGTCACCCTGGATATGGGCGAATAGAGCCTGGCCTGTGGTATCTTCACAAGGATATATGGGGGGAAATCGGTGTTCAAAAAACAGTGGCCAGCTTTTTTGCTGGCATTCGTATTACCGCTTCTGGCGGTGTTCTGGTGGTGGGGCGGATTCAGCTCGGTTAGCGTTTCGGAGACTGAGGCGGGGCCTTATCGATATGCCTACATTGACTACGAAGGGCCAATCAGCAATATGCGCAAATCCCAGCGTACCGCCCTGGATAAATTCACCGTCGCCAAGGTGGCTGCTGGCGACACCATCAGCGTGATACTCACTGACCCGCGTGCGGCCAACGGTAAAGTGCGCGCGCAACTGGGTTACACCCTGGCTGTCAACGCAGCGGTTCCTGCAGGGATGAAAGAAGGACGCATCGAGCGCCGCGCTGTTTATGCAGCCCACGTTCAGGCAGCAACGTTGCTGGCGCCGTCCAAAACGTATCTGGCCTTGTCTGAAACCCTGGAGTCGAAAGGTAAAACCCTTGTCATGCCGACAGTAGAATTCTATCGGCCAGCCGGGCAGGTAAACCGGATCGGCACCTTTACCCTGGAAATGGATCGTTGATGGCTTTTTTCTCCGTTCTCGCCGCCGTTGCTCTCGAACACATGCGTCCGCTGCGGCGCAGGATGCCGCATTATCAGCAATACACCCGGTTCATTCTGTGGCTGGACCGGCGCTTGAATGCGGGTGAATACAGCCATGGCGCTATCGCCTGGGCACTTGCTGCGCTGCCGGTGTTGCTGGGCGTGTGGTTGATTTTTTCTTTGCTCAGCGCCATCCATCCTGTTCTTGGCTGGGGCTGGAATGTGGTGGTGTTGTATTTCACCATGGGCTTCAAATACTTCAGCGATACTGCTGAACAGATTGCCCGGTTGTTGCGCGCCGGTGATCTTGACGGCGCACGTGCGCTTCTGGTTGATTGGCGTGGTGGCGATGCCAGCGGATTCAGCGAGGACGACATCATCCGCATCACGATCGAACAGACGATGACATCGAGCCACCGGCAAATGTTCGGCGTGCTGTTCTGGTTTGTATTGCTGATTCCACTCGGTCCCGTTGGTGCGGTGTTGTTTCGTTGCGCTTCTATTTTATCGCGACGGTGGGTGGACTCGCAGGGACGGTTCGGTTTATGCGCACAGCGTGTTTTTCATGCTATCAACTGGTTGCCTGCGCGGCTGACTGCTTTGACCTATGCCATCGCCGGTAACTTCGAAGATGCGACCTTTTGCTGGCGCACCCAGGCGCCAGCCTGGCCAGACGCAGAAGAGGGCGTCGTGCTCGCTGCTGGCGCGGGCGCCATGGGCTTGCAGTTAGGTCAAAGTGTCAAAATTGGCAATGAAACCGTATGGCGACCAGAACTCGGCACCGGTCAGGCTCCGGAGGTCGATGGCATCGACAGCGCCGTAAGCATGATCTGGCGTGGTCTGATGATCTGGCTGGTGGCGGGCTTACTTGTCGTCATCGCGGGTTGGGTGGCGTAACGCCTTATGGGCACCCCCCATGCTTAATGCGCTGTGGATCGGCTTCATTCTCGTTGCCTTTCTGATTGCGTGTTTCAAGCTTATTGTTCTGGGCGATGCCGGAATTTTTGCAGCGCTGGTCAAGGCGTTATTCGACAGCAGCAAAACCGCATTTGAAATTGCGCTCGGCCTGACCGGCGTGATGGCACTGTGGCTGGGTGTCATGAAAATCGGTGAGCGTGCCGGCATGCTGGACCTTCTCACGCGTGGTCTTGCCCCCTTGTTCAAACGCCTGTTTCCCGAAGTGCCGCCCAATCATCCAGCACTCGGTGCGATGACCATGAACATGGGTGCGAACATGCTGGGCCTGGACAACGCAGCAACGCCGCTCGGCATCAAGGCGATGCAGGAATTGCAAAAGCTCAATCCCACGCCTGATACCGCGAGCGATGCGCAAATCCTGTTCCTGGTCATCAACACCGCTTCGGTCACCTTGCTGCCGGTCACCATCTTTACCTACCGCGCGCAGATGGGCGCGGCGGACCCCACCGACGTTTTCATTCCGCTGCTCATCACAACCTATATCGGCACCCTGGCAGGGCTTCTGGTTACCGGGATGTATCAGCGACTGAACCTGTGGAACCGCGTCACCATGGCGTATCTGGGTGGGGCCACCGCGATTATTGGCGGTCTGGTGGTCTATTTCGGCAATTTGGACGCTGCAGAAATGACACGGCAGTCGTCCATACTCAGCAATGTCTTGTTGTTCGGTCTGGTCAGCACTTTTCTGATGATGGCTGTGTGGCGCCGCGTCAATGCCTACGAAGCGTTCATCGAAGGTGCGAAAGAGGGGTTTCAGACCGCCATCACGATTATTCCGTATCTGGTCGCCATGCTGGTGGCCATTGCAGTATTTCGAGCGAGTGGTGCGCTTGATCTGCTGATGAATGGCATGCGGAGCATCGTCTTGAGCTTTGGCTACGATGCGCGCTGGGTCGATGCGCTGCCCACTGCCTTGATGAAACCTTTCTCCGGCAGCGGTGCGCGTGCCATGATGATCGACACCATGCAGACACATGGCGCTGACTCCTTTGCCGGACGACTCGCCTCCATCGTGCAGGGCAGCACCGAAACGACGTTTTACGTGCTGGCCGTATATTTCGGTGCAGTCGGCATCAAGCGCGTGCGACATGCCGTGACGTGTGGGCTGATTGCTGACGTCGCTGGAATTCTGGCGGCTGTTGGTATGGCTTACCTCTTCTTTGGATACTCAAAATGAAGTCTTATGACACCCTCGCAGCCGTCGACATGGGTTCCAATTCCTTTCGTCTGGAAGTGGTGCGCGTGTCTGGCGATCAGCTCTATCCGCTCGATTCGCTGAAAGAAACCGTGCGTCTGGCCGGCGGACTTACCGACGAAAAACAGCTCGATGAAGCCACTCAGGCCAGTGCGCTGGCCTGTCTGCAACGCTTTGGCGAACGTCTGCGTGGCCTGTCTCCTGAAGCCGTGCGCTGCGTCGGCACCTCGGCGCTGCGCATCGCCAAAAATGCCGATTCCTTCATCCGCAAAGCGGAAACCGCGCTCGGTCATCCGATCGAGATCGTTGCCGGGCGCGAAGAGGCGCGGCTGATTTACCTCGGCGTGGCGCATTCGTTACCCGCTTCACCCAACAGCCGACTGGTGGTGGATATCGGCGGAGGCTCAACCGAGGTGATTATCGGACAGGGGCTCAACCCTCGCGAAGGCGAAAGCCTGCACATGGGATGCGTCAATTTTTCTCAGCGTTTTTTTGCCGGGGGCGTAATAGACAAGACTGCGATGAGAGCAGCCGAGGTGACTGCCCGGGTCGAAGTCGAGCGCATCGCCAAAAAGTTTTCCAGGGACAATTGGCAGCAGGCCTTGGGTTCCAGCGGCACAGCGCGAGCGCTGCGCGAAATCCTCGAGAAAAATGGCTTGTCGGAAAACGGGATTACTGCAGACGGGCTGGCAAAGTTGCGAAGCATGATGATCAAGGCAGGGCATAACGATGCGCTGGAGCTTGCCGGATTGCGCAGCGATCGCCGGCCCGTTATAGCCGGTGGATTCGCCATCATGGCGGGAGTGTTTGCCGAGCTTGGAATCGAGCAGATGGATGTGGCGGAAACGGCCATGCGCGAAGGTATTTTGTATGACTTGCTGGGGCGTTTTCATCAGCAGGACATGCGCGAGGCTACGGTAGATGAATTCATGCGCCGCTATCACATTGATACTCAGCAGGCAGCACATGTTAGCCAACTGGCGCTCAAATTATGGGTCTCGACCGGAGCCAACAGTGAAAACGACATGCGTTTTCTCGACTGGGCTGCGCGGCTGCATGAAATTGGTTTGTCGGTATCGCATAGCGGCTATCACCGTCATTCAGGCTACATTCTGGAACATGCCGATATGCCCGGTTTTTCGCGTTCCGATCAAGCGCGATTGGCCTTGTTGGCACGTGCACAGCGTGGCGTGCTGCTCAAATTGCCGGAGTTTTCTGCCGAAGCTGTTTTGGCTGAGAATGATCGCTTGCTGATTTGGTTGCTGCGTCAGGCCGTTATTCTGTGTCGTAGTCGCGCCAAACCAGACTTGCCAGAACTCAAGGTGGAAGTCACCGGAACACGCATTCGTCTCACTTTGCCTGAAGGCTGGCTGGAAAACCTTCCCCTGACCCAACGCGCATTGGAAGAAGAAGCTGTTCATTGGCACGCCGTGGGGATCAAATACGTATTTGGTTAGACGCGTGTGTCTAGTGTCGTGAATCAGAAATATCGCAACATGAAACGGCGTCTTTTTTCGCATGGCGGCGTTGCTCGTCGTTGCCATAGAGCCAGCTATGTCGCCTCCTCGCGCCTTGCCCTGCGAGAGCGTGGTTGTTGCCGACTTGTCGGCTTACAACCACGGCCTGCCCCTTGCGGGTAAAAAATCCATCCGTTTCATTTTGTTCCCCTGTTTCTGATTCACGACACTAGCCTATGCGATATCGCTTGCGTACGGGCTTGATGATGTTCCACACACAGGCCAGCAGGAAAGGTCACCAGCTTGCCTTTGATAAGCCATCAAGAAAATCTCAATTCCACCCGCACGCTACGGGCTCCATGTCTGGCGGTATTTCTATGGCCTCGTAAGACTGACCCTCCACCCATCCCCACCAGCAATCCTCTGGCATGAGAGGCTCAGGAAACCACGTCGAAACCTCCTCGGGCGGCTCGGAGGTGATGATCCAAATGGTGTCAGAGAACGGCCAATCCGGGTTATCGAAAGCCGTGACCTGAATGCGAACGTCAGCGACATTTTTCATTTTTCGGATGCGTAGCAGCAATGCGTAGAACTCAGCCGGTTCAGGGATCGTTTCCAGGTTGCAACCTATTGAACCCATCACATCATTGCCCTCAAAAAATTCCTCAAGCGTCAAAAGTGGACGGGGTGTTTCGGCCGCATCAGGGTCGCCATGCAAATTTAAGCGCCGGGTAATTTTATCGAGTGCAGTCACTGAGTTTTTCCTGAGTCCATTATGTTTGGATTATGGGCCGATTATCAGCAAGCCCCGTTGTGCCGTCATCAAAAACACGGGGTAATCCTGCGTCCCTATCTCGCGTTCCTTGGTGATCGTAAATACTGTCTGAAACTGCACGTTGGAAAACCCGGCCAGTGCGGTGCGCCGGCCGAGATCGGCTTGATCGAAGCCATGGTGCACGTCAACCTCAGGGCCGTGAAACGAGCCATCTTCCTGGTCGAGGTCGGCGATGCACAACGTGCCGCCGGGATTCAACAGCTCGTGGAAGATGCGCAGGATATAGTCGGTGTCGGGCACGTGGTGCAGCGTCATCGCGGTGACGATCAGGTCGAATTTTTGGGTCGGAGCCGGGTCGGTGAGCAGATCGAGTTTCATCGGCGTCATGTTCGTTACACCCTGCGCGGCGATTTTCTCGGCTACCACTTCAAGCATGCCGCGCGAATTGTCCGCCAGCAAAATTGTGCCGAGCTCATCCTTGAGCGGAAACGAAAGCAGGCCGGTGCCACAGCCATAATCGAGGACATTCATGCCGCGATGCAAAGGCACGGCCTGGCGAACGGCGTCAGCAATCTTCAGCCCGCGTTCCTGGAAGACCGGGTTTTCGTCCCATAGACGGGACTGGGCATCAAAATGGCTGGCATCGAGTTGGATGGGTTGTGTAGTGTTCATGATTTCGAAGGTTTAAATGGTTTGCGGCTGCATCTATGTGTGAAGCCGCTTGAAAATCCAAGTCTAACTTTTTTGGGCTTGCAGTACAGCCGCCCAGCGCGCCAGTCCTCTGGCAAGTTTGAAACCAACTATCTGGTGTGGCAGTTGGCTACAATGGCAGCGACGCAGTCAGCCCAAAGAAATCGAACAACCTGAAATCCATTGTGCCTGTGTTGAACAGGCAGGCGTAGCCGTCAGTAGAATTATCCCCAAGGGGCGCAATACCGGCCAGAAATTCCTTCAAGCGGGCTTGCAGGGTGTAGCGACTGGATTGGATGGGAAGATTCACGAGATGTTGCGTGGCTATTTGAGAAATTCAGATTGAGAAATTCAGAACGATAACTGTGGCAGAGGTTTCAGGTCACGGATTCAGGTATTAGCCTTGTCCATGACAAGGCTTTCACTATACAGTGCGCGCATTGGCATGTATTCTGCACATATAAACGTGGCTTAAAAACAGCGATTTTGAACCGACTCCAGTAGATATGGCAAAGTTCGCGAATCGACGTTTTAATCCATCCCATGCAGATTCAAGGATTTGATTCCGTCAGGAGGTTGATTGTGAAATGGGCAGGTATGTATTTCGTTGGTTTTGTTGTCCTGATTGGCGGTCTTCTGGCCGCGCTCTGGAAATTGGGTATTCTGGCCAGTATTGGCACCACGTGGACTGTGATCGGGGTTGTGATCGCAATCGGTATTGGCATTATGTTTGCTGTTTCCTCTAGCGGCAGTAAAGAAAATATCCAGATCGACCGGAACTGAACGGTTCGTGCACGTTTCCGAACAAATGAGGACACCATTTCCCAGCGGCCGGGAATTAATCATGTCCCCATTTGTTACTCCCTGGAGATGCATCAGCCAATACTGAGGTTGTCCAGCGTGCCTGTTACTCAGAATACCTGTAGTAACCAAATGACGACAATAATGGCGACGACAATATTCAGGATCAGTAGTGTCCGGCAATTTCACGCAGACACTTAAGGGTACTTCTATAAAGAAGCGATTTTTAGCCCGCCCTGAACATGCAGACCGATATTTTCAGAATCCTGATTTTTCGTTATGCGGCGGATACCGAAACTGCCGGTTTTTCGAGCTTGTTTCGTAAGCGTCCAACCGTCCCACCTGTAACTTTCCCTCATTCTTCTTACCTGATGTCATGGTTTTGCCTTCGTTAAGTACTCAACGAAAAGCTTACAGGGGCAGTGACAAGTGGCTCAGTGGGGGCTGATGTGTTCGGGAGACGCAGGCTCTGCGGCAAGCGCAGACAGGCTGAGTATCGGCAGGACGACGATTAAGGTAAAGCAGCACAACATGAAGTTACTCTTCAGTTCGTGAGTGTTTATCCATCGTACGCGACATGCCGCATACGCCAAAAATCCTCAAGCGCGCGCTTGCAAGTGGTGTTCGAGTTGTTCGAGTTCGGCTGCCGCCTCGGTGAAATCGCCCTTTCTTACACTGGCTTCAATCTGCGCAGCACGATTCTGAACGTCTTTCGCCAAGACACTGGCCGCGGCGCCTCTCAGGGCATGGGTTTCCTTGAGGCACAATTGGGTGTCTCGCTTCGCTATACCGTTCTTCAATACTGACAGACTCGCTTCTGTCGTACTCATGAAAATAGCGGCCAGATCATTTACCAGGCCGGGGTTGCCTGGATAGCGTGCATGTAGGGCGGGCAGGTCGAGTAAGGGGATTCGATTGGGCACTGGCCCGGCACCTGGCAGGCATTGAGCCAGCAAGGCTGCGAGTGCCGATTCGGAGTAAGGTTTGCTGAGGTAGTCGTTTGCACCGGCTTCAAGGCAGGCTTCACGAAAGCCAGCGTTGGCGTTGGCAGTCAGTGCAATGATAGGGATCTGTTGGGTGTCGGTCGGCAGTTGGCGGATCCGTCGGGTAGCTTCCAGACCATCCATTTCAGGCATTTGCCAATCCATCAAAACGAGGTCAAATGGTTCTGTTTCCAGCATTTCAAGGGCCTGGGAACCGCTGCTGGCGATGGCATGCTGCAATCCCATTTCACGCAGTTGATGGGCCAGGACTTTCTGGTTAACCGGGTGGTCTTCAACAACCAGGATCCTCCCCTGAAGTTGAACCACCGACTGGGTAGGCAGTTCAGCCAGCGGCAAGGTGGTAACGGGGAGGCTTAGCGCAAGGGTAAAACAGCTGCCTGTGTCTGGTGTGCTTTCTACCGTAAGCTGCCCCCCCATCAACCCTGCAAGTTGATGGCTGACGGCCAGGCCGAGTCCGGTACCCCCATAGCGTCGCGTGGTTGAGGTGTCAGCCTGCGAGAAAGCCTGAAACAAGCGCGCCTGTGTTTCGCTGCTTATGCCGATGCCGCTGTCGCACACACTAAACTGGCACTGGGATTCATTATTCACGGTGTCAAAGGACAGGCGTAACTCGACTTTACCCTGATGGGTGAACTTGATGGCATTGTCGATCAGGTTGAGCAGGATTTGACGGATGCGTGTGGGATCCCCCAACAGTGCATCAGGTGGCGTGCTGGAGAAGACCAGATCCAGCTTCAGGTTTTTTTCAAGTGCGTGCGCCCGAAACAGGGCCACTACACTTTGCGCTAAGCTTTCCGGTGAGAAGGGGACAGCTTCGACCCCCATTTTCCCGGCCTCGATTTTCGAGAAATCGAGGATGTCGTTGATGATCGTGAGCAGGCTCTCGGCGGAGCTTTTCAGCGTGGTGATGTATTCGCGCTGGCGACCATCGAGCGGCGTTTTCAACAAGAGCCCGCTCATTCCCAGAATGCCGTGCATCGGAGTGCGGATTTCGTGGCTGACATTGGCGACGAACTCAGACTTTGCCCGCGCCATGTGTAATGCGGCTTCGCGCGCGGCTTCTTTGGCTGCCTCGGCGGCACGATGCTCCGAAACGTCGCGCATGATCGCCTGGATCACGGGTTTGCCTTCCAGTTGCATGGCGTGCATGGCAATTTCGGCCATGAAAACCGTGCCGTCCTGGCGTTTTCCTTGCCAGTCAAGAATGGTATGCCCCTCTCTTCGTGCTTGCTCGATGGCGCGGTTGGCATGGTCGATTGCGCTGACGCCGTTAGCCTGGGTTGAAGTGCCGAGTGTTGAGATGGGCGTACGCAGAAAATCCTCTACCGAATCCATACCAAATAGTGAAAGCGTGGCTGAATTGCAATCGGTAAAGCCGGTCTCGTCGAGAATGACGACAGCGTCGGAGTTGGTCTCGAACAGGGTGTGATACTTTTGCTTCTGGATTTCAATCTGGCGTGTTTGTGTCAACATGCGGCGGCTGACCAATACCGCCACGACGGCAGCCAGCAGTGTGGCAAAGATGCTCAGCAGCAGCATCAAGTTACGGGTGGCCTGATATGCGGTAAACGTTTTTCCGAGTGCTTCTTCGTTGTGTTCACGTTGCAATCGGGTCATGTTGTCGAGCGCTTCGACCAGACGTTTTTGAAAGGGAATAGCGTCTTCCTGTAGTTGAGTCAGTGCACCGTAATTGTTCTCGTCGAGCGCGGCGTCCACTACGCTGAACATGATGGGCTGATTGCTGAAGGTGATGGCATCCAGCTGCGCCAACAACTGTTTTTCATCGTCCGAGTCGAGCATGGCCTGTAGTTGGAGGCGGTCCTTGGCGTAGCGCTCGCCATATTCCAGAAACTGCTGAAACATTGTGTCCTTTTCCCAAGGGTCGATCGACACCACGATGTTGTGCATCAACAATGCACGGTCGCGCAGGGTGTCGCGCATCCGCGAGGCCAGACGGGTTTTGACGTTGTTGACCGCCACCACGTGTTCCAGCTCGTCATTAAGGTGCGCCATCTGGGTGACGCCCAGACCGATCACTGCGAGCATCAGCAGCAGGGCGGCGGTAAAGCCAAACCCCACGTTGAACAGCAAGCCGCGCAACGGGGAGGGGAGCATGATGCGGGAGTTCACTCGCGGCGGAACGCCACGACGTGATCGACCGCGAGCTTGATGCCGATTTTTTCGCCGATGGCGTGATTGTGATGTGAGGGCACCAGCGACAGTGCACGCTGACCGCTCGGCAGCTTGAGGGTGTAGAGAAACTCGGCGCCGCGAAAGGCCTTGTTCTCGACCTCGGCCAGCATCAGGCTGTCGTCGTCATGGATGATGTCGTCGGGCCGCAGCAGCACATCGACATGGCAACTGCGGACGCATTCGCCGCAGCCGCTGGCACCACATTCAACCGGGATGATCCCGTTTAGCACGCCGAGTTCGATTTCCACCTGATGGTCGTTAATGACATTTCCAGTGACCAGTGCTCCCTGGCCAACAAAATCGGCTACAAACCGGTTGGCAGGTTCGTGATACAGGTTGTAAGGTGTGTCCCACTGCTGGATGCGGCCTTCGTGCATGACGCCGACCCAGTCGGCCAGCGCAAAGGCTTCGTTCTGGTCGTGGGTGACGATGAGTGCGGTGGTGGCCTCGCGTTTGAGAATGTCGCGCACTTCGATTGATAGCCGTTCACGTAATTCCACGTCAAGGTTGGAGAACGGCTCGTCCATCAGGATTAATCGCGGACGCGGCGCCAACGCACGCGCCAATGCCACACGCTGCTGCTGGCCGCCGGAAAGCTGATGCGGAAATTGGTCGGCGTGACCCGCCAGGCCAACCAGAGCCAGCAGCTCGTCGATACGCGCTTGCCGCGCGGCTTTGGATTCGCTGCGCAGGCCGAAGCCCACATTGCCAGACACGGTCATATGCGGGAATAACGCGTAATCCTGAAACACCATGCCGACGCGACGTTTTTCGGCTGCCAGCATCCAGTCGGGCAGACTGACGACTTCGCCACCGATGCGAATTTCGCCGCTCTGGATGGGTTCGAATCCGGAAATGCAACGCAGAGCCGTGGTCTTGCCACAACCCGAGGGACCCAACAGGCAGCCAATTGCCCCTTCTGGCAGAGAGAAGGACAGGTCGGCAATAATTTGTCGTGTGCCGTACGACTGCGAAACGGAATCGAGGATCAGTTCAGCCATGGGTTTAGTTTTGCGAATGCGCTCCGCGCCAAGTCAGCAAGATGATGGGAATGATACCGGCAATGACTATGGCAAGCGAAGGCAGCGCGGCGCGCTCCCATTCACCCTCCGAGGTCATCTCGAAAACCCGGACGGCCAACGTGTCCCAGCCGAACGGGCGCGTCATCAGGGTGATCGGCATTTCTTTCATGATGTCGACAAAGGCGAATGCCGCCGCCGTGAGCAGGCTGGCGCGCAGCATCGGCAAGTGGACGCGGGTCAGCAGGCCGGCCGCGCCGGTACCGAGATTGCGCGCGGCTTCATCGACGTTGCGGGTGATGCGGTGCAGCCCGCTTTCGATGGGGCCAAAGCCCACCGCAAGAAAACGCACCAGGTAGGCCAGCAACATCACCAGCAGGGTGCCTTTGAGCACTTCGTGGCCGTCGAACCCGAACCAGTCACGACCGGTGTCGATCAGCCAGTTGTCCAGCCATGCCACCGGAATGAAGAGCCCTACCGCCAACACCGCGCCAGGAAAAGCGTAGCCAATGGTGGCCAGGCGTTGTGTCCACATCATGGTTTTGCTGGGGTGCCGGCGTCCGGCGTAAGCGAGCAACAGCGAGACCCCCACCACAATCAGCGCGCCCATACCGGCCAGCAGCAGGGAATGCCAGGCGAACGCCCAGTAGCGGCTATCGAGATCGTCGGTAATGACCTCGCGTGCCCACAGTGCAAGCTGGGTGACCGGAATGATGAAGGCTATGGCCAAGACGGTGCTGGCATAGAACAAAGCCAGCGCCGCCATGGCGGGCGATAACTTGATTCGGCGTGAAGCGGCATTGCGCCCCACCGCGCCATAGCGCATTTTTGCACGCGAGCGTTGCTCGAAAACCACCGCGACCAGCACGAACAGAATCAGGATCGAGGCGAGTTGCGCCGCAGCAGGCAGGGAGAACAGGCTGTACCACGCCTTGTAGATGGCAGTGGTGAAGGTGTCGTAGTTGAAGATCGCCATGGTGCCGAAATCGGCCAGAGTTTCCATCAAGGCCAGCATCAGGCCGGCGGCGATCCAGGGCCGTGCCATCGGCAATGCCACCCGGAAGAAGCCTTGTGTTCGCGATAGCCCAAGCGATTGCGCCGCTTCCAGTGCGATTGCCCCTTGGGTAGAAAATGCGTTTTTTGCGATCAGATAAACATAGGGATAAAGCGCCAGTGACATCACCAGAATGACGCCGCCGCGTGAACGAATTTCGGGCAGGTGCATCGGCCCGAAAGCTTCACGCAACGCAGTTTGCAACGAGCCGGTGAAATCGAGCAGACCGATCGCGACGAAGGCCGTGACATAGGCGGGCAGGGCCAGCGGCAGCAGCAGTGCCCAGTCGAACAACCGGCGGCCGGGAAACTCGCACATCGCCACCAGCCAGGCCAGCGACACCCCCAGCACGCTGACGCCGATTCCCACACCCAGCACCAACCACAGCGTGTTGACGACCAGTTCGGGCAGCACGAATTCGGTCAGATGCGCGAGGATGTCGCCTTTTACATCGGCAAAGGATGAGAAGGTAACGGCGACCGGTACCATAACCAGTGCGGCGACCAGCAGCGCAATGAGCATCCAGCCGCTGAAGCGCGGCCAAACAAAAACGCCCGCTGCGGGCGTTTTTGAAGGGGTGCCAAGACTATCTGACAACATCGATTAAATTATTCTCATTGGTTTGCCCGGCTTACTTGTACCCCGCGCGATCCATCAATTTTACGGCCTTGACCTGCAGGCTGCCAGCTTCTTTCACGTTGATCAGGTTTTGCTTGAATCCGCCCCAGGCCGCGACCACCTTATCGGGCGCGTTCTTGGGGTTGACCGGGTATTCCATGTTGACGTCGGCAAACAGGTTTTGCGCCTTGTCGGACGAGAGCCATTCGATCAGCTTTTGCGCGCCGGCCGGGTTCTTGGCGTAGCGCGTGACGCCGGCACCGGAAATGTTGACATGCACGCCGGCAGCCTTGTTTTTCAGGTTCTGGTTGGGCCAGAAGATGCCGAGCGGCAGCGTCGGGTTCTTTTCCATCAGGCGTCCGTAGTAATACGTGTTGACCAGCGTGACATCACACTGCCCGGCGGCAACGGCTTCCATTGCCTTGGTGTCGTCGGGGAAGGGCGCAGTGGCCAGATTGCCGACCCAGCCGCGCACCATGTCCTCGGTTTTGTCTTCGCCGTATTCGGTGATCATCATCGCCACCAGGCTCTGGTTGTAGACCTTTTTCGAGGAGCGCAGGCAGAGGCGGCCCTTCCATTTCGGGTTGGCCAGGTCTTCATAGGTGGACAGCTCGGCAGGCTTGACCTTGCTGGTGTTGTAGATCAGCGTGCGGGCACGCACCGACAGACCGAACCATTCGTTGTCGGGGTCGCGCAGGTGCGCCGGGACATTGGCTTTCAGGATTTTCGACTGGATCGGGCGCAGCAGTTCTTCCTCGGAAGCCTGCCACAGGTTGCCCGCATCCACTGTCAACAGCATATCGGCCGGGGTATTTTTGCCTTCCGCTTTAAGGCGCGCCATCAGCGGACCTTCCTTGTCGGTGATGAATTTGATCTGCACGCCGGTGTCGCGAGTGTAGGCATCAAACAGCGGTTTGATGAGTTGTTCGTTGCGCGCGGAATACACCACGACTTCTTCGGCCAGCACGGGTAGGGCCGTTGCGAAAAGTGCGAATGCTGCAAGCAGTTGGGTCGGTTTCATATGG
>JBKJIS010000191.1:0-8634 GCA_046598305.1 Thiobacillus sp.
GGCTGGCTGGAAGGGTACCTGCTCACCGGACGCCACGGATTCTTCTCCTGCTACGAGGCGTTCATCCACATCGTGGACTCCATGTTCAATCAGCACGCCAAGTGGCTCAAGGTATGCAACGAAATTCCCTGGCGGCGGCCTATCGCCTCGCTGACCTATCTGCTGACTTCACATGTGTGGCGGCAGGATAACAACGGCTTCAGCCACCAGGACCCCGGCTTCATTGACCACGTGGTGAACAAAAAAGCCGACGTCATCCGCGTTTATCTACCGCCGGATGCCAACACCTTACTGTCGGTGACCGACCATTGCCTGCGCAGCCGCAATTACATTAATGTCATCGTCGCAGGCAAGCAGCCGGAACTACAATGGCTGGACATGGATGCAGCTATCAAACACTGCACCGCCGGGCTCGGCATCTGGGAATGGGCCAGCAACGACGCGGGCGGCGAACCCGATGTGGTGATGGCCTGCGCCGGCGATGTGCCGACCCTGGAGACGCTGGCGGCGGTGGAGATACTGCGGCAGCATTTCCCGGAGCTCAAGATCCGTGTCGTCAACGTGGTGAACTTGATGGCGCTGCAACCGCAGAGTGAACATCCGCACGGCCTCAGCGACAACGACTTTGATGCCCTGTTCACCCAGGATAAACCCATCATTTTTGCCTATCATGGGTATCCTTGGCTGATCCATCGCCTGACCTACCGGCGAACTAACCATGACAACCTGCACGTTCGCGGTTACAAGGAAGAAGGAACCACCACCACGCCCTTCGACATGGTGGTGCTTAACGACATTGACCGGTTCCATCTGGTCAAGGACGTTATCGAGCGGGTGCCGAGTTTGGGCCCGCGTGCCGCTTACCTCACCCAAATCATCCGGGACAAACTCCTCGACCACGAGCGCTACATCCGGCAATACGGTGAAGACATGCCGGAGATTCGCAATTGGAAATGGGGAGCAGCGGAAACGGGGACGCCAGGCTTCCCGCGCGCATGAGCGACATTCTCCCGGTAGTCTATCTGGTTCGGCATGGCGAGACCGCTTGGACGATCAGCGGCCAGCACACCGGTCGCACTGACGTTCCGCTGATCGAACAGGGCGAGCGCGATGCGCAAGCGTTGAGCGCGCGGCTGAAAGGCATGAGCTTCGCCAAAGTGCTCACCAGCCCGCTGCAACGGGCGCGGCGGACGGGCGAGCTGGCGGGTTTCGGTGAATATGCGCAGCCCGATCCCGATCTGATGGAATGGGACTACGGTGCTTACGAAGGTCGGCGCACGGTAGATATCCGGGGCGAGCGCCCCGGCTGGCGCCTGCTCAAGGACGGCTGCCCGGACGGGGAAACGCTGGCGGAGGTGAGTGCACGCGCGGATCGTGTCATGGGCCGGATCCGTGCGCTGGAGAACGACGTGCTGGTCTTCGCGCACCGGGACATATTACGTATCCTCACCGCTCGCTGGCTCGGCCTGCCCGCCGTGGAAGCCCGCCATTTCTATCTCACGACGGCATCCCTGAGTATTCTGGGTTACGATCATGATCTGGATGAACCGGTCATCCGCCTGTGGAATGACGCGCGACGTTGATGACGCCACTACTCATCGGAAGCAAGAGAAATGATAGCGGAGCGAACATGACTTCAGGAGTGACGGCATCGTCGCAATGGGCGGCTACGGAAGGGCTGCCGTTTCCCTTGGGTGCGACCCGGATAGAAGAAGAGGACGCTTACAACTTCGCGCTTTACTCGAAGCATGCGGAGAGTGTCACGTTGCTACTCTACACCGGGAGCGACATCGTCAATCCGGTAGTCGCCTATCGCTTCGATTACCTCAAGAACAAATCGGGCAGGGTCTGGCATTGCCGCATCGCGCTCGCCTCGATGCAGGGCGCGTTGTACTACGCGTACAGCGTCGAGGGGCCTGAACCCAACGGCCAGTTCGAGTGGCACTGGTTCGATCGCGACAAAATCCTGCTCGACCCCTATGCAAAGTCCGTATTCTTCCCTCCGACTTTAGACCGGCTCGCTGCCGTGCGGCCCGGTTCAAACGCGGGCAAAGCGCCCCTGGGAGTCCTTGCGGGCGACAGCGAGCGCTTCGACTGGCAGGGTGACCATGACCCCCGGCACGAGGCCGATACCGTCATCTACGAGCTGCACGTTGGGGGATTTACCAGGAACCCGAACTCCGGCGTCAAGGTCGAAACGCGCGGAACGTATGCGGGCCTGGTCGAGAAAATCCCGTATTTGAAGGATCTCGGCGTCACCGTCGTCGAGTTGATGCCGGTTTTCCAGTATGACCCTGCCGACGGAAATTACTGGGGCTACTCTCCGCTGAATTTCTTCTCTCCCCACCATGGCTACCACAGCGGCCACGCGGCCAAGGCGCAACACAACGAGTTTCGTGAAATGGTCAAGACGCTGCACGCGGCGGATATCGAGGTGGTGCTCGACGTGGTCTACAATCATACGAGCGAGGGTGATCACAGCGGCCCGGTGTATGGCTACAAGGGGATCGACAACAGCACCTACTACCTGATGGCGGACCGGCCAGGCGCACCTTACGAAAATTTCTCCGGCACCGGCAACACACTCAATTGCGCGAACCGCTACGTCCGCAAGATGATCATGGACAGCATTCGCCATTGGGCGCACGAGATGCATGTCGACGGATTTCGTTTCGACCTCGCTTCCATTTTTACCCGAAACCCGGACGGATCGGTCAATGCAACGGACGCGCCGCTGCTGAGCGACATGGCCTCCGACCCGGATCTGGCGCATCTGCGTGTGATTGCCGAGCCCTGGGACGCCGCCGGGGTGTATCAACTGGGCCGGGCGTTTCCGGGGATCATGACGTGTCAGTGGAACGGTAGATTCCGTGATGACCTCCGGCGTTTTGTAAAGGGCGATCCCGGCATGGTACCGGCCCTGATGCGCCGCCTGTACGGCAGCGACGATTTGTTCCCCGACGACCGGCTGAGCGCCTATCACCCCCATCAGAGCGTCAATTTCATCACCTCTCACGACGGATTCACCCTCTACGACCTGGTTGCTTACAACCAGAAGCGCAATTGGGACAACGGCCACGGCAACACGGACGGGATGGCGGAAAACCATAGCTGGAACTGCGGCTGGGAAGGGGACGAGGGTGCGCCGCCGGAAGTGGCGGAACTGCGCAAGCGACAGATCAAGAATTTCTGTTGCCTGCTATTCCTCTCGAACGGGACACCCATGTTCCGTGCGGGGGACGAGTTCATGCACACGCAGGCCGGGAACAATAACCCGTACAACCAGGATAATGAAGTTGGGTGGATAGATTGGGGCAGGCTGCAAGCAAACCCGGACATCTTCCGCTTCTTCAAGCTGATGATCGCGTTTCGCAAGGCGCATCCGTCACTGGCGAGGAGCCGGTTCTGGCGCGAGGATGTCCGTTGGTACGGGGTAGGCCACGATACCGACCTTGCATACGATTCCCGCAACCTCGCCTTTGCCCTGCACGGCGCATCGCAACAGGACATCGACATCTATGTGATGATCAATGCCTATTGGGAGGAACTGACTTTTCAGATACAAGAGGGAGCAACGAACGCGTGGCTGCGAGTGGTCGATACCAGCCTCGAAAGCCCGTTCGATTTTCTCGAACCCGGCAACGAAAGCCCCTTGCAGTCGTTGCATTATCGAGTGCCGGGCAGGGCCGTCGTCATACTGGTCCGCGACAAGGACGGAGGTTGACGCCATGGAGTCTGGCGCAACTGCGCAAATAGGCGACGGACAGCACCAAGCAGTCGAGCGCTGTCTCTCATTAATCGCCTAGCTGCTGCAGCAAAGGCAAATGTAATGTGGAAATAAATCGTCCTTCAGGGTTGTCAAGTTGAAGCCTGGGAACAAGTGATGCGCCACGTTTCAAATAAGTGAGGCTGGTCTGCACGGATACGGGCGCTACGCTTTAGACCATTTGGCTGCTGCTCGGGTTATGTTGGTCTATAGTTGGCTGGACAGCGTAGCTGTTGTACGCGATGTTGTTGAGATAACACAGAACAACTAATAAGCATTTGGGCTGGCTCTTTGGTGGATACAATGGTTTGGTGACTAAAGCTTACCACCAGGCCAGCCTGCTTCTTTCATTAGTTCGTGCGGTTATCGTTTAAGTAAGTGCCATTCGTGTCTGACCGTTTGTTTTGCTACAAATGCCAAGGAGACATGTTATGCCCTATAAAACCAATAAAGATTTACCGGAAAATGTAACCCATGTACTTCCTGCCCATGCACAGGATATTTACCGGGAAGTATTCAATCACGCCTGGCAGGAATATGCGAGCCCTGAAGAACGCCGGGGCGATGCTTCCCAGGAAGAAACAGCGCATAAGGTGGCATGGTCAGCGGTGAAGAAAAAATATGAAAAGACCGGTGATACGTGGACAGCAAAAGAATGATTATAGTGTGTAGAGTATCTTTGGGAAGCTAATGTAAAAATTGCTTCCCAGATACTACGACATGTAATTAAGCGGTCGTTACAGTTCTTCCCGCGCGGTGCTGGATTATCTCGACAAGGTTGATCCGCAAGCGGCTCAGCGGGCACGCTACCGCTATAGCTGCTTTGATCACTTTAACGAAAATATTCAAGCTTATGGCTACGCGGCCAGCTTTGGACTAAACACCTCATGCGAGCAACAAGTGATCGACGAGCTGATCGATTTGCGGCAGCAGTCCGCAGCATACATGCGGCAGGACGGTCACGTGGTAGCCGATGAATTTTTCTACGCCGAACAAAATGCCAGACTCGTCAAAAATGCCGAAGAATATTATCGCTCCATGTTTCAATCACGCATATTGTCCTGGAATTTGCGCGATCGCCATATGGCGGAGACACTTGATGCATTGATTAAGCATCTTGATCGGCAGGAGCAACACAGCAAGATTGTATTGTGGGCGCATAACTCGCATCTCGGTGATGCCCGAGCCACGCAAATGGGTCAAGGCGGCGAATTAAATGTAGGTCAATTGGTACGCGAGCGGTACAACCAGGAAGCCGTGCTGGTCGGGTTTACTACACATCATGGCACGGTAACAGCCGCTTCGGGATGGGATAGCGGCGCCGAACGCAAGCATGTACGCCCGGCGCTACCTAACAGTTACGAGGCATTGCTGCATCAAACTGGCCTGCCATCTTTCTTGCTGCCGTTACGCAATAACAAAACATCAGACTATTTACGCGAGCCGCGCCTTGAGCGTGCGATCGGGGTGATTTATTTGCCTGAGACCGAGCGTGACAGTCATTATTTTTTTGCAAGCTTGTCCGAGCAGTTCGATGTCGTTCTCCACTTTGACGAAACGCGTGCAGTGGAACCTCTGGAGAGAAGCGCACTATGGAAAGAAGGCGAAGTACCTGAAACTTTTCCATTTGCCGTGTAGCGCGATTTACAAATATTGAATTCCGTGGAGGCCAAAATGAATCTTCAGGAACAAAAATTGGTTCACGTTTCGGCTGGCCCAGTCGAGCTGGAAGGCAATTTAAGCTTACCGTCAAATGCCAGCGGAATTGTATTGTTTGCGCATGGCAGTGGCAGCAGCAGGCACAGCCCGCGTAATCGATTCGTGGCGGAGCAATTACTGCAGGCAGGGCTGGCAACGCTGCTGATTGATTTGTTAACAGCAGAGGAAGAGATTGCTGATCGCTCCAGTGGACATTTGCGTTTTGATATTCAATTGCTGGCGCAAAGACTTGGATATGTGACGGATTGGCTCAAGCAGAATCCATAAACCCGTGCACTGAAAATCGGCTATTTCGGCGCGAGTACCGGTGCCGGCGCCGCGCTGCTGACGGCGGCCGACCATCCCCAGGATGTGGCCGCCATCGTTTCCCGCGGTGGCAGACCTGATTTGGCGGGAGACGCGCTGTTGCGGGTCAAGGCACCGACATTGCTTATCGTCGGGGGAGAAGATCATGATGTGATTCGTCTCGACGAGACCGCACTGGCACAAATACCCGGAGAAAAACGGCTCGATATTATTCCGGGTGCAACACACCTATTCGAAGAGTCGGGTACGCTGGAACAAGTCGCCAGCTTGGCGCGCCAATGGTTTGAGCGGTATCTGATTTCTGCCACAGCGCATCCGAGTTCGGCGAATTTCGCGAAGAGAAATGTTTAAATCCCACACAGAAGGAGCTTCAATCGATGACAACTACATGGATACTGACTGCAAATCGTAGCAGCGCGAGTTTGTTCGAGAGTGATTGGCCGGGCAAATCGATGCGCCGCATACAAGATATCCCCCATCCTCAAGGGCGGATGCAGAATAAGGATATTGATACCGACAAGCCGGGCCGTATCTTTGATAGTTTTGGGCAGGGTCGCCATTCCATGAGTCCCAAACAAGAGCCTACTGATCATATTGCACAACAATTTGCGCTGGATTTGGCCGAACTGTTGAATAAAGGCCGTCTCACTCATGCTTACGACAAACTTGTCCTTATGGCTGAGCCGAAATTTCTCGGGATACTACGCGCCGCCCTGGATAAAAACACTGCATCTCTAGTAGTCCAAACCGTGAACAAAGAATTGCTTGATGTAAAAGAAGAAGATTTAGCTGAATATCTCAAATAACTCATTTCTCAACACACTCGAAAGCGATGCTGTCTGCGGCGCTCGGTGACGTCGACACAGACAGCTAAAAATTTGCCCTCCTTAGATGGGCGTCTCGATAAACCCAGCGATACAGTCTTAATGCTGACGCGCTTTTTGATATCGTCTGGATATTCATCTTCAGCCGTGCGGCAATGACATCGGGTGTGGCTCGGAACGCAGACTTTGCTCAACATAGCGCACCAGAGGTGCATGGGTGAGTCTTCACTGGTGACGTGGCCTTCTGCGTTGCAGCGCCCGTTGGTGTGCACCTTCATGCCAATAAACCCTGCTCGAAATATCCGGCCCATTGCGTTGAATCTCACGGCTGAGGGTGGTGTGGTGGGGTGGCGTCCCAGTCGGCGTGCATTTCTCGCAGGCTGAGTTTGAACAACTTCAAGTGGTAGATAACGTAACGTTCTTCTGAGGTAAGCTGCACGCAGGACATGAGGGGTCTCTTAAGGTGTGTGGGTGGTTGCATTGCTCACTACCCGACTCACTCTTCATGGCCGCTCAATATTTAAGCAGTGGTGCGGTTGGAATTGGAGTCCACTTGTCGAGCTCCCCAGCCAGCCAGCCAGTCAACAAATCGTATTCGCATACGATGGCTCAAACCTCGAAAACGGCCAGATTGCGAAATGATCGGAAATGTAACAAGGCATTTTTAATGTCATTAAGGAAGTGCGATGAAAACGAGCGTTATTGAAGTGCACGACATGCTGTCGGTATTGACCGTGGACGAGGTGGAAGAGCGGATTGGCGGTGTGCCGGGTGTCGAAAGCGTAACAGTGAATTACGCTGCGGGAAACGCCACAGTGCGCTACGACGAAACCCGACTCGATGTCGCCGATATCAAGGTGATCGTGCACCAACGCGGGCCTCAGTTCGCAGGCGAATCCCACCCCACGCATGTGAGCGAACACGAGCCCGCACGCACGAGTGTTGCAGTGCCAACGCCGAAAGCTGCGTCGGCCTCTGCTTCAACGCCCGTAGCCACTGTGCCAAAAACTTCCACTGTCGCGGCCGCCGCCGTGCCCGCGATGGCTGTTCCCGGAGGAGACGAACAACAAGACAAAACGGCGCCGAGCGCGCAGCCTTCAACGCCGGAACCTGCAGCACCGAAAGCTGCCCCCGCCGCCATGCCCGCACCGATTGTTCGTGCAGGGGACGGACAACAGGACAAAGCGACGCCGAGCGCGCCGTCATCAGCAACGGTAGCTGCTCCGCCGAAACCGTCCCCGGTCGCGTCGGCCGCGAAGCCCTCAACGCCCGTAGCTGCTGCGCCGAAAGCCGCTCCCGACGCGAAATCTTCAACGCCCACAGCCGCTGAGCCAAAAGCTGACTCCTGGAAAGTACCTGCGCTTTCGCTGGCGACAACTCTGGGTGTGGCATATATCTCATGCGCTATTTTCGACCTTCTGTTTCCGCCCTTCGGGCTGCTTGCTGCACTTGCGCCGACCAGTCCGTGGCCGCTTTCCGGTAGTCCCCTCGCTTACCTGACGGGATTCGCGCTATTCACCGTCGCTGGTTTTGTGTTTGGCGCACTTCATAGAATCGCATGGCAATTCTGGAGCAAAAGACTGCGGTGAGATGACGTTTGGATCCGGATCCGAATACCCTGATTGAAGATGACGACCATTTAAAGAGTGCGATGAAAACGAGCGTGATTGAAGTGCACGCCATGCTGTCGGTATTGAGCGTGGACGAAGTGGAAAAGCGGATTGGCGAGGTGCCGGGTGTCGAAAGCGTTACCGTGAATTTCGCTGCGGGAAACGCCACAGTGCGCTACGACGAAACCCGACTCGAAGTCGCCGATATCAAGTCGGTCGTGCGCCAACGCGGGTATGAGTCCGCCGCGCCCGCTGCGCCGAAACTCGCCGCGGACGCCGCCGCGCCCACGCCCGACGCTCCTGCAGGCGACGAACAACTGGGCAAAACGGCTCCGGACGCCGCCGCCGACACGCCTGCCGCCGCTTCGGCGGGCGACGGTCACGAAGGCCACATAGCACCAGTCGCCAC
>JBKJIS010000201.1:0-23424 GCA_046598305.1 Thiobacillus sp.
CTTCGACCCGCGCAAGTTCCTGAAAGAAGCCACCAAGGGCATGAGCGACATTTGCCGCAACCGCTACGAAGCGTTTGGTGCAGCCGGCATGGCCAGCAAAATCACCAAGGTGTACAATCTGGATGAAATGTCCCAGCGTTATGCCAAGGGCGAACTGGCTGCCAAGGTTAACTGATCGCAGGCTTGTAAATGAAAAGGGGACGCTGAGGCGTCCCCTTTTTTATGTGCGTGCGGTTGGATGTGAACAGACGGTCAGAGTGGGAATTGCATACGCCCGTTTTTCAGCCTTTGCGATCTTTAGCCCAGCACAGAAAATACGTCCGCTATGAACTCTGACCGGTCGATCGCGGATCAAAACCTTCAACGAGTGAGTGGGATGGCGAACTGGTCAAGGTCGCGTAATCGATGCGCGGGCGTTCGCGCTGTATCCGTAAAACCGCAACCTCAGCCCCAAGGTTCGGGCTTTCGTGGAGTTCTTGATCGGCAATATTTAGAGCAACTTGCCCGTCAATTCAGACGCTGCGATCATGTGTCTTCCAGATGGAAGAGAAACGTGGTCACTGCGGTTCTCTTGTCGATCAGAACCGTCATCTCACAAGCCCCGTGAACAACGTCCTCCGCAGAACAATCGGGACAACTGTATACCGTCTCCGTCACCGTGTAGAGAATGGTGATCCTGGCTTCGACGATCTCACCTTGTTCATCCGCCCCGAGCACCATGACCGTGATTGGCTCGTCGATGGCGCCGAACCCGTTCATGCTCCGCGCAAGCGCCGCCCGCACCGCGCTGTGCACCTCAACTTCGCGTTTCAACATCGTGATGAAATCCGCTGTACCCCAAGCCGCCAAGGCCTTGGGAAACCTGAACACGTCCGTCATTCGTCGAAAAAGGCGTCAGTCAGGGGCGCGAAATTCATTTTCGGGATACGCGCCTTGCAGTTGGGGTAGGCCTGCTGCACCGTGACCCGCACGTAGCGCTTAGCCATCGGCCAGATGTCTTCATGCGTCCGCCGATCTTCGATGATCTCCGCGGCGCCATTCACCCGTGCCCGCGAGCGGTTCTGAAAGTCCACGAAGAGCATGCCAATGTGTGGGTTGACCAAGATGTTGCCCAAGGAGTTGTAAAGCTTGTTGCCGCTGAAATCGGGAAACACCAGGGTCTTCGCGTCCAGCACCTTGAGCAGGGGATAGGGTTGGCCCGAGGCGTTGAATTCCCTCCCCCGGAAACTGCAATCGCATTCCCCTCGATCATTTGCCGTGGCGATGAAGAAGAAGGCTTGGGCTTCTAGGAACGCCGCCCAGGTGGGAGCTAGATGATCCCGGATCATGCCGAGATTGTGGTCGTTCCAATAACCCTCGAAGCCAAATCGGCGCTGGGCGTCAAGTTCGCCCTCATGCAAGATATTCAGTTTCCCTGTTTGATGGTGCTCTGAATTGGTGTCTTTTTCGTTCATATTTTCAACCTCTGAACTACACGTCCGCCTATTACGTGCTCGTGAATAATTTCAGCCACGTCGTCAGCATCTATGTATGTATACCAAACGCCTTCTGGATAAACAGCTATGACCGGCCCGAATTCACATCTCCCAAGGCAGCCGGAAGTATTGACTCGGACGTTGTCGTCTTGAAGAAGGCCTAGTCCCGAGCACAGCTGTTTTGCATGCTCCCTCATGGCATTTGCTCCAAAATCAGAACAAGCGCTACCCCCCTCCCGTTTGTTGGTGCAAAAGAAAAGGTGGAAATTATAGAAGCTGTCTTTATCAGGCATGGTTTTCTTCCAATCTACTGTAGAGCCGAAGCCATAGCCTCGACCGCTTGTTTGATCGTCGCCTCATTCTGCACAAGACTAAATCTCACGTAGCTATCTCCAGCAAGCCCGAAACCAATCCCCGGGGAGACGACCACTCCCGCAGAAGTCATCAAAAGATTTGCAAAGTCCCGGGATTTGGTCTGGTTATAGGCATGTGGAATGTGCGCCCACACGAACATGCCCCCGTCCGGCTCGTTTACCTGCCATCCGATCTGATTTAAGCCGTTCACGAGGGTGTTGCGACGACCGAGATAAGTGGCTTTCATGGCGCTGACGACATGGCTCCCGTTTCGTAGCGCCACAACAGCAGCCTCTTGGATGGGCCTGAACGTCCCATAGTCGAAATAAGACTTTGCGTGTTTTAGGGCATTCACCAGCTTAGAATTGCCACACATAAATCCCACGCGCCAACCGGCCATGTTGTAACTCTTCGACATCGTGAAAAACTCCACTGCTACGTCTTTTGCTCCTTTTACTCCAAGAATCGAAGGCGCTCTTTCTTGGCTGAAAACGATGTCGGCATAGGCGAGGTCGTGGATGATCCACAAGCCATTTTTTTTCGCCAAATAGACCACGCGCTCGAAAAAATCCTGTGTAACGCAGATGCCAGTAGGATTGGAAGGGAAGTTCAAGACAATTACACGCCCCTTCCCAGCGAGACGTTTAATTGCGTGCTCCAGTTCCATCTCGTAATTCTCAATTGGTACCAAAGGCACACGCAACACTGTTGCGCCGGCAATCACGAAAGCAGACTCATGGATCGGGTAAGCTGGATCCGGCACAAAAACTACGTCACCAGGCTGCGTGATGGCCAAAGCCAGATGCGAAATCCCCTCCTTTGACCCGATGGTTACAATCGACTCGGTATCAGGATCAAGCTCGATTCGATACCTTTCCTCATACCATTCACAAATAGCAGCCCGAAGCTCGGGTATACCATTGCTCGGCGCGTAGCTATGGGCTCCATCCCTCTTTAGACCCGCGAGCAATTCTTGGATTACCGCGTCGTCAGCAGGTAAATCCGGCCTCCCTAAACCGAAGTCGATAAGCCTTGTTGCTGCGAGCGAAGCGGAATTCGATGTTAATCCGCGTTGCTGGGTTTCGATCGTCGCGAAAAGATATGGGGGCAACCTCTGAATAAGGGGGAACTGCTCCGTTTCTTCTACTTCCAGCCCAGCTCGCTGTGCGCTGGTATTCATCATCGTCGCTCTCCTCTCCAAATTTGGTGCGGCACACGCACCGGAAAGTAAGTTTTTTGATAGGCATCCCGGATGGCGCCAGCCTCCATCCGCTGGGGCTTTATGGCTTCCACATGACCGCCATAACGTGCATTGCGTAGTGACACCGCTTTGCGGATATCCTCCCCGGGCAGAATTCAACCCAAGGGAGGAGAGTTGCTAGGCGACGCGCTTTTGTTGATCAGCCTGGCGGCCCAACAACCCCATTTGTAGAGACCAGAACTCGTTCCACAAATCGCAATACTTCAAGCATTGAGCACGAATTTCTGCCTGGCGATTCGGGGTCATGGCTTGAGCCAGGACGTACCAGAGATCGTCTTCGTGGTCGTCGTCGGCAGCCTCGGCGCTCTCGTCTTCACTCGTTCCGTGAACATTGTAATATCCGCCTTCGACATCCAGGCCAACCGCTCCAGTAGCTCGACGCAAAGGGGGGCTGAAGAGGATGACCTCTTCTTCTGCAACAGCAAGCAGGGCAGCAACGCTCACGAAATCCTTGTATGAGGCTTGCAGAAATTCGCGGACCTGTGTCGCTATTGCGCTGGGTTGATAACTTGCACGCTCGGTCAGCGTGATTCCAAACTCGTCCAGAACCCCCTCGAAGAGCGGGTAGTGTGCGTAGGAGGGGTTCCCCTTGTAATACCCTTTGGCGTCCGTGCCAGGCCGAAAACCGAATTCATCGAGTACGTTCAGAGTCAGAAGAAAACGCGCCGGCATTTTGCTTGCCGGCTTGAGCCGCGGCTCAAGCTGCGCGCTTAAATGCTGTGCCATGAGAAGGGCATCCGTGAAGATCTGCACGATGGCGTGGCGATATTCAAGATGGATGACCTTCATCTGCTCTTTGTCAAATTCGCCGTTATTGAGCATTTCGATTGCCTCGTGACGGGATACTGCATGGCTGCGAATCTCTTGTTTGAGCGAATCGATGAACGAAAGATTTTTGTCCCACACATCTTGCGGGACGCTGGCCTTCATTGCATCGATCGCGTTCTTACGCGGGTTTTCAAGGCTTACAAGTTGTTTCATATACTTCTCCAATTAACATTTAATGTGGATGTACTGCTGCCTGGACGGATATTTGTCATCTCATTTCTTCATGTACCCCCTCTCAATCTACCAAACGTTTGGTTGACTTCAGCGGTAAAAAAACTGCCCATAACTTCTGAGCCGTTTTCGATTAGAGTAGTGATCGAATCTGGATGTTGGCACGCACCAGAGGTTTGCGATCATCGAAAAGTTTTAGCCAGAGTACGGCACCCTCAATGTGACAGATCGCATCTTCGGCGAGCTTTCGACTGACGTCTTTGCCATGTTTTTCAGAAAATATATGCGCGAGCGCTTGGTGCCAGTGATTAAAAAATCTCCGGAACGCTCCTTCTGCCTCAGGGATACAGCTAATATCTTCTAAAATCAAATGCGCGATAACGCACGACTTATATTCGTCAAAGTACGACTCAATCACACCGAGCATTTCTTTCAGCCGCACCGACGCAGGTCTCGTTTCTTCGTAGGCGATCGAAAACACTTGATCGTTAAAGAAGACGTTCAATTTTTGCAAAGAGGCGACAAGGATCTCCTCTTTGCTTTTGAAATGATGGTAGATGCTCCCTTTCAACACTCCCGTCGCATTTCCAATGTCCGCCATAGAGGTGCCCTTGTACCCTTTGTTACGGAAGAGTTCGATAGCACAGTCTAGTATTGAGTCAGCGTCAGTTTTGTTCATGTTGTCTACCTACCAAACGTTCGGTAGGTAGATTAGAGCACATGTGAAAGCGTGTCAAATTATTTCCTCTCGTATTTGTCGCGGACACGTTGCGCTCATGCTTTTGAGGACTATGTCTCGCTTTCGCGCTTTCCGTCTATGCAACTTTAGATGTAGATGCTCGTAACACCTTGATTTATTGGTGATTATTTTTATGGGCGCAAATCGACTGCGTGCCTCCGGAAAATAACCGCCCTCCGTGCTAGGTGCCAAAGTCGGACTTTAGTCATTCGTTATCTCAGTTCGAACCGGCGACGATGGCTGCTAACTATCCCGTAGCAGACGGATTCTGCGCGATGCGCCGATGACCGCAAAGGCCGAGGAAGTGCCGGTCTGGACTATTGGAATGAACGTCTGCTTTGACTCGACTATACCCTTTGAGTCCTGGAACGTTATCCATATCGAAGCCATGACTCTTATGAGCCATGGCAGTCAGGGTTTCAATACTTGATGGGTTGGCCGATTGATGCACAACAAGGCGCGTCAACAGTGTGTTCACCCGAGCATTTCCTTCAAGGCGGCGAGGCGGTTGCTGCCGCTGGTTTTGGCTTCTGCTGTTGTCGGTTTGTCCGGCATGCGGACATCGTCGCCAAGTTCGTCGATAAAGCGTGACGGGTCACACGCGACCGATTCGCGCGCGCGTTTGCGGCGTGAACAATAGGACAAGGTGAGTGATTTTTTGGCGCGGGTGACGCCGACATACATCAGGCGGCGCTCCTCTTCCAGCCGGCCTTCGTCCACTGCTTCGCGATGGGGCAGAATGTTTTCTTCGATTCCCACCAGGAACACATGCCCAAACTCCAGCCCCTTGGCGGCGTGCAGGGTGGACAGGCGGACCGCGTTGGGCTCTTCCTCCTCGCGGCCTTCCAGCAGCGTGATCAGCGCGATGGTCTGTGTCAGTTGCAGCAGGTTTTTCTCGTCAGCCTCCCCCTTTTTGGCGATCCAGGCGGCGAATTCCATCACGTTGTTCCACTTGTTTTGTGCAACGCGCGTATCGTCCTGATCGAATATGTATATTTCGTAGTTGATTGATTTCAACAGTTCGTTCAACACCTCGCCCGCCGGCTCACGAGTGACGCGTGCTTCGAATCGGTTGATAAAGTTGCCGAACTCAAGCAGGGGTGCCAGCTGGCGTTCGCCGATCTGCGCGGCGGCCGCTGCGGAAAACACGGCTTCAAACAGACTCACATGCAGGGTGGCCGCCACTTGGCCGAGTTTTTCCAGGGTGGCGGTGCCGATGCCGCGCTTGGGCGTGGTGACGGCGCGGATGAAAGCCGGGTCGTCGTCGCTGTTGGCGATCAGGCGCAGGTAGGCGATCACGTCCTTGATCTCAGCACGGTCAAAAAACGACTGCCCGCCGGACAATTGATACGGTACTTTTTCGTTGCGCAGCGCCTGCTCGAACACGCGCGCCTGGTAGTTGCCGCGATAGAGGATGGCGTAATCGCGCCATTCGGTGCGGTGCTGAAATTTGTGCGACAGCAAGCGCATCACGACGGACTCGGCTTCGTGCTCGTCGTCTTTGGTCGGCATGATCTGGATGGCGTCACCATGACCCAGATCGCTCCACAAACGCTTTTCGAACAGCTTGGGATTGTTCGAAATCAGGCTGTTGGCGGCCTTGAGAATGCGCACGGTTGAACGATAATTCTGCTCCAGCTTGACCACGTGAAGATGCGGATAATCTTCTCGCAGCTGCTTCAGGTTGTCAGCTGAGGCGCCTCGCCAACCGTAGATCGCCTGGTCGTCATCACCCACCGCAGTGAATGCGGCGCGTACGCCGGTAAGCTTTTGCAGCAAGCGATATTGCGCAATGTTGGTGTCCTGGTATTCGTCGATCAGGATGTGGCGCAGGCGGTTTTGCCATTTTTCGCGCAGTTCGGCGTGGGTGTCCAGCAACATGGCCGGTAGCCGGATCAGGTCGTCAAAATCCACTGCCTGATAGGCGCGCAGGGTGGCATCGTAGCGGTCGTAAATCTTGGCGTAGGCACGTGCGTTGTCATCCTCGGCACTGGCAAGCGCGACGGCGGGCGATTTCAGCTCGTTTTTCCACAGCGAAATGCGCGACACGGCACGGCGGATTTCCTGTTTGTCGGTGGTCTTGAGGATTTCCGAAATGATGCCTGCCGCGTCAGCCGAATCGAGGATCGAAAACGCCGGTTTCAGTTCGGCAAACTTCGCGTCCTCGCGCAGCATGCGCAGGCCCATCGAGTGGAACGTGGTGACGATCAACCCCTTGGTGCTGATTTTATTAAAGGCATCGCCTTTGGTCAGCTTGTCGGCACGACTCTGCATCTCGCGCGCGGCCTTGTTAGTGAAGGTGATGGCGGCGATTGAGCTGGGCTTGTAGCCGCATTCACCAATCAGGTAGGCGATCTTGTGGGTGATCACGCGGGTTTTACCCGAGCCGGCGCCGGCGAGCACCAGCAACGGGCCGTCGAGGTATTTCGCCGCTTCTCGCTGCGGCGGATTAAGCGCAGCAAGCAGGCTCATGCAGCGGTCGTGTCGGCGAATTCGCGATTGAAATACGTGTTGATGGCATCCGACTCGTAGAGCCAGGTTTGCTGGCCGTTATCATCGGTGATCAGCAGGCAGGGCACCTGCGGTTTGCCGCCGCCGGCGATGAGGGCAGCCCGGTGTGTTTCATTACTCCTGGTATTGCGTAGTTCGATATTGAGCGATAAGCGCCGCATGACGCGACGGCTTTTCAGGCAAAACGGACAGGTCGGAAAGTGATACAGCACCAGTTTGCGCGTACGTACATCGATGGCCTGCTGCGCCTCCGCGGGACGCACGATGCCCTTGGGTTGAGTCAGCCAGTTACCCAGCAACAAAAAGGGACCCAGAATGAGGCGTAGGGATTTGAAAAACAGACGGATTATGGGTTTCATGAATGCGGTGACACGTGGAGTTCTGGCGGGGGCGCTATGATGCGTGTGACACAAAACACACGACGAAGCCGTATTTTATATGCCCACCTATGCCATTGGCGACCTTCAAGGCTGCCAAGATTCCCTGTTGCACTTGCTGGACGACCTTGAATTTGACGCGAAGGCCGACCGGCTGCTGTTTGTGGGCGATCTGGTTAATCGTGGACCGGATTCGCTTGCGGTGCTGCGCTTCATCAAAAATCTGGGCGATGCCGCCATCTGCGTGCTCGGCAACCATGATCTGCATTTGCTGGCCTTATCCGAAGGTTTTGGTCGCATCCACAAGGGCGATACGCTCGATGCGATTTTGGCGGCACCCGACCGTGTTGAATTGTTGCATTGGCTGCGTCATCAGAAGTTGGCCTGGCGTGAAGATGGGTTCTTGATGGTGCATGCGGGCGTGTTGCCGGGCTGGACGCTGGACGAAACCATGCAGCGGGCCGCAGAGGCTGAAACGGCGTTACAGGGCGCGCATTACCGCGATTTTTTTGCGCAAATGTACGGCAATGTGCCGGTTGTCTGGAATGACGGGCTGCACGGGATCGAACGTCTGCGCGTAATCATCAATGCGTTTACCCGCCTGCGTTATTGTTCAGCGCAAGGTGAAATGGAATTCCACCACAAGGGCGCGCCCGGGTCGCAGCCGGCAGGCTGGCTGCCGTGGTTTGAGGTTCCGGGCCGCAAGAGCGCCGAAGCCGCAATCATCATCGGCCACTGGTCAACGCTCGGACTGATCAACCGGCCCGATTTGATCGCGCTGGATACCGGCTGTTTGTGGGGCGGGAAGTTAACTGCAATCAGGCTGGCGGATCGTCAGGTGTTTTCGGTGCAATGCCCGCAGGTGCGACCCCCAAAAGCTTAGCCGTGGCGGCTTCTGCCTGCGCGGCCAGATCGCGCCGATGGCTATTGGGCAGGATCGGTTCGCCAAAATGGAGTTCGGCAATCAGGCCGGGTTCGCTGACGATTTGCAGCAGGCTTTGCCACAGGCTGATGTGGTCGATGTAGGCGGGTGCGTCGCTGTATTCGTGTTTGAGTGTGCGGTAGCGCAAGGCAGCCGGCACCGTGGGGCAGTTGAGTTCAATTGCGGGCTGTAACAAGGACGGTAAAAAACGCTGAAGCCCACGGCCATCGCTGGTCGTGCCTTCTGGAAACACCATGACCGTGGCGCCATTTTTCAGCAGCGCGCGCATATCGGCATTGACGCGTGCGGTGTCAGCGCGGCGGCCACGCTCGATGAACAGCGTGCCGGTTTTATGCGCCAGCCAGCCCGCAACTGGCCACGCGCGCACCTCGGCTTTGGAGACAAAGTGCACGCGCTGGGCCGCATTGATCAGGTAAATATCCAGCCACGATACATGGTTGCAGACCAGCAAAGCGCCGCCCGATAGCCGGGGGGGCGCAGCCACGTGTACGCGGACACCGAGGATCCCGAGCATCCGTCGTGACCAGGCCATGATCAAGCGATCACGCCGCTCGGGTTGGATGAATGGGAAGACCCATCCGGCCAGCATGATGGCCCATATCAGGTGCGGCAGCAGCAGGCCGATCCGGATGAAGCGGCGGAGGAAAACAGGGAGGTGGGCGATGATCACCCTGATATTGTATGCCGCCCAATACTCCAGTGCTGCCAGGTCTGGATCACCTATCACCAAAACACCTGCTGTCACGGGGCTATCCTTGGAAAGATGCAGGGTTCTTTTTGTGGGAGCACAAAATCAAAAGGATTGGTCCAAGCCTGGCGAAATGCTGCGTGTACAAGCTTATTTGGAACCTGTGTAGGGGCAGTACAAGTGAGCCAGTTATCCCGGCGGGCATTCAGCGGCATGAGGACGACGCAATCAAAGCTAGATATCCCTGGCCCGACGCGTCAACAGGCGCGTGAGTCTAAAAATGGCGCGGAGATGACGTCGGCAGGGCGCTTTTGAGGCTGGATTTAGGCTGGCTTCGTCTGGCAAGCTTAATCGACATGGAAAATGGACGGGTGCTTGTGGCTGTCATCGCGGGAAGATCGGGAATGACCTGGATGAGGCGTTGCCTGGGATTGAGCAAGGCAAAGTAAACTGTGATGCTGAAACGGCTTTGACACCACGCGACACACAAGTATTTATGCCGAATCAATAATAAAAGTACAATGACTAATTTGGGTTGTCGAGAAAGCTTTGTCGTCGAAAAAATTTATCGGTGAGATCCTGGTCGCGCGTGGAGTACTTGAGCGCCCAAACCTGTTGGCCGCGCTCAAGCTGCAGAAGGATGGGGACGGCTCTGAGAAACTTGGCGCCATTCTGTCCAGGCAGGGCTGGGTCACCGAGTTGCTCCTGTACCAGACTTTGTCGGACCAGCTTGGCATCCCCTTGGCCATAGCCGACGATTATCCTGCCTTGCCGATTCTCGAAGAGCGGATATCGAACCGGTTTCTTGAGGGGGCTCATGCCTTGCCCGTGCGTGAGGATGTCGATTGCCTGGTGTTGGCGATGGCAGACCCGCTCGACCGTTATGTGATCGATGCTTTCAAATTGGTAACTGGGCGTGAAGTTGTTGTTTTGCTTGGGCTGCCTAGTGAAATTGATGCTGCTTTTGAACGGCTTTATGTCGAGGGCCGTAGTAGCATCGGACAGATCGTCGGCGAGGCTGAGGGGCCGGTCGAGCTGGAAGAGAGCAGTGACGTCCAGCATCTGAAAGACCTGGCCAGCGAGGCGCCGGTTATCCGAGTGGTCAGTCTGATCATGGAGCGTGCCTTGGAAGCGCGCGCCTCGGACATCCATATTGAGCCGTTCGAGAAACGTCTGATCGTACGGTACCGGGTGGATGGCGTAATGCAGGAGGTGGAGTCGCCGCCACGCAGATTGTCTGCTGCGGTGATTTCGCGTATCAAGATCATGTCCAACCTGGACATCGCTGAGCGCCGCTTGCCTCAGGATGGTCGCATTAAGCTGAGGGCTAAAAATAAGGAAATCGACCTGCGCGTTTCCACCGTGCCGACCATGCACGGCGAAAGCGTGGTCATGCGGGTGCTGGACCAGGGCGGCGTACCGCTCAATTTTGATACCCTGGGTTTCGATCCGGCAACGCTCAAGCTTTTTCTCGAAGCGCTCACCCAACCGCACGGAATTGTGCTGGTCACCGGCCCCACCGGCAGCGGCAAGACCACAACGCTATATACCGCACTACAATTGCTGAACAAACCGGACTTGAAGATTCTCACCGTGGAAGACCCGGTTGAGTATCAGATGGAGGGCATCAACCAGATTCAGGTCAAGCCGCAGATCGGACTCACCTTTGCCAACGCTTTACGTTCTATCGTTCGTCAGGATCCAGACGTCATCATGATCGGTGAGATTCGCGACCTGGAGACAGCGCAGATCGCTGTGCAGTCGGCGCTTACTGGACACATGGTGATTTCCACGCTCCACACCAACGATGCGCCCAGCACGATAAACCGCCTGCTCGACATGAAGGTTGAGGACTACCTGCTTACTTCCACCGTGAACGGCATCCTGGCACAGCGCCTGGTGCGTTCACTTTGCAGTGCTTGCAGTGAGCCGTATGAACCTCTCCCGGAAATCGTAGAGGAATTTGAGCTTAGACGGTTTGCTGGCGATGCGCCTATCGTGTTGCGCCGACCCGTGGGCTGCGAGGCGTGCGGGGGTACCGGATACACCGGTCGGCTCGGCATCATGGAAATGATGCCGATGACCGATGCTATTCGCAGCTTGGTTATGCGCCATGCCGTTTCTTCAGAAATTCGCCGACAGGCCGTCAAGGAAGGGATGCAGACTTTATATGAGGACGGTTTGCGCAAAGTCCTCGCCGGAGTCGTTACCCTCGACGAAGTGCTGCGCGTGACACGGGAAGACTGAGATGCCGTTGTTTCAGTACAAGGCTACAGACGCGCAGGGGGGCACCCTCGAGGGTGAGATGGAGGCGCGCACACCGAACTCGGTAGCCGAGCACCTGCAAGCTCAGGGTTACATACCGATCCAGATCGAAGAGGCAACGACGGGCGATGGTGGGAGTTGGTTGGGCGGATTTGCGCGCGCGCGGGTGAGTCAAGATGAAATAGCCATGATGACACGCGAGATCGCCACACTGCTGCGTGCGGGTCTGCCTCTGGACCGTGCCCTGGAAGTCGTGATCAACCTCTCGGCCAACGATGAAGTCGCCGAAATTCTGAACGAGGTTCGTCAGGACGTACGCGGCGGCGCATCCCTGTATGCTGCTTTGGAAGCCCAGAAGGGTGTTTTCTCTCGCTTTTATCTCAACATGATCCGTGCGGGAGAGGCTGGCGGCGCACTGGAAGTCGTCATGGTTCGCCTGACCGAGTTCATGGAGCGCGCCAAAGACCTCAGGGAAACGGTCAAGTCCGCACTGGTCTACCCGGTCATCCTGGTTGTAGTGGCGGTGGTTTCAGTCATCGTATTGCTCATTTTTGTCGTACCGCAATTTACTCAGATGTTCGAGGAATCCGGCAAGGCCCTGCCTGTGGCGACCCAGATTGTCGTCGCTGCAGGCGAGTTTTTCCAGGCTTGGTGGTGGGCGTTAATTGGCGGTGGGCTGTTTTTGTATGCGCTCTTCAAACGCCAGATGGCCGACCCCGACAGCCGCTATCGCTGGGATGAACGCTTTCTCGCGCTACCCCTGATCGGTGACTTGGTGGCCAAGATAGAAATGACCCGTTTCTCCCGCACCCTGGGAACCTTGCTCGACAATGGCGTGTCCCTGCTCAGTGCCTTGTCCATCGTCAAGGAAACCATGAGCAACAGCGTCATGGCCGAGCGTCTCGACGAAGTGGCGACCAAACTGCGCGAAGGCAAGGGTCTTGGCACCCCCCTTATGGAAGCCGAGGTCTTTCCAAGACTGGGCGTACACATGGTCATGGTTGGCGAGGAAACCGGGCGGTTGTCCGAAATGCTCATCCAGGTTGCCGACGTATTCGACCGCGAGGTGCAGACCGCGGTCAAGCGCACCCTCAGCCTGCTCGAGCCAGCGCTGATTCTGGGCTTGGGTCTGATCATCGGCGCGATCATCATGTCCATTCTGGTCGCCATCTTGAGCGTCAATGAACTAGCAGTTTGATCTGCAGTCAGAATTGGCCAAACGCCCATGCCGGGCTGAAACCCGGCATGGAGCATGAGTTTTTGCAAACAGGAGTGATAAATGTTGTTGTTCAAATCGAAATTGGCGAGGGCGCAGCGCGGCTTCACCCTGCTGGAACTATTGGTTGTTCTGGTTATTCTCGGCATGCTTGCGGCGTTGGCGGGGCCACGGGTGATGAAATACATTGCCAGTTCAAAAACTGACACAGCCAAGCTCCAGATCGAGGAACTCTCGGCTGCGCTGGACATGTACAAACTTGAGGTCGGGCGCCATCCCAATACCCAGGAGAGCCTGAAGGCCTTGGTCGAAGCACCGGGAGGCGCGACCAACTGGAATGGTCCTTACCTGAAGAAAAAAACCGTCCCCAAAGATCCGTGGGGCGCTGAGTACCGTTATGCTTCCCCTGGCCAGCACGGAGCCATTGATATCAGTACTTACGGTGCCGATGGGCGAGAAGGCGGTGAGGGTGAAGATCGGGATGTCGTGAGTTGGTAATAGCCCGCCAAAGGGGTTTCACCCTGCTGGAATTGTTGGTTGTGCTGGCGCTGCTGGCGATGAGCTATGCCCTGATCCCGCCGATGTTCTCCGTTGGCGGCTCGACCGCCGAACTCAAGGCGGGCGCGCGTCAAGTAGCCGCCGGCCTGCGAAAAGCACGTTCCCAGGCTATCGTCAGTCGGGACGAGGCGACTCTAACCCTGAATATCGAGTCGCGCAGCTTTTTGCTGAGCGGCGATGCCAAGTCTCGCAGACTGCCGCGTCAGGCGGTAATCAGTGTCTATACAGACCAGGGTGAGGTCGTCGATGCCGATACCGCCGCCATCCGTTTCTATCCTGACGGCAGCTCGACTGGAGGCCGGGTTACCCTGGCCATGGGCGAGCGCAAATTCATCATCGACGTCGACTGGCTTACCGGCCAGGTCGAGATTCTGGATACGCCATGAGACGGGCTTGCCGGGGCTTTTCCCTGCTTGAGGTGCTGGTTGCCTTTATCATCCTGGCCATGGCGCTGGGGGTGATTATGCGTATCTTTTCCGGCGGCCTTGGCAACATCGGTGTAGCGAAGCACTACAGTCAGGCCGTGGCCATTGCCGAATCGCAGTTGGCTGCGATTGGGGTGGAATCGCCCCTGACAGAAGGTGAGAATACCGGCGAGGCGGAACAGGGGTATGCATGGCGAACCTCGGTGCGCCGATATGAGGCAGGTACCCAAGCTGTGGAGTCAGCGGCACAGCGGGTCGACCTGTATGAGGTTGAGGTCACCGTGAACTGGGGCGATTCCGGCTCAAAGCCGCGTTCCCTGCGTTTGGTTACCCTGCGTGCGGCGCCCGGAACATGAATTCAATACGCCGTGCACAAGGCTTCACCCTCCTGGAATTGCTCATTGGCATGACTTTGGTGGGCTTCATTCTTACCCTGCTGTTCGCCGGTCTGAGCTTGGGTATGCGCAGCTGGGAGGCGGGCGAACGGCACACGGTCTCCTCCTCGCGGCAGGCAGTCGTCGTTGATTTCATTCGGCACACCCTGGAGCAGGCCTATCCTCTGCGCTGGCGGGTGGACGACGAGGAACAGCTTGCTTTCGCTGGAGAAACGGAGTCTCTGCGCTTCGTGGGTTCGGTGGCGAGGCACGATGGGGCATCCGGCAATTTTCTGATCGCCCTCGAGCTGGTCGACGGCGAGACCGGGCGCGATTTGGTGATGCGCTGGCAATTCCCCGATTCCCGAGCGCCGGGTTTTGGGCCTTTGGAAGAGGCCAAGCCCAAGGTTCTCGCAAAAGCTGTCCGGGGGATGACATTTGCCTACTTCGGGGCTGAGTCCGATGCGGAAGAACCTGCCTGGCACGATCAATGGCTGTATCAAAAAGCTCCACCCCAACTGATCCGCGTACATTTGGTTATGGAAAATGGCGAAACCTGGCCGTATATCGTCGCCGCTCCTCAAGTCAGGACAGAATGAAGATGCGAGCGGGAACCCCATTTTTATCAGGTAATTCGGGCCAATTTGAGCGCGGCATCGCGCTAATCCTTGTGCTCTGGGTTATCGCCTTGCTCGCAGTCATCGCGGGCAGCTTTGTCTATGGAGCGCGCAACACTGCCCTGATTGCAGGGAATATGGTTTCCATTGCCAAGTCGCGTGCCCTGGCTGATGCCGGTGTCCACCGTGGACTATACGAACTTGCTAAGCCGGCGAACGATGCCGAGCGCTGGAAGGGCGACGGCAGGGCACACGTATTCAGCCTGCAAGACGCCGAGATTCGTCTCGTCATGCGCGATGAATCCGCCAAGATCGACATCAACACCACGAACGATGCCTTGTTCAAAGGGCTGCTGCTGTCTTCAGGCCTGGGTGAAGAACAGGCCAACCAGATACTGGATGCCATTCTGGACTGGCGGGACGCCGACGAACTCACCCGCCCCCAAGGGGCGGAGCGGGACCGCTACGAGGCCATGGGCTTGCCTTACATCCCGGCCAACGCCCCATTTCGGACTGTCGATGAACTTCAGCGTGTCATTGGCATCACACCCGGTGTGTATCGCAAACTGGCGGGTGCGCTGACAGTGTTTTCCAGGCAGGTCGGCATCAACAGCACGACTGCGCCGCGCCAGGTTCTGTTGGCGCTGCCTAATGTGACCGAAGGCGACGTGGATGCCTATCTGGCCCAGCGTCAGGAGATGCTGGCCGCAGGGCAGGTGCCGTTGCCTTTTCCGCTGGCCGCCGGTTTCGAAACTGGCGCCACCACCCAAGTGTATAATCTGCGCTCCATTGCGAAAGCATCAGATGGCACACAGTTTATACGGGAGGCGGTAGTTAAGGTGGCGCAAGACCCGAAACGGCCGTTCAACGTACTACTCTGGCAGGAGGGGCGGATTTAATCCGCTCAGATATTTGGATTAATGGCTTATATAGCAAGCTCCCGACGCAGGCAGCGAAAGAACCACAATGCAGTTATAGGGCAATTTTTTCGCTGGTGGGGGCGTGAGCTCGCAGCGCTGGTGCCATCCGGTTTGCGGCCCAAAAACCGCCCCGCCCCACGTACGCTTTGGGTAGGGGTTGAACAGGGCGCGTTCGTCTTCTGGCGCCTGACCGGTCAAAAGCGCAGCGAAATCGGGCGAATCGACCTTACCGCAGGCGATGCCGCCGATCATAAAATCACTTTTAACGCTCTTCACGACAAGGCTGGCGCCGGCCCCATCGGTATTTGCCTGCCCCCTGCGCACGTGTTGCGCAAAGAACTCATACTGCCTCTTGCTACAGTCGAGAACCTTAATCAGGTGCTGGGTTTTGAACTGGGGCGGCAAACGCCTTATACCGCCGATCAAGCCTATTATGACCAGAGATTATTGCGCGAGGATCGTAGCGCCAACCGTTTGCATGTCCTGTTAGGTGTTGCACCCAGAACGGCTGTCGACGAAATTCTGTCACTCCTCATAGAATGGGGCGTAACGCCCCATGTTGTGGTGGTGAGCGACGAGCTCGAAAGTACCGGTGATTGCCTGAACCTGATCCCGCCCGGGCTGCGACTCAAGCCGAGCCGTGCAGGATATTGGCTCTATGCCGCCATGGCGGGGGTGACGCTGGCCTTGTTTGTGATACTGCTGGCGATTCCGATCTGGAAAAAGCGCGAAGTCGCAATCGCACTGCAACCGGTGCTGGCCCAGTCCCAGCAACAAGCCGATGCGGTGGATGCACTCAAGCAGGAGCAGAAACGACTGCTGGCCGAATACAGCTTCCCCATCGAACACAAGCTGACCACACCGGCCAAAGTCACGCTGCTGGACGAGGTGACGCGCATCCTTCCCGACAATACCTGGCTGCAGCAACTGGATTTTCACGGCATGAAAGTCTCCATGCAGGGCAATACCAATTCCTCGACCAAGCTGATTGGCCTGTTCGAACAATCCGCCTTGCTGGAAAACGCCAATTTCAAGTCGCCGTTGGCCAAGGTGCAAGGTAGCGAGGAACGCTTCCAGCTCGAGGCCGAAGTAAAAGCCTTCAATCCGACCAAGATGCTCGTTATGCAGCGGGATTTGCACGAAAATGAAATCCCGCATGGCAAGCAGATTGGTAGGCAGCCATGAAGTTGACGCTTACCCCCATACAAAGCCGTGGGCTTGCCATCACGCTGCTGCTCGCCGTGTTCGCGCTCCTTGCCGCGCTGATCTACGTGCCTTGGCAGCGCGCTCATCTCCATTACGACACGATAATCGAGGATAAGTTTGATCGAACGGTACGCTATCTGAACATCGCAGCCCAGCGGAAAAACATTGAAGCGAATATCGCGCTCATTAAAAATCAGGATGCCAGCCGCTATTACCTCAAGGCCAGCGCCCCGGCGTTGGCGGCAGCCGAGGTGCAGCAAATGGCGCAGACCATTATCCAAGCCCATGAACTCAAGGTGGAAAGCACCCAGATCGCTGCGCACAAGGATGACGGCCCGCGCCGCAAGATAGCAGTCAATTTGCGGCTGAGCGGGCCATTGCCATCAGTGCAAAAAGCCTTGTATGAGATGGAAACAGCCATGCCTTATCTTTTTGTAGATAATCTGGTTATCCGCTCAAGCGTAGCGAGGGAGTATAGGTCCGTCCCCGGCATCGAGCCAGAAACCCTGGTGCAGTTCGACCTGTACGCCTTTACACGGGTCGCCAAACCGGCGCCGAAGAAACCATGATGGCCCTTGTCAACGTAAAGAGTCTGGCTCTATTGGCTTGGGCGCTCGTCAATGGTTCGCTGCTATTGTCTATTGGTGGGGAATTGGGCTGGGGCGATACCTTTAAACAATCGATACCCGTGCCAGTGGTGCTACAGCCTGTGCCGATCGAAATCGTACTTCCTCTGGATTTTCGCCTGCCAGTGCGGGAAAGGGCCTATGCCCAGTCGCTGGAGCGCCCACTCTTCGTGCCCAGTCGCCGCAAGGCACCCCCCGTTCCGCCAGTACTTCCACCGTCCCCACCCCCGCCGCCGCCCCCGCCAACCATGCAAAAGGGCCAGTTTCAATTGATGGGAACCATCATCACGGGCGAGATGCGGGTCGCTGTCGTCAAAGAGGTCTCCAGCGGCAAGGAACGCCAGATCGTTCAGGGATATACCATCAACGGCCTGCAACTTCAACTGGTCGAGGCCGGTCGCATCGTCTTCACCCAATACGAAGACAGTGAAGAAATACAGCTCAAGATTCAGCGGAGTTCCAGACCTGCCGTAGCACCCCAAGGGCGACAACCCGCCAACCAGCAGGCCGCCCCGGCTACTTCGCAGCAGACGGGCGGATGGGGGCAAGGCACAGGTGTCCCAGCCGGACAGGTCGAGAGACCCGCACCCATTGCTCCCCCGCCGCAGACGATGGAAGAGCGTAAGCGTGACCTGATGCTGAAAGATTTTTACAAGAAATGATTAAGCAAGTAATGAAACGTCAGTCTGTCGAGTGAAACCGAAGCCCTGGACGCCACAGCTACAGCAATCAACCCTGGGATTATCAAGCATGGAAATCAATAACCCGAAGACAAGCCGAGCAAATCGAGTTGCCATCCCCGTCATGCTGGCCGCCCTGATCGGGGGGTGTGCAACCACGCCCCGGGTTGCTCCGCCTGAAACTGCAAGCAATCTCGCCATGCCGTCACCCGAGACCGCTGCGGTCGGCGATATCAAGCCGAAAGCCGGTGTCGAAGAACGTTACAAGCTTTTTTATGGGACCGGCGTGGTGGTCAAGCCATACGAAGCGAAGCCCTTAATCACGGACGCCAGCGGTAATCTGACCCTGAATTTTGAAGGTGCTGATTTGCGCGAGGTGGTGCGCACCATCCTTGGAGACATTCTCAAGGAAAATTACATCGTCGATCCGCGCGTCGGTGGAACAATCACCTTGCGCACCGCCAATCCCATACCGAGAAGTGCGGCCATGCACACGCTCGAAGAAGTGCTGCGTATGAACGGAGCCGTCATGATCCGCGAGGCCGACGGCGTATTCCGCATTGTGCCCTCGGCTGTAGGGGGCAAGGGCAATGCCACCCCGCAACTGGCCGACATCAGCAAACCGCTACCTGGCGGCTTCAGCATCCAGATTGTCCCGCTCAAATACATTGGTGTGGCCGACATGGCCAAAATCCTTGAGCCCCTCGCCGGCGAAGCCTCCAGCGTGCGCATCGACCCGCTGCGCAACCTGCTCATCCTGTCCGGCACCCAGTTGCAACTAAAGCACATGCTCGAAACCGTCGAGATGTTCGACGTGGACTGGATTTCCGGCATGTCGGTGGGCCTGTTCACCCTGCAAAGCGCGGACGTGAAAACCGTCTACGGCGAGCTGGAAAAACTGTTTGGCGACAAGAATCTCGGCCCGCTCGCCGGCGCCGTCCGGGTCGTCCCCATCGAGCGGCTCAACGCCATGCTGGTGGTCAGCCCGCAGGCGAAATATCTGGAACAGGCCCGCATCTGGGTCGAGCGCCTTGATCGCCCGGGCAAGGGTGGAAGTGGTGGACAGCGGCTTTACGTCTACCCGGTCCAAAACGGCAAGGCCGAAAATCTGGCCACCCTGCTCAACGACGCCTTTTCCAAAAAAGGCACGCAGGTCAGAATAACCCCCTCCGCCTCGCTTGCACCGGGTGCCAAGCCCGCCGAAATCAAATCGGCCGAGCCGACCCCCGCAGTCAGCAAGATCGAATCCGGACCTGCCGACAGTGTAGGCCTGCCCCAAGACGTGCGCGTCATCGCCGACAAGGACAACAACGCCCTGTTGATACTGGCCAGCCCCGCCGACTACGAGAGCATCGAAGCCGCCATTCGCAAGCTCGACGTGGCGGTGCGCCAGGTACTGATCGAAGTCACCATCGCCGAAATCACCCTCAAGGACGAGCTCAAATACGGACTGGAGTGGTATTTCAAAAATGGTCCGCGCATCAACGGCAAGCTCGACACCGGCCTGGGGGGGATTGCCGCGCTCGTACCCGGTTTTTCCTACTCCTGGGTGAGCAAGGCTGCCGACATCGGAGCTATCCTCAATGCCCTCGCCACCGATTCGCGGCTCAAGATCGTTTCCTCGCCGCATATCACCGTGGGAGACAACCAGAAAGCCAAGATTCAGGTGGGCGACCGTGTACCCACCATCAGCCAGACGCAGTCCCTGCCCAGCAGCACCTCGGCCACCGGCATCATCAGCAGCATCCAATATACCGAAACCGGTGTCATGCTTTCAGTGACCCCGCGCGTCAATGCCGGCGGGCAGGTCACCATGGAGATCAATCAGGAGGTCAGCAACGCCACCCCCACCACCACTTCGGGTATCGACTCACCAACCATCCAGAAACGCACGGCTGAAAGTACCGTTACCGTCAAATCCGGCGAAACCATCATCCTCGCCGGACTGATCAAGGAAGAAAAAACCAAGTCTACCGAAGGCTTGCCCCTGCTCGCACAGCTACCTCTCATCGGCGGCCTGTTCGGCACCCAGACCTGGGGCGACAACCGCACCGAGCTGATTATTCTCATCACCCCGCGCGTACTCACCGACTCGCAAGACGCGGCCGCCATCACCCAGGAATACCGCAGCCGCATCAAAGGCCTCGAGCGCATGCTCAAATCGGTAGGACTGCCACCCAAACCCCCTGCCGGGAGCACCCCATAATCGATATTCGCAGGTCGGTCTACAGCCCGACATGGCAGCGTGATGTCGGGCTGAAGCCCGACATCTCCCCGGCAGTCGGTTATACTGCACACCTTCCCCCCTTGTCTGGTCAAACCGTGCAGCGAATTTTCATCATCATCCTGCTCGCCCTGACTGCCCCGGTGCAGGCCGACGTGTATACCTATGCCGACGCCAATGGCGTGGAGCATTACACCAACGCCCCGGAAAACGGCCCTTACCAGCGCATCTCCAGCCTGCTGGACGAAACCGCGAAAAACAATCGCGCACGCGCGCCGGCAGTCAGGGGCAACGTCGCAGCCTTCGCCCTGCACATCGAGCAGTCCGCCGGCGAATCCGGCATCGATGCCGCCCTGGTTCATGCCGTCATCAACGCTGAATCGGGCTACAACCCTGCAGCCGTATCGCGAACCGGCGCCCAGGGTCTGATGCAGCTCATGCCCGGAACAGCCAAACGCTATGCGGTCAAGGATGCCTTCGACCCCAAACAGAATATTCGCGGCGGCACCCGCTACCTGCGTGACCTGCTGAAGCTGTTCGACAACAACACCGAACTTGCGCTGGCGGCCTACAATGCCGGTGAAAATGCCGTGATCCGGCATGGCAGAAAAATTCCGCCCTATCGTGAAACGCAGGCTTATGTGCCAAAGGTCATGCGTCTTTACAGCAAATACAGCGCACTGCTCTGAACGGAACTGTTCTGAACCTGTTATGACTCAAGTTTGCTTGCGAACCTGCGTTAACGCTCAGGCCAAGTATGCGGGTCGCGTGAACGGCTGTCCTGATGTGTCGAAACATGGAGTAGAACTAAAGATGAGGTGCCCATGAGATTTTTTTCAAAAATGGAGGTGAGTCAGGTGTTGAGTGTAAGTAGCCGCAGATCTATTGTGATGGCCGGTTTGGCGTTTGCAGTCCTGTCCTCCTTGCCCGGTTGCGCCACCCTGCAGCCGGAAGACAGCGGACAATGGCGGGAGTCACAACGCCCGGTATTAAAAGCACGTGCCGAGGCGCGATGGGATGCCCTGATCAAGGGCGATATTGAAAAAGCCTATATTTACACGACTCCTGAATATCGGGCTGTTGTAAATCCGCAACAATACAAGGGTAAGTATGGGCGCGTTCTGAACTGGCTCGGGGCACGTGTTGTCGACATCAGCTATGATGCACCTACCGTTGCTACTGTTTCGGTGGAAGTGACTTACCGGATCGATCTCCCGGGTAAAAGTGGGGAGTTGATCGAAACGCAAAAAGCCATCTCCGAGAAATGGATTTACAAAGATCGGGAGTGGTGGTACACCTCCAACTAACAAGTGGGCAGTTATAATTTCCACGCCCGGGATGTTGGTAACAAGTGTTGTAAGTAGCTGGAGCCAAGCGCTTGGCTTAACTTTGGTTTGTTTTTTTTTCCTTGCAAGGAGTAATAAGTAATGAAATCGTTAAATATCCGCAAAAAACTCGTGACCCTGGCTGTCGCTTCCGCAGTCAGCGGTGGCGCCATGATGGCGATGACGGCTCCGGTTCACGCCATGAACGTTTCCCAGAACAACATGGGCGAAGTTCTTCTGTTCCCTTACTACACGGTCAAGAATGGTTATGACACCGTCTTTACGGTGACGAACACTTCCGACAAAACCGCAGTCTTCAAGATTCGTTGGCGCGAAGCGCTGAACAGCCGCGAAGTTCGCGACTTTAACGTCGTCCTCTCCCCGTTCGACCATTGGTCGGGTGCGGTGACCATCGACGCTGCCAGCGGCGGCGCCCTGTTCCGCACCTTCGACAAGACCTGTACCGCACCGCGTCTGCCGGGCATGGAAACGACTGCGCTCCGTGCGGCAGCAGGCTCCAAGGGTGAGATTGCCTTCACCAATACCCTGTTCACCGGTTCTTTAGCTGACACGGGTAGCGAGTTTATAACACGCGTTCAGGAAGGCTACTTCGAAGTCATCCTGATGGGTGTGAGCGATCGCTCCACCACCAACTCAGCTAACACCCTCGAATTCAACGCCAAGCATGTGAACAACGTGCCGCGTGATTGCACCCTGGTGGATAACCTCTTCCTGAACTCTACCGCAAACCTCGGCTACATGGCTGCGCCTGTAAACATCCTGAAAGGCCATGTCACCTACATCAACGTGGCCAACGGCACGGCAGTTGATGCTGAGCCTACCGCGATCGAGAACTTTGTCAGCACCAACATCGTTTTTGATCCGGGTAACGCCTTGCCGGATCTGAGTACTGGTGATTCCGGCCAAACCGCGTTATTCCTCAGCGATGGCGTGCCTTACTTTCCGGTTGTTGCTGGTTCTTCGTTTAATGCAGTAAGCCGCCTGTTGACCGCCTCTTCGGTGATTAACGAATTCGCGACCGGTGCCGGTGCTGCGACCAGCTGGGTGCTGACCTTCCCGACCAAGCACCATTACACGGATAATACCGGTCCTGTTGCTCCGTTCAGCGAGATGTTCCAGGGTGGTACTTTCTTGGCTCCTAGCGCTACTGTTGGTCTTGGCCGGTCCTGCGACGACATCAGCATGACCTTGTATAACCGCGAAGAAGCCACCATTGTAGAAGTTGGCCAAACCCAGTTCTCGCCAATTTCCGCACCCGGCGCGAACGCGGCGCTGTGTCACGAAGTAAACGTGCTGAACTTCAACGCCAGCAACGTGTTCGGTGCTGGCATCCCCAACGGCGTTAACCCCACCAACCGTCTGACCGTGAATACCAGCGGAGTAGGCACCGCTGGCTGGGCGGAGTTGAAGTTTAGCGAAGCGCCTGCGACAACTTTTGGTGGCTTGCCGGTTATCGGCTTCGCTGCTGTTGTTCGCGATGCAGGCGGCGCCGCAGTGAACTACGGTTCCAACATCGAGCACGCCATGCGCGTTCGTGGCGTTACCACCGTTAATGGTGTTAACGTTGTTAATCCATAAGTAACTAAACGCACTCAGGCGCCCGCTCAGGCAGGCGCTTGG
>JBKJIS010000222.1:0-3267 GCA_046598305.1 Thiobacillus sp.
CGGTGCTGTTTTTGCATTTGAACCAGTAGCTTCCAATGTCTTGCGCCTCGAAAAAAATCTTCGCAAGAACGGGCTTGGGAACGTCAGCGTATTCCCCGTGGCTTTAGGCGCAGCGAATGGCCAAATGCGGCTTTATATGGCCACAGACCCGGCATATCCATCATTGCAAGAGGTGCAGGGTGGTTTTGGCAGCGGGGCTGAAGTGCTGGTTCAAGTTCGCAGTTTGGATGGCATATGGGAAGAGCTCGGTTGTCCTGATATTTCAATGGTGAAAATTGATGTAGAAGGATCAGAGGCAGACGTGCTGCGCGGTGCATCGCGTTTTTTAACGACCTGCTGCCCAACTTTGCTTGTGGAAGCGAACTCTGTGAAAGATCTGAATTCATTGTGCGAGCAACTGTGTGGTCTCGGCTATCGACATGTGCGGCCGGAAGGCTTTGCACCGATGAATCATCTATTCATATTCCCAGTATCAGCGGGAAAGAGTCGGTCGCTCGCTTGAGGCTAATAAAATGAAACCTTATCTTTTCAGCCCCGCACTGCCCGCCGTGGCGATTTTATACGGCCTGGTATTTATATTCGCGTTTACGCATTTTGCGGGATTGCGATGGCATCTGTCTATAACGCTCGCTTTCTATAGCGGATTATTTGCATGGGTAGTGCTATTGGCTTGGCGCCAACGCGCGTTATGGGCCACCTTTGGAGTAATTGACGCTTTATTCTGTGTGTTTATCTTATGGGTATTGACGTCCTTGTTGATACAGGGAGACCCTGGGTATGTAGCTTTTAAATATGGACGTTATCTGCCATTTCTGGTAATTCTGCCTTACGTGTGTGGGCGTTTGATGCGTGTGATTGATTTAAGCCTTTTCTACAAAATTATAGCGTGGGCTAGTATCGTTTTGTTGATGTTGCTAGTGATCGACTATTGGCAATACCTTTCAAAACTGGTGATTTATAGCAGGTGGCCATTTTTTGGCCATGATTATGCGTTGCTGCTTGTGGCAATGTTGCTGGCTGCGTCGTTAGTTATATTATCTTTTTTCTTTTTCACGGGTCCAGGTAAAAGCTACCGCCAATTGTCGTCTCGTCAGCTGTTGCAGCTTGGTATCTTGGGCCTGATTGCGGCTGCTATGGTTGCTGTCGCGTCGCGCGGAGCATTGCTGGTAGGGGTGTCTGGGACACTCTGGGCGGTATTGATTGTTAAGCATTGGTCATTCTCGAAGAAGTTCCAGTTTCTGCTTTATCTCGCAGTGATAATGAGTTCAGCCTATTTGGTGCTTCCTAAGCCGCAAGCTCAGATTTACGCAAAATCCGTGGCTATACCGGATATGGTTTTAGTTTCTGCCGATACTTATCAATTCACGCGGGAATGGCGCTCGGTCACCCGACCAAAGATCTTGGAGGCCCCGGGGACGCCCGAAGGTGGGGAAGGGGATCTCATTGCGCGGGCGTGGGGTCAGGTCACCTGGGCATGGGATAACGTCACTTGGGCATTCACTTGGGCATGGGATAACCTCACTTGGGCACTTACCTGGGCATGGGAAAATGTCAAATGGGCTTGGCATCGCGCTACCCTTGCGGGGGAGCAAGCCAGTCGGAAATCGGTTCCGATCTTCGGTCCTGCCAGTTGTCTCCCGATCGAGAAAGGGATCGATTCTGTCGCCATAAGATATCTTTTGTACCATGAAGCCAAGGCGGTTTTCATCAATAGTCCATTATGGGGTGTCGGGGCAGCGTCCTTTGGACGATACTCCTGTGCCGGAGAGACGGGATATCCACACAATACAGTCTTGCAGTCCTTTGCTGAACTTGGAATAGTCGGGGGGCTACTGTACTGTGGACTTTTAGTAATTGCGCTTTTTGGTTTTTTCAGACGGGCGTTTAACGGTACCGTAAAAAAGACAAGCGCGGTAGCACAGTTAAGCCTGTCGTTGTATGTGATGTATTTATTAACAGATCAACTCTACGGAAATTATTTTATGGCTGCCGGCTCGTATTTCATGATCGGCGTGGCCGCGAGCATGCGTTCCAATCCCGCATGGGGCGATTCGCCGGATGGTAGGGATGGCTAGCGTGCTGCCGAAAATTTCGGTGGTGACACCTAGCTTTAACCAAGCAGAGTACTTAGAGCGCACACTCCGCTCTGTGTTGGATCAGGGTTACCCGAATCTCGAATACATTGTGATCGATGGTGGGTCCACGGACGGCAGCGTGGAAATCATCCGCCGCTACGCAGACCGCTTGGCCTTCTGGGTCAGCGAACCCGACCGGGGACAGACCGACGCCATCAACAAGGGGCTGCGGCGCGCCAGCGGTGAATGGGTGGCCTGGCAGAATTCGGACGATATTTACTACCCGGGCGTTTTTCATGATCTCGCTGCTGCTGCGGCAAAACACCCACAGGCGGGGCTGATCATCGGCGACATGATGCTGATTGACGAACACGACCATCCGCTTCGCGACATTTGCTATGTGAGGCCAAGTTACAAGGCACTCTTGGCGGAGGGGATGTTGCTCGCCAATCAGGCAACTTTTTGGCGGAGTAATGTTCAGGAACAGATTGGTTTACTGGACGAGGGGTTTCATTGTTCATTCGACTATGAATGGTTTCTCCGTCTTGCCCAGCATGCCGAAGGGATACATGTTGATCGCGTGTGGGGAGCCCTCCGGCTGCACGGCGAGACCAAGAGTAGCCTTCAGGCACAACGCTTCGGGGAAGAGAACCAGCGAATCCTGTCTGGGCGCGAAATTCCCGCATGGCAAAAGAAGCTCTATAAATTGCGTCGCCTTGGTTTGATGCTCGGTCGGGGGCAGCTTGCTTATGTGCTCAGGGGCTTGCTGCGTCATGCGCGCGGGCGTGGCGGGGAGATGTACTGATGTGCGGCATACTCGGATGGTTTGGTCGGCACGGGCCGGAGGATGCCGGGCGTTTCGGCGCCGCTCTGGATCTGCTTGCCCATCGCGGGCCGGATGATCGTGGGGTATGGGCTGCGCCGGGTGTGCTGCTTGGTCACCGGCGTTTGTCCATTCTCGATCTTTCCTCCGCAGGCCACCAGCCGATGATCGATCCAGCCAGCGGCGCAGTCATTGTCTTCAACGGCGAAATCTATAACCACGTCGAATTGCGGGCGGAACTCGAGAATCTGGGTCACCGGTTTGCAGGCCATTCCGACACCGAGGTGCTGCTGCACGCGCTGATCGAATGGGACGAACGGGCACTGCCGCGCCTGAACGGTATGTGGGCGTTTGCGTTCTGGCAGCCCG
>JBKJIS010000284.1:0-5697 GCA_046598305.1 Thiobacillus sp.
GAGGCCGGGCTGGCTGATTTGAACGTGGTGATTGGTCAGACCTTCTTTCGTGCAAGCAATTCACAAAAACTAACTCAATCCCAGTTTATCCTGACCTAAACATGACGCCATCGCTCAGTTTCACCCGCGTAGGAGACAAGCAGAACACTTCGTTATTCGAAGATTATCTGGGTCATTTGCTCGAAGAGCGCGACCGAATTGGCCTCACCGACTGCATTCGTCAGATCGATGCGTTGATGATCACCGTCGAGCCCAGCCATTCGGTTGCCTACGTTGCCGAGTTGTGCGTGATGACGCCCTATCACTACCTTGTTACGCTGGAAACCGAATCGCACTTTACCCATATCTTGCGCATCGACATGAGCGCGCCGGACCTCCTGGTGCGCGAGGTGAAGGACCCCAACGTGCGCGGAATTTTCCGCAGCCTGAACGAGGTCTATCCCATCGGCGCTGTCAAGCCTAACTCGCGCTACATGGGCGAGGTGCTGCGCGTCACCGACGCGCATGCGGTGGTCGACATGCAGAAGGCGCGAGACATCCGCTTTTTCAATCAGGACCAGATTCGCAAGCTGGAGCTGCCAGGCAACATGGCCGTGGTCAAACCCAGCCCTTACACCCACAACATCGTCGCCTACTGTGAGCGCCCAGAGTCCGACATTCGTGTCTACGCGTTAGGCTGGAGCAGCGTCCGAGACGACATACAGGCCGCTTACGAGGGCGCCAAATCCACGCAAAAAAATCTCGGTATCGATGAACTGTTGTTGCCGATCGACCACCTCGCCACCCGCATTTACAGCCAGAACCGCGAAGCCGCGATCCTTGAATACCTATCACTATCCAGCTATTATTTTTGGGGCGCTTATGACATCACCGATCAGAATTCCTCGACCAACGTCACCAAGAGCGTGCATTACGACAACGAACTCGAAAGCCCGGCCAAGGTGTTCACCGCCGCCAACCACCCGTATTTCATGAACCACCTGCTGACCGAATCGCCGACCGAGGCATTTGTGCGCAACTTCGGCCCGCGCTTGCATCACATCGCGGTGGCGGTGAAAGACGGCGAGATCGATGGCGTGCCGCATATCGACGTCGTCGTGCAGCGCCTGCGCGACTGCGGCCAGAAATTTCTGCTCGACGTCATTGGATCGAAGGAGGAGGGGCTTAAGCAAATCTTCTCCAGCGCATCCGAGTATTCCTCGCTCATCATCGAATACGTCCAGCGCTTCGGCGGGTTCCAGGGATTCTTCACCAAGGACAACGTCGCCGAACTGACGCATGCAGCCGGGTTGGAAGAAAACTTGAGGGCACTACAAGAAGGCTCTCGATCATAGTGTTGGAGGGGTCTGTGCAGCGAGCTTAGCGCCTACGCGCTTTCCAGCTAACCGAACAGGTTTTCCTCAGGTATTCAAGGGCACGCTCCATGTGGCTGTCTGGCCAATTGGGGTCGTTGTCGTTCAGTTGTTCTTCTGCATCGGGTTTCAGATCGCCCGTCCAGACATGCTGCAAATCCTCGCGGATCGATTCCGGTGCATGCGCGTCAATAAATGTGATGACAGCCTGAGAATCGAATCCATGCGCCCGAAAATTCTGGATTACTACTTTGCCCTCCCGCAGAAGCAGGGAGGCTTTGGGTGGCAGCCCTGTCGCCACCAACAATAATACGGTGGCCACCACGGCGGGATCGTCAGCTTCGCCGCGCGTGACGCGATCCCACTCCTGGGCCACCAGTCGGTCATATTCCCTGACGTCTTCGTTCAGACTTTCGCTGACGAAATACACTTCGCCTGTCTCGCCATACAACAACTTGTCGGCCGTGCTGGAGGGCGCACGGATCTGTGGCAAGTTCTTTTCGATGAATTGATCCATCGCGCGGCGCGCCAGCCGCTGGAATTCTGTTGGCGCTTCTTTGAGCAAACCTTTCAGGCGGGCTTCGTTAAACCCATTTTTTGCTTGTCTGGCCGCCTTGACGAGGCGAACAAATGCAGTTCGGGTCGGGATCTTTAACTCGGCCTGATCAACATAAATAACCAGCATGGCGCTTCGGATTAACGCGTCCGCATCATCGATTTCATCGCGTGACGCCCCCATTTTTTTCGCCAGCCAGAATGCAAACTCGATCGTGTTCTGATTCTCCAGTCGCAGTGCCAGCTCAGCGCGGTATTGGGCAAGCAGGCTTGAACCTGTAGCGGTTTTTTCGTTGAGAAAGGCGCGCTGGCTTTCAGCTGAAACCGTTCCACCCATGATCAACGTGCTGTCCGGCATCGCATGAAGCCGTTTGATCATGTCTGAGCCGGCTTTGGAATGCGCCAGCAGCGTCTTGTCCCGCAAGGAAACTGCGGCGACGTTCAGGTCTCCTCCCGACATGTCCTCCAGATAGAGGCTGATCAGGCTCACCATGCGGTGAAGTGCGAGTTCGAGCTCCGGCCGCAAGTACGCCGTACCAAAATAATTTGCGATCTGGACGATGCCTTTCGACAAGTCATCCTGAACACTGTGCACCCGATCGAGGGCAATTATTTTCTGTATGACGCCGTAATGCAGGGCTTTATCGAAAAATGGCCGATTGTCTACAGTGGCAAGTGATGTCAAAGCGGCACTCATGCTCTAGTGTTTAAATGGCGGACTCTTCTTCGTCGCCTGTCGTATCCACAGGACTCATGGCATCAGGTATTGAATCCCTATCTGCCATCTCCAGCATGGATTGAGCGCGGTCGCGGAGTGTGATCATCATGTCGCCAAACGCATCGGGCAGTTCGTAGCGGAGGATCCAAGCCGTTTCCATCCAGTCACCGTCGGCAACTTCTGAACGCGTCAACAAAGGCCGGGAATTTTCGATGGAGTTGCCAAATGCCAGGCCATGATCGATTTCCTCGATTTTTTCCATCAGCCAGGTGTTGTGTGTTTTGGCGTCGGATTCGGGATCGATCTGTGGAACAAAACTTCCGGTGGAAGAAAAGCTGAAAACCTCGTCGTAATGATCAGCAAAATAGTCCGCCAGCGTTTCACTTCCACCTTCAATATTGCCGATGGCTTCGAGATACTCATATACCGTATCGCCATCGCGGTGCATGACCGCATTCATCATGGCACGAAGTCGTTCACTTGTTCGCTCGCCATATTTTTTTTCCAGCACGATCGAGCGCGCAAACTGCTCGGGGGTTACCAGCATGTTGACCACGGATTCCTTGGACGAATCATATTCGCGCATGATGGCCAGCAGGTCCTTGGGCTGCAATTCATCCAGAATGCTCACCAATGCCTGATCGCCGTGCTGGTCGGCAATGGCTACGAGCGCATTCTCGGCACCGACAATATCGCCGGCAAGAATCAACTGGGACGATTTCAAAATAACCGGGTGCATACCATGTCCTTCTATATGAATAGCTTTATGAATAGTTTTACTTAACGGTCCAGCGGATCAAATCCCTGCTCGGTGAGCCAGTCGGCCCCCGCCTCATTCAAGTCATCCATTCCCTCGTCATCATTTTCTTCATCGGTCTCGGGTTCAGGCGGGGGAGCTGAAAACGGTTCCTTGTTGCGCAGGAATTCAAGCGCGGCCGTGGAGACGAGGAAGGCATCCCCGCCCTGGACCTTCAACGAAGCATTAATCAGCGGCTTGGCCCAGTCAGACACGGTCAGCTCAGATTCCAGATATGTCCATGACAGAAAGTCGGGCTGGTCCGGATCGCTCAGCACGATTCGCTGCATGATTTCCGGCGACCTGAAGCCAAAGGCACCGTAAAACATAACCGCTACCATTTCCGGGCTGAATTCAATCATCGGAAGAATGGCGTCAATCTCACGCCGCTTCTCATTCAAGCGCTTTTGCAGCACCGACTTTCCCTCGGAATCCGTTACCAGGTCATCAATCTCAGCAAGGTAGCTTTTGATCAGGTCAGAAAAATAGCGCGATTTTTTCACTTAAGTACATCCTGGATATATTTGCTCGAAATTTCCCGTGCAACTGCCAATGGGTCTTCAATCAGACTGCGTTGCCGATAGTCATCGAAAACCTTGCGGCGCTCGGCATCGGATAGCACTTCATAAGCTTCTTTAACTTCCCGGAAGCGCAGGGCTGCATCCGGTGCCTGGTTCTTGTCGGGGTGATACTGAGCGGCTTTTTTTCGGTAAGCGGCCTTGATGAGTTCAGCCGTTGCACTGGGTGAGAGGCCCAGTTTTTCATAGTGATCCTGCATAACAATCCTCTTTATGCGCGTATTAGGCCACAGTTAAGCGTTCGGAATTCCAGGGGAAAGAAAATTGGCAGCGCTGATCCGGTATTAGACCAGGGAGAAATCATGGTATCGCCGGGTGTAACTGGATTTAATCGCCTTTTTGCATGGATGGCTGGATTGCCTGTTGCATTAAAAAGGGGGGGGCATCAAGGCGATGCCTGGTTTCTCATGCACTATCGCGATCGCGCGCCGACGCCCCCCGGGGAATGGTTCACTCGCGCATTGATGAATGCACTCACGGTTAAGCGGGAGGGGCTATTCGTTGATCTCCTAACCAGGAGAATCATTCGGCGTGTCACTCGATAAGGCTTCCGGGCAGCGCCAGGGCAGAACGTACCCCTGGGCTGGGTCATTTAACGCATCAATGGCCAGGACGGGCGCCTCGGACTTGATGGTGCCGAAGATGGTGGCGAAGGAGATATCTGCCGCATCACGGCCGGTGCCAATGCGCACGAAGCCCATGGGTATCGCCATGCCGGTGGGATCGAAAATGTACCAGCGCCCGTCGAGCAGGACTTCGACGTAGGCATGAAAATCGGTCGGTCCGTACACTGGGTCAGCGCCATAATCGATTCCGGAACAAAAGCGCGCCGGGATGTTCAGGGCGCGGCACAGAGCGATCATCAGATGTGCGAAATCACGGCAAACCCCGACCTGTTGCTGGTACGTGTCGATGGCCGAGGTGGTGAATTCGCTGCTGCCAGACGCGAAGTGGGTGCGGTCTTGCACCCACTTGCGGATGCCTTCGACCCTCTGGTAACCCGGCGGCAAGTGGCCAAAGGTTTGATTGGCCAGTTGTTGCAGCTTGTCCGATTCGCAATAGCGGCTGGGGTAAAGATAGGGCAGGAATTCCGTGGGCAATTCGGCAATCTGCATTTCGCCGATGTTTGCCGGTTGCTCGACATGGTGGCTGATGTCGACTTCCGCCTGATACGAGATTTTCAGGGGGCCGGGATTGGCACGCAGTCGAAGCAGGCGGTGGCGGAGCAGCGGGTCGGCATGAATGCTCGATGTCAGTGGCGGGGTAATCGTCAGCGATTCATTGCGGACCGTCTGGTGGGCGGTTTTCGCGGCGTGAATATTGAAGATTAAATCGGCTGGCTGGCCGATAATTTCGTAGCTGAGCTGGATGGAAAACTGGAGTCGGATCATGGGTTCCTTGTGGTGCTAGGCAGGTGGTTGGCAATGCGTACTATAAAAATTAAAAAGCAACAGCACGGGGGCTCCGGAGCAAGCAATCCAGCTTCGTCCAAAGGACAAAGGTTTTGGGGGATAACCGGGGGCGGGGCCCCATTTCAATACAAGAGGAAAGGCTGATCCATCTGCTTGGCATCTCTTTACACCAGCTCGGTTACCCAGACGCCCACATCGAGGGTCGCGCCCGGTGGCCCGACAAATGCGCCGGCTATGGGTGGTACGGATTCGGGTAGACGCGAGACGGCGACGGGGGTGTGATCGG
>JBKJIS010000034.1:0-3242 GCA_046598305.1 Thiobacillus sp.
GGAGTTGCCGACCTCGGTGCATCCCTGGTTTATTGGCTGTCAATTCCACCCCGAGTTCACCAGCAATCCGCGCAACGGCCATCCGCTTTTCATTTCGTTCGTGAAGGCTGCGCTGGCTAAGGCTGCACTCATCAAGACTGAACTCATCAAGACAATGCAGGAGCTCGCATGAAACTCTGTCATTTTGAAGCGGGTATTGACCATCCACTGTTCCTGATTGCCGGTCCCTGCGTGATCGAATCCGAGCAACTGGCGATGGACACCGCCGGTCAGCTGAAGGAAATGTGCGCGGCGCTGAATATTCCGTTTATTTATAAATCCTCGTTCGACAAGGCCAACCGCTCGTCCACTCAGTCCTTCCGGGGCTTGGGGTTGGAGGAGGGATTGCGCATTCTGTCGGAAGTCAAGGCCAAGATCGGCGTGCCGATATTGACCGATGTGCACGAAGATACGCCGCTGAACGAAGTGGCTGCTGTAGTCGATGTGCTGCAAACGCCGGCTTTTCTCTGCCGTCAGACCAACTTCATTCAAAATGTTGCGCGCACTGGCCGCCCGGTCAACATCAAAAAGGGCCAGTTTCTTGCGCCGTGGGACATGCAGAACGTGGTCGACAAGGCGCGCGCGGTGGGCAACGATCAGATCATGGTGTGCGAACGCGGCGTCAGCTTCGGCTACAACACGCTGGTGTCTGACATGCGTGCGCTGGCCATCATGCGCGACACCGGTTGCCCGGTGGTGTTCGACGCCACCCACTCGGTGCAGCAGCCGGGCGGGCAGGGCACCACCAGTGGGGGTCAGCGCGAATTCGTGCCGGTGCTGGCACGCGCGGCGGTAGCCTGCGGGGTTGCGGGCGTGTTTGCCGAGACGCATCCGAATCCGGCAGTCGCTCTGTCTGATGGCCCCAACGCATGGCCGCTTGGCATGATGAAAGAATTGCTGGAAACGCTGAAAGAAATCGACACGCTGGTCAAACAGCGTGGCTTTATCGAAAACAAACTTGTTAAAAACTGAGTGCTGCGATTGCGGCATTCGAACTGATATGGAAAGAATAAATTGAGCGCAATTATTGATGTCATCGCACGGGAAATTCTGGACTCCCGTGGCAACCCCACTGTTGAAGCCGACGTGCTGCTGGAATCCGGCGTGCTGGGTCGCGCCTCTGTGCCGTCTGGCGCATCGACCGGTAGCCGCGAAGCGATCGAGCTGCGCGACGGCGACAAATCGCGTTATCTCGGCCGTGGCGTGCTGAATGCCGTCGAACACATCAACACTGAAATCTGTGAAGCGATTATTGGTCTGGATGTCGAAGACCAGGCCTTCATCGACAAGACCATGATTGAACTTGACGGCACCGAGAACAAATCGCGCCTCGGTGCCAACGCGCTGCTGGCGGTGTCGATGGCATGCGCACGTGCTGCTGCCGAACAGGCCGGCTTGCCGTTGTACCGCTATCTGGGGGGTGCTGCGCCGATGGCCTTGCCGGTGCCGATGATGAACATCATCAACGGCGGCGCGCACGCCAACAACAACATCGACATGCAGGAATTCATGGTGATTCCGGTCGGCGCACCCACTTTCCGCGAAGCACTGCGCTATGGTGCTGAAGTGTTTCACGCACTGAAAAGTTTGCTTGATGATGCCGGCATGGCAACCACAGTCGGCGACGAAGGTGGCTTTGCCCCCAACCTGGAATCGCACGAAGCCGCACTCAAACTGATTGTTCAGGCGATCGAAAAAGCCGGCCTGCAACCTGGTATTGACGTGGCGATTGGGGTGGATTGTGCGGCTTCCGAGTTCTACAAGGACGGTCTGTATAACCTGGATTCAGAAGGTCTGAAACTGACCTCTGCTCAACTCACCGACTATCTGGCAGCCTGGTGCGACAACTACCCCATCATCAGCATCGAAGACGGCATGGCCGAAGGCGACTGGGAGGGCTGGAAGATTCTGACCGACACGCTCGGCACCCGCGTGCAACTGGTGGGCGACGATCTGTTTGTCACCAACGCCAAGATACTTAAAGAAGGCATCGAAAAGGGCGTCGCCAACTCGATTCTGATCAAGGTCAACCAGATCGGCACCTTGTCGGAAACCTTCCTGGCAATCGAGATGGCCAAGCAGGCGGGCTACACCTCGGTGATATCGCACCGTTCGGGCGAAACCGAGGACACGACCATCGCTGATCTGGCAGTGGCCACCAACGCCCGTCAGATCAAAACCGGCTCGTTGTCGCGTTCTGACCGTATGGCGAAATACAACCAGCTGCTGCGCATCGAAGAAGAGCTCGGTGACACGGCGACCTATCCTGGACGCGATGCGTTCCGCCAGCGCGGCTGACTTTGACGCGAGCAAGTTTTTCGCTCGCATGCGCAGCCGGGGTTTGACCTGGGTGCTGGCCGTTTTGCTTGCATTGCTGCAATATCCGTTGTGGCTGGGTGAGGGAGGCTGGTTGAAAGTGCGAGAGCGTGCGCTTGGTATCGACACACAACAAACACTGAATAAACGTCTGCTGGCCCGCAATACGGGGTTGCAGGCCGAAGTGGATGACCTCAAGCAGGGGCGTGATGCAATTGAAGAACATGCACGTAATGAGTTGGGAATGATCGCACCGGACGAATGGTTCGTCCGGGTGGTGCCTACCCACTCCGTTGGGCCGGGAAAAATGAATGAGTGATTTGCAAATCTGGCTATTGGTCATTGGCGCGGCTGTCGTTGTCGCGGTACTGCTATTCAACTGGAACCAGGAACGCCGATTCCGGAAACAGACGGATGCGGCTTTTCAAACCCCGATGAAGGATGCACTGATCCACCCGGGTACAGTGCCGGGTGAAAGACCCAATCGGGTCGAGCCTGCATTACGCGAGCCTGTTTTTGATGCGGGTGCAAGCCCGCAGGGTGTCGAGCCCCTTGAGCCGCATTTGCACATCGACTCTGATAGCACGCCAGTTGATTTGACAGATGACTCGGTGGAGCAGATTCCTGCGCATTACTCGGGTAATGAGGCCAGTCCGAACCCGGCCGTATTGCATACGGCATCCGCCTTTTCAGCGCCATTGGCTCCAGCCCGGGCGACAGCCCCGACACCTTCAACGGCACCCTTGAAATCTGCGCCTTATGATGAGCTGATGGAATATCGCGTCCGCATCGGCAGCGATGGGGTACTTGCCAATGTGTTTGCTGATGCATTCAATCAGGCCCGTACGCTGGGCAAGACCGTTCGCTGGCTGGGTTTGCCGGTAGGC
>JBKJIS010000148.1:0-2974 GCA_046598305.1 Thiobacillus sp.
TTTTGGTATCGGCCTGGCGGATCGGCCAGGGTTTCAGAATATCGAATAGACGGAAGAGTCCAAACGCTGTGGCAATCCACAACCAGCCCGCCGGCGTAAACACCGCCGGTATAAACAATAACACCAGCGCAAACGCGACGATCTCGTCCCACACCATGCCAGCGTGATCGGCCACACCGAGCGCACGACCGGTGCGGCCACAGGCCCACACTCCGAGCAAAAAGGTGGCGATGATGAGTATGATCTGGTTCGGCAGGTCGGGTGCGATGGCGACAATCAGCCAGAACAACGGTAGCCCCAACAGCGTGCCGACCGTGCCGGGTGCCTTGGGCGCGAGGCCGCTGCCAAACCCGAAGGCAATCAGGTGCGCGGGGTGCGCGAGCAGAAATTTGAAATCAGGCCGCAAAGTGGTCATAGCCGGTGTGTTCGATGATAAGGGGTTGACCATCAGCATCCGTGACTGTGAGGCCGGGTTCTGCACTGATATGGCCGATGCGGGAGACGGATACGCCTGCATCATTTGCGGCAGCAAGCACGCGGTCTCGTTTGGCTTGTGGCGCGGTAAAACACAGTTCGTAATCCTCTCCACCCGCCAGAATGCAGTCGCGTGCGACGGCTTCATGCAGATAGCCTTGCACGACAGGGTGTGTGGGTAACGCGGAAAACTCAAGCGTGGCCCCTACTTGAGAACGCTCAAGAATGTGTCCGAGATCGGCCAAAAGGCCATCCGAAATATCGATCGCGCTATGGGCGATGCCGCGTAGCGCAATGCCGAGTTCTACGCGTGGCATGGGCAGATAAAGCGCAGGCAGGACTTTGGCGGCATCAATCTGCTCCATGAACAAGCGGCCCTGACGATAGGCCAGCGCCATCGCCGCCGAACCCAGTACGCCTGAAACCCAGATATCGTCGCCGGCCTGCGCGCCGTCGCGGCGCAACGCCTGCCCGGGGGGCACTTCACCCATCACCGTGATACTGAGAGTGAGCGGTCCGCAGGTCGTATCGCCGCCGACCAGTTCGATGCCGTGCAGATCGGCCATGCGAAAAAAGCCGCGCGCAAATGCCGTGAGCCAGGCATCGTTGACTTCGGGCAGTGCGATGGACAGCGTCGCCCAGCGCGGCGTGGCCCCCATCGCCGCGAGGTCGGACAGGTTCACTGCCAGCGATTTATGGCCGATGCCAGCGGGGCTGTCCTGCGGCGAAAAATGTCGGCCTTCGAGCAGCATGTCGCTGGAGACGGCGAGTTGCATGCCCGGCGTAGGCACCAACAACGCGCAATCATCGCCCACACCCAACACCGCGTCAGGCGTGGCGCGGGTGAAGTATTTGGCGATGAGGTCGAATTCCATGGGTTTAGAGCGGCGAGGGCGCGCGGTGCCACTCAAACCTTGTTATGCCTTGGCCTGTTTGGCGTGTGCGATTTCGACAGCACGTACATCCTGCGCGAACTTGTCGAGCACGCCATTGATGTATTTATGACCGTCGGTGCCGCCGAATTTTTTCGCCAGTTCAACGCCTTCGTTGATGGCAACGCGCCACGGTACGTCGGGGCAGCTCACCAGTTCATACGCGCCGATCAGCAGAATGCCCCGCTCAATCGGCGAGAGTTCGGCTATCGGACGGTCGAGACAAAGCGAAATACGTGTGCTCAACAGGTCTTCATCCTTGATTACCCCGTAGAGCAGCGTGCGAAAATAGTCTTCGTCTACACGTTTGAACTGCGGGTCTTCCTTGAGGTTGGCGGCAATCAGCGTGATATCGGCGCCACCCACCAGCCAGGCGTAGACGCCTTGCAGGGTGAATTCACGGGCATTTTTACGGGAACCGGCCATCTCAAAGTCGCTTCAAAAGGTTGGCCATTTCAACGGCCACGCGTGCAGCATCACTCCCTTTTTCGGCCATGCGAATGTGGGCTTGCTCGACGGTATCGACGGTGAGGACTGCGTTGGCAATCGGGATGCCGGTTTCCAGCTGCACATCGAGAATGCCGCGCGCAGACTGGTTCGAGACCAGCTCGAAGTGATACGTATCGCCTCGCACTACAGCGCCGAGTGCGATGAGGGCGTCGTATTTTCCTGATTGCGCCATTTTTTGCAGCGCGAGCGGATGCTCTAGCGCACCCGGCACGTCGACCAGCAGGACATCATCTATGGCGACGCCAAGTTTAACCAGCTGCGTTTGGCAGGCTGACAACAGGCCTTCGCAGATGTCTCTGTTGAAACGGCTCATGACGATGCCGATTTTGAGGCCCGCGCCCTGATAGATGGGGTCGAGTTCGGATAGATTGTTGCTGGTGCCCATGGGGTGCCCTTTCAGAAATTGGTCTGTTTATATTGGCGGAACAAGGGTTCGGTCGAGTTAACTCTTTTCAGCATAGCCGGTAACTTCCAGACCGAAGCCATCCATCGCCGGCATTTTGCGCGGGCTGGCCAACAGCTTCATTTTGCCGACGCCGAGGTCGCGCAGAATTTGCGAGCCGATGCCGTAATCGCGCAGATCGTATTTTCGGTCGCTAGCCGGTGCCGGGTTGATCCGCTCAAGCAGTGCAGCGGCTGTTTCCGGACGATGCAGCAGTACGATCACACCGCATTGCGACTCGGCAATACGTTCCATCGCGCCCAGAATCGGCCACGAGTGACCGCCGCCGGTGACGTCGAGAAAGTCCATCACCGAGAGCGGTTCATGCACCCGAACCAGCGTTTCCCTGTCTGCCAGGATCTCGCCCTTGACCAGTGCGAGATGCGTTTCATTGGCACATTTGTCGCGGTAGGCGACCAGACGGAAGGCGCCGTAGACGGTCTGGATCAGACGGTCAGCGGCGCGCTCGACCAGGCTTTCGGTCTGGCTGCGATAATGAATCAGGTCGGCGATGGCGCCGATTTTCAGCCCGTGTTCCTGCGCGAACGGAATCAGGTCGGGCAGCCGCGCCATGCTGCCGTCGTCCTTGAGGATTTCACAGATCACCGAGGCGGGC
>JBKJIS010000051.1:0-6323 GCA_046598305.1 Thiobacillus sp.
AGTACGCCACTTCAAGCTTGGTGCCCTGTTTGATCGTGCCGGATTGCGGCTTCAGGTCGTCCAGAATCAGTCGGATCAGCGTGGTTTTGCCGGCGCCGTTGGGGCCGAGCAGGCCCAGCTTGTCGCCGCGAAGCAAGGTACCCGAAAAGTCGCGGATCAGAACCCGATTATCGTACCCGTAGCTGATGTTTTCCATTTCGGCGACAATCTTGCCCGAGCGGTCGCCGGAATCGATTTGAAACCCGACCTGACCGGCGCGGCCCATCCGGGCCTCACGCGTCAGCCGCAGGGCCTCGAGTCGCCGCACACGACCCTCGTCGCGACAGCGTCTGGCCTGAACGCCTTTGCGTATCCAGATTTCTTCCTGCTTCCAGAACTTGTCAAACTTGCGGTTATGCACCGCTTCAATTTCCAGTTGTTCGGCCTTCTTGGCCTGATATGCGGTGAAATTGCCGTTATATTCGCGTAATTGGCCGCGATCAAGCTCGATAATTCGATTGGCGACGTTATCCAGAAAGCGCCTGTCATGGGTGATGAACAACAAGGCACCCTTGAAGTCGATGAGCAGACTTTCGAGCCACTCGATGGCAGAAAAATCGAGATGGTTGGTCGGCTCGTCCAGCAACAGTAACTCGGGGTCGGTGACCAGGGCACGCGCCAGAGCAACGCGCTTCTTGAGTCCACCCGACAGGGTTTCCACCGCACGGTCGGCATCCAGTCCCAGACGTTGCAGGGTTTCCTCCACCCGGCTGTTGAGCCGCCAGGCATCGTGAATCTCAAGCTCATGCGACAAGCGCTCAAGGTCTTCGAACGCCTCCATGTCTCCCTCGGCCACCCGATGCGCGGCGGCGTGATAATCGGCCAGCAGCCGTTGCGCCTCGCCCACGCCTTCGGCAACCGCTTCGAACACGGTATGGCCGGGCTGAAACTGCGGTTCCTGCGGCACATAAGCCAGCTTGAGTGCCGGCTTGCGCCACACATCACCCGCATCAGGCGGATTGATTCCGGCGATGATCTTGAGCAGGCTGGATTTTCCGGTGCCGTTGCGGCCGATCAGGCCGACGCGCTCACCGGCCTCGACTACAAGCGAAGCGCCATCAAGCAGGGGCCAATGGCCATAAGCCAGTTCGAGTCGGTCAAAGGTAAGTAGTGGCATAGCAATTCAACAGATTTAAGGTATTAGGGCGGAATTATCCGCGATTGAGGACGGCGTGGATGGCCTGTGCGATTTCCACCGCATTGGGCGTGTCGCTGTGCAGGCAAAGCGTGTCAGCGGGTATTCGCAGGCTTTCGCCGGTCAACGTGACGATGGGTTCACCCCGCGCCAGCGCACATGCTTGACGTGCCGCCATTATAGGGTCTTTCAGCAGTGCGCCCACCGTTTCACGTGAAACGAGCTGTCCATCGGACTGGTAGCAACGGTCGGCAAATGCCTCGTTCAACACCCCAAGGCCAGCAGCCTGGCCAGCCTCAACCAGTCGGGAACCCGACAAACCCACCAGCAACATCGACGGATCAAACTCTGCGACCGCAGCCGCGATCGCTTCGGCCACGTCCAAATCGATCGCGGCTACGTTATACAGCGCGCCATGGGGCTTGACGTGCACCAACCGCAAACCCAAGCGGGCGGCCGGCTCAGACAAGGCTTCTATCTGCTGGATTACCCATGCCGAAACCGCTTCCTTTGAGGCGGCCCGTGGCAGGCGACCGAAATGAGCGCGATCGGGATAGCTTGGGTGTGCCCCCACCATCACACCATGGTCGGCAGCCAACCTGAGCGCCGCAGTCATGCTGGCCGCATCTCCCGCATGGCCACCGCAAGCGATAGAGGCTCGCGCCAAATAAGGCATCAAGCCCGCATCATCAAAACCTTCTCCGATGTCGGCATTCAGCTCAATCACGCCAACTCCTCGATTAACCATGTTGCGGATGCCAGGGCGCGCGCGCGCTCTATCTCAATGGTCACAAACTGCACGGGATCGCCAGGCTTCAACTGGGCCAGGGTCGCCCGGTCGGCAGTGACCACGACAGCAATGACCGGATACCCCCCCGTAACCGGACCATCCCAACCCAGGATAATGGGCTGACCATCAGGAGGCACCTGAATAGCGCCAGGGAGTACCCCTTGCGAGGGCAGCTCGCCTCCTGCATAAGTGACAACCGGACCCACCAATCGCAAGCCGCGGCGATCGGTAGCGGCCGTGATTTGATAAGGGCGGCCAAAAAACGACGCCAGCCCTGAATCCGCAAACCCGCCGGCCTGGGGTCCAACCACCACCCTCAATGGAGCGTGCGGATAGCCCGAAGCAGGAGGCGTTGCACGCAGCACATGCACTTCACCTGTCTGTGCCCCTACCGCCAAAGCATCACCGGCCTTAAGCGCTCGGCCCCTATGACCCCCAAAACCTGCCGGCAGGAATGTACTGTAACTGCCCAAGACTTGAGGCACCCTGAGCCCACCCTGCACCGACAGCCAGCACCGACAGCCCGATGCCACCCGCCCTATCGTCAGCGTTTCTCCGGGTGCAAAAACCAGCGTTTCATTCCAAACAACCGGTGCACCGCAGCTACGGGTCGCCATAAAATGCGCACCGGTCAGCGCCACCGTAGCGCCCAGCGGGAAGCGCAATGTGGGCCCGGCCAGCGTAATCTCGAGTCCTGCCGCTGCTGCCATGTTACCGACCAACGCATTGGCGACGGCCAGAGCAGCCGGATCCGCCGCGCCACCCGCAGGCACCCCCAACGCCCCAAAACCGGGGCGAGCTTCGCCCATCACCAGATCGCACAAACCGGCGTGGAGCACTTCCATCATATGGGGACAAAGCGAATTCGATCGCCGGGCATAAATAATGTGGGCGGGTTGCGGTGCACATCAAACAGAACAAACGAAGTCTGCCCAATGATGTGCCAGCCCCCAGGACCTGCCGTTGAGTAGATGCCCGCATACCGTCCACCAATAGCAATACTGCCCGCATCAACGTTTAGCCTTGGCGTTTTTCGGCGGGGCACCTGCAGCACTTCGGGCAAGCCGCTCAAATAAGGAAATCCTGGCTGGAAACCCAAAAAGTCGACACCGTATTCTGCTGCCACGTAATGGCTGATATAGGCAGACTCGTCCATCCGCGCTCGCGCTGCCAATTCAGGCAGATCCGGGCCGGCGCCACCACCGAATTCAGCCGAAATCACGTGTAATGTTCCGCCCAATGAGGGTGGCCCCGTAACTGGCGTGTTCAGCGTCGCCCGCAACGCAACAGACACGCCACCGCCATGACGCAAGATAACCAACACGCTGCCATCTGCTGGAATTACGTCCTCTATTTCATCCAACTTCTGCGAAACCAGCGACTCGTAACACGCCAAGGTTGCAGCGCCCGTTTCCACACGTAACCCACGTTCCCCCACCCACTGCCAAGCAGGAGGCGTGTACGACACAGGGTAAACGTCTGACTTAAGCATAAGACTCTAACCTTTTTAGGGTCTCCATTAACGCCGGCAATAAAAAAGGGGGGTTTCACGTGAAACCCCCCTTTCTGCTACCAGCTAAGCTGTGGCTGATCAGTCCTTGAAGCGACCACGCACGCCAACGCGAGCACTCCCACCGCCCCGGTTGTCGGTGCCGTAGCTACGCGGCTGAGCACTGCTCGGCTGGCCACTGCTCGGACGCGCGCTGTTACCGCGATCACCATAGCTTCCACGGGGTGCAGCCGCTTTCGTTTTGGCATCGCGCTCGCGCTTTTCCCAGTACGCAACGCTATTGCCATCGACTTCAGGCTTGGACTCACGCGGTGCATCAGCGCCACGATACCCTTCATTGCGTGGCGGGCGATCGGCATAAGGAGTGCGGGGCGCACCTTCAAAGCGATTGCCGCGCGGCGGTGCATCGCTGCGGGCCGGACGGTCGCCACTGGCGGCGGGTCGCGCATCAGCGCGATAGCCACGGTCACGATTGTCGCGGCTGTCGCCACGCGGCGGACGGTCACCATAACTACGCGGCTCGCTGCGATCGCCGAAGCTACGCTTTTCGCCAGCGCCAGCGCCACTGCGCGGTGCATTATTGGTGCGCGGACGGCCCGAAGAGGAAGGGCGTCCGGCCGGTGGGCGGCCTGCTGATGGTTTCTGTGTCGGCTCCAAACCCGGCAGGGTATGCACTTCAATGCGGTTGCCGGTGTAGCGTTCGATGTTCTTGACCAGTCCGCCTTCACGCATGCCCGCAAAACTCACGGCAATGCCGGTGCGGCCAGCACGGCCGGTACGTCCGATACGGTGAACATAGTCTTCAGCCTGACGCGGCAAATCGAAGTTGATAACGTGGCTGATCCCCGCCACGTCAATACCACGCGCTGCAACGTCAGTCGCCACCAGCACCTTGGTGCGGCCTTCGCGCAAGCGCTGCAATGCACGGTTACGCTGACCCTGCTGCATATCGCCATGCAGCGCATCCGAGGCAAAGCCGCTTTCTGCCAGCAGATCCGAAATCTCTTCGGTGCTGCGCTTGGTCGAAGCAAACACGATGGCCTGGGTCATCTCCACTCCGCGCAACAAGGCGTCGAGCAAACGATTTTTGTGGTCCATGTTGTCAGCAAACAGCAGACGCTGCTCGATCTTGGATTCCTGCATGGGCACAGCCGCAATTTCAATGCGCTTTGCGTCACGTGTCAGTTCGCGTGCCAGGTTGCCCACCACGCCGTCGAGCGTCGCCGAGAACAACAGGGTCTGGCGCTCTTTCGGGCAGCGTGCGGCAATCGACTTGATGTCATCGACAAAGCCCATATCCAGCATGCGGTCGGCTTCATCCAGCACCAGCACTTCCAGGCGCGAGAAATCAATCTTGCCGCGCTCCAAGTGGTCAATCAGGCGGCCGGGGGTTGCCACCACCACATCGACCGGCTGGCTCAAACGCTTGAGTTGCAGGCCATACGGAGAGCCCCCCACCAGGCAGGCGGTGCGGAAGCGGCGCATGTCCTTACCATAGGTCATGGCAGCTTTTTCAACTTGCAGCGCCAGTTCGCGGGTCGGCGTCAGCACCAGCACGCGCGGGCCCATGCCCTTGCCGGTCGATTCGGCCAGCAAGCGTTGGATCGACGGCAGCAGAAACGCTGCGGTCTTGCCGCTGCCGGTATTCGACGACACCAGCAGGTCGCCGCCGGTCAGCGCTGCGGGGATCGCCTGCATCTGAACCGGTGTAGCGTTTTCGTAGCCAGCGGCCACAACGGATTTAAGGATAAGTGGGTCAAGACCCAATTCGGAAAAGCTCATGTCTAACCTTTTTTAGTGCGCACAAACGCGCAAACAAGACCTCAGTCGGGCACCAGGCCAGACAGGTCAAAAATTACGAACCGGAATTTAAGTGGCGTTTGAAACGCCTAACGGGTCGCGTCGATCACATCGGCGCCAACCACAAGACTTGTCACTGCCGGTTGATTTAACCGGCGGCACAAAAGAGGTCGAAGACGATGGGGCTGTGAGAACAGTCCCGAGGCACGGCGGCAAAAGAAGCCTGACCTGCCCACTGCTGTATGCACAACTCTGCTGAGTATATCAGAAAATGCTGGTATAGCTACGACTTTTGTATATAGCCATTTATATTTCTTTCAGGCCGGATGATACAGCTTGTGATACAGCCCACCACGATCAATCAACGCCGTGTGGTCGCCCTCCTCTACCACGCGACCATTTTCGAACACCAGGATGCGGTCGGCCTGCTTCACCGCCGACAGGCGATGCGCAATGATAAGCGTGGTGCGTCCGGCCAGAAATCCGCTCAAGGCCTGGTGCAGTAGCCGTTCGGTGGCGGTGTCGAGTGCCGAGGTGGCCTCGTCGAGAATGACGATGCGGGGATTGGCCACAATCATGCGCGCGATCGCCAGCCGCTGCCGCTGCCCACCGGATAGCCGCACCCCCTGCCGCCCGACCTCGGTATCGAGTCCGTGCGGTAGCCCGACTATGATGTCCTTCAACTGAGCGATTTCCAGTGCCTGCCACAACGTGGCGTCATCGGCCTCGCGCCCCAGCGTCAGGTTGGCGCGAACGCTGTCGTTGAACAACACCGGGTGCTGCAGCACCACGCCGACATGCTCACGCACGGCTTCCCAGCCAATCTCACTGACCGCAACACCGCCATACTGAATCTGCCCAAATTTAACCGGATAGAGGCCCAACAAGGCCTGTACCAGGGTTGACTTACCGCCACCCGAGGCGCCCACCAGCGCCACTTTTTCGCCTGCTGCCACACTGAGGCTGACATCGTCCAGCACCGTTTCGCCCTCGCCATAAGCAAAGCTGACGTGATCGAGCGCAAGACCAACCGTGAACTGGCCAGTAAA
>JBKJIS010000082.1:0-6335 GCA_046598305.1 Thiobacillus sp.
ATATGAATATTGCTTACTTCAAGGACATGGATTCACTCTATGTTGAAATCAGTCCTGAAAGCCCGGCGCATACGTGGGAAGCTCATGCGGGCATCGTGCTCAACATGTCAGCGGATGGCCGCGTCGTGGGCATCGAAATCGAAAAAGCCAGCCAGGCCACCAATCTTGATATCCTGAAAGTCGGGGGCTTCCCCGGTCTGGTCGAAGTAATTGACACCAATACATCTGGAACTACCCACTGAGCAAACCCTATGAGCGACATTAAAAAAGTTGTGCTGGCCTATTCTGGCGGCCTTGATACTTCGGTCATTCTGAAATGGCTACAGGACACGTACCAATGCGAGGTGGTGACGTTCACCGCTGACCTGGGGCAGGGTGAAGAGTTGGAGCCGGCGCGTGCCAAGGCATTGAAATTTGGCATCAAGCCGGAAAACATTTTTATTGACGATTTGCGTGAAGAATTCGTCCGCGATTTCGTGTTTCCGATGTTCCGCGCCAATACCATTTACGAAGGTGAATATCTGCTGGGCACCTCAATTGCGCGGCCCCTGATTGCCAAGCGTTTGATTGATATCGTCAATGAAACCGGCGCCGATGCCATTTGCCATGGCGCCACCGGCAAGGGCAACGACCAGGTCCGCTTCGAACTCGGCGCGTATGCATTGAAGCCGGGCATCAAGGTAATTGCACCGTGGCGCGAATGGGACCTGCTGTCACGCGAGAAACTGCTGAACTATGCGGAAACGCATGGTATCCCGATCGACATGAAGCACCGCCAGGGCGGCTCGCCCTACAGCATGGACGCCAATCTGCTGCATATCTCGTACGAAGGCCGCCATCTGGAAGACCCCAGTGCCGAGGCGGAAGAAGACATGTGGCGCTGGACCGTATCGCCGGAAAATGCACCCGATGCGGCCGAGTACATTACGCTGGATTTTGCGCGTGGCGACGTGGTGGCGATCAACGGTGAATCCATGCGCGCGCATGAAGTGTTGGCCAAGCTCAATGAACTCGGCGGCAAGCACGGCATCGGTCGCCTTGATCTGGTGGAAAACCGCTATGTCGGCATGAAGGCCCGCGGCTGTTATGAAACACCTGGCGGCACGATCATGCTCAAAGCGCACCGCGCGATCGAGTCGATTACCCTCGACCGTGAAGCGGGCCACCTGAAAGACGAGTTAATGCCGCGTTACGCGAGCATGATTTACAACGGGTATTGGTGGAGTCCTGAGCGTCTTGCGCTGCAAGCGCTGATTGATAACACCCAGGAACACGTTAACGGGTCGGTGCGTCTCAAACTATACAAGGGCAACGTCATGGTCGTTGCACGTGACTCGAAAACCGATTCCCTGTTTGACCCCACCATTGCCACGTTCGAAGATGATGCCGGTGCTTACGACCAGATCGATGCAAACGGTTTTATCAAACTCAATGCGTTGCGTTTGCGAATTGCCGCGAAGCGCAACGCCGGTTAAATCCAATTTTCGAGATCAAAAATCAGCATGAGTCAGTTCAACAATGTGTCGGTCGTTTCCAGAGCCAATGTGTATTTCGATGGAAAGTGTGTGTCGCACAGCATCACGCTTGAAGATGGCAGCAAAAAATCGTTAGGGGTGATTCTTCCGGCTACGCTGACGTTCAATACGGGTGCACCGGAAATCATGGAATCTGTTGCAGGGTCGTGCCGGGTCAAGCTGGCAGGCGAACACGAGTGGAAAACCTACAGCGCAGGGGAGTCCTTCAGCGTGCCGGGTAATTCCAGATTCGATATCGAAGTTTTGGGTGAGCCTTATCACTACGTGTGTCATTTCGGTTAGGCGATGACTACCGTCACGGTCGTCAAGAAGGATGGGCGCATCGCGATTGCCGCTGATACGCTGACGAAGTGGGGCTGTGGCAAGGAGTCAGCTGCCTACGTGACCAACCATGAAAAAATCATTCGCGTGGGCGATAGTTTTGTAGCCATTACGGGGTCAGCAACGTTCAAACTGATTCTGGTGGATTATTTCGACAATCTGGAATCCGCCCCTGAATTTGGCTCCGCCCAAGAAATTTTCCGCGTGTGGAATCAGATGCACGCAGTGCTGAAAGAGCATTACTACCTGCAAACAGGCGAAGACAAGGAAGAAGATCTCGAGTCAACGCGCATGGATGTACTGATTGCCAACGCGCATGGCATTTTCGGCGTGGCGGCGCACCGCACGGTGCAGGAGTTTTCGCGCTTTTATGCTTATGGGAGTGGCAGTCCCTATGCGCTGGGTGCGATGTATGCGGCCTATCGAGCCCCTTCGCTTGATGCTGATGCCGTGGCGCGCCTGGGGGTGGCAGCCGCCGCCGAGTTTCACGATGAAACCGGATTGCCCATTCAATCATTTGTGATGGACTTAGAGGAGTAACATCGTGCCGAGTTTTGATATCGTATCCGAGGTTGATAAGCAGGAAGTCCGCAATGCGGTCGATCAGGTCAACAAAGAAGCCTCCACGCGTTTCGACTTTAAAGGTTCAGACGCACGCGTCGAGCAGGCTGAGTATGTGTTGACGGTTCATGCTGACACCGAGTTTCAGCTTGACCAGGTGCAGGACATCCTGGCGCAGAAACTTGCCAAGCGCAGCGTCGATGTGAAATGCCTGGATGTCGGTGATGTCGAGAAGGTCTCGGGCAACAAGGTCAAACGGTGCGTAACGGTGAAAACCGGCGTGGAAATCGAACTGGCCAAAAAAATAGTCAAATGTATCAAAGACAGCAAGATCAAGGTGCAAGCCAGCATTCAAGGCGATACCGTGCGGGTAACGGGTGCAAAGCGTGATCTGCTGCAAGACACCATCGCGCTGGTGCGCAAGAGCATTACCGATTTCCCGCTGCAGTATCAAAATTTCCGCGACTGACTGAGGCGAATATGCCCAAGGTTCTGGTTCCCCTGGCGGCTGGATGCGAAGAAATCGAAGCCGTCACAATCATCGATCTGCTGCGCCGCGCGGGGATCAACGTGGTGGTGGCAGGGCTTAAGGCAGGCATCGTCACGGCCAGCCGGGGTGTGCAGCTGATGCCCGATGTCACTCTGGATGTGGCGCTACAACAGGAGTACGACATGGTGGTGCTGCCGGGTGGGATGCCAGGTGCAGCGAACCTGAAAGCCGATGTTCGCGTGATTGCTCTGCTGAAAAAAATGGCGGCTGCCGGGCAATACACCGCCGCCATTTGTGCAGCGCCGATGGTGCTTGCTGAAGCCGGTCTGCTCGACGGCAAGCAGGCGACCAGCTACCCCGGCTTCCTTGATGCGATACCGGGCGTGACGCTGAGCGCTGCGGCAGTAGTGCAGGATGGAAAAGTGTTGACCTCACGCGGTCCGGGCACGGCGATGGACTTCGCGTTGGCGCTAATCGAGGTGTTGAGCGGAGCCGAAAAGCGTCAACAGGTTGAATCTGCATTGCTCAGGCCCTGAGGGATACGTGCCCATCGTGATATGGGCAAGCTTTGGTTATCATTACATTACACAACAAGCTAAGCGCATGTTATTTCATAACAGGCGCATAAGTGGCTGTAAAAGAAAGTTTCAAATGAACAGTTTATTTATTAACCCGCACGTTTCATAAATTCGCGTGATGCCCTAAAGGATACCGAGCTACGCTCATAATCGCGCAGGATTTTGTTTCACCCGCAAGGGGTAGGCCGTGGTTGTAAAGCCGACAAGTCGGCAACAGCCACGCTCTGTAGGGGGATTTTGTGGAGGAGCGGCGTAGTTATTCATACGCCCGACGGAACAAAATTTCCATACGAAACAAAAGACCAGCGAGGGCACGTGTTAATTTATGATACGTTCGGGTTAACAGCCACTAAACCCGGAGAACCCTATGCAGATTCGAGAAATCCTTACCCTCAAGAGTGCCGATATTCATAGCATTGCGCCAACCGATACGGTATCAAGTGCGGTCGAAAAGCTGGTGGGACTAGGCGTAGGTTCGTTGGTGGTGTTGCAAGACGGCGAGATGGTGGGCTTGTTGACCGAGCGCGATGTAGTACAAGGGATGCTCAAGCAAGGCTGTGACCTTAAAGATGCCGAAGTCAGCACCATCATGGTGGCCGAGCCCGTGGTCGCCAGTGCCGATGACTCGGTCGACTATGCACGTGACGTGATGACCAAGTCGCATATTGGCCATCTGCCGATTCTGGATGGTGACAAGCTGTACGGCATTATTTCCTTCCACGATGTGGCGCGGGCCAGCCTCAAGGAAGCGAAGTTCGAAAACAGCTTGTTAAAACGCTATATCAAGCACTGGCCTGAATAAATCCGCCCGTCTCCGATCTAGCGGATCGCTTCGATGTTGATTTTCTTGTCAAGTATCTGCGGAATAATCAACGCATAGCCTTGTTGTTGCCAGTGCGCCAGTTCGGTGATGGCGTTGGGCACAACCTCAATGAAGTCCTGAAAGTCCTTCACTGAATAGCCATAATCTTCGGCAGCCAGAGCGCATACCTTGAACGTCACGCCGAGGTCAGCATAATAGCGCATGCGATCGACGACTTCCTTGTACTTGGCTTCGTTTTTCTTCGCCACGGTCACGATTTCAGTCCCGTGTATCACGATGACGATTTTCTGGTCTTCCGGCGAGTAATTGTAGGGTGCTGCGAGTAACGGATTCATCAAAGAGCGCACCCAATATAATGCGCCGCCGATTTTTTGCGGGTGGTCGAAGTAGAACTCGAACATGACTTTGGCGGGAGCATAAGGGGTGGCCACCCATTTCCCGGCTGCCTGTGCCGGAACAAGTACACCGAGCCATAACACCATCAACAAGATAGACCGCATGTTGTTCTCCTTGTATGCCTGTTTGTCCTCTGTTTATAGACGTTGTGCAGCGTTCTGCTGCAGCCGTTTCAAAATCTGAAATAGTGCCATGCAAGGTATGAAATAGTGCCATTGGTATTTGCCATTGGGGTCAGGCACGATATTCAAGGCTGGGCAAACCCAGTATTCGTATATTCGTGTATGACCCTCATGGCACTCCTTAAAAGTTTGACGGTTGAGAACTTTCGGTCTCTTGTTAAGGGAATATTTCGTATGCTCTGTGCGTCTTTGCCACAGAGAGAAAGATATTGATTCATAACTATGGATGGAGGTAATAATGTCACTAAACCGCCGAGAGTTTCTGAATTTGGCCACTGCAGGCATTGCGGCAGGTGTTTTGGCGTCGATGCCGTTGGCGCATGCTGCTAGAGGATCGAAGATCAAAGCTATCGCCTTCGATGCTTTCCCGATTCTTGATCCGCGTCCGGTCTTTGCACTTGCCGAACAACTGTTCCCCGGGAAAGGCACTGAGCTAAGCAATGCTTGGCGCACTAGGCAGTTCGAATACCAATGGCTGCGTGCCTTATCTGGACAGTACGCGGATTTCTGGCAGGCAACTGAGGACAGTTTGGTATTTGCGGCCGAGTTGCTAAAACTTGATCTCACCCAAGAAAAACGCAAACAACTGATGGACGCTTATCTTGAACTCAAGGCGTGGCCCGATGCACAGCAAGCACTAGAATCGCTTAAGAGCTCAGGTATTCGACTGGCGTTCCTGTCAAATGCGACCCCAAAGATACTTGATGCTGGCATTAAGAACTCCGGCCTTGACGGTGTATTTGAGCATGTTCTAAGTACCGACAAGATAAAAACCTATAAACCCGACCCGCGTGCGTATCAGATGGCGATTGATGCGTTTGGACTTAAAAAAGAAGAAATTCTCTTTGTCGCATTCGCTGGGTGGGATGCTGCCGGGGCCAAGTCGTTTGGCTATACAACGTTCTGGGTAAACCGATTAAATCTTCCCGCCGAGCAGCTCGGTATTTCCCCCGATGCTGTTGGAAAAAACTTGAACGACTTGGTTAGCTTCGTGAAAACACGAAGTTAAATATGACACCTGCACCTAACGCATTCGAGAGGAACTGGCCGATAAGCGACTTCTTTCACGGTCAGCGGGATTTGAACAATCGTGGCTCCGTTAACGTTCACCGTTCGGCCAGCCCCTCTATTTGCAAACAAATGGGGGGTGGACGGGGGGAATAAAATAGGGGGTGCTAGCGTCTTTATAGCTGAGTGAGGGGATCAATATGCGTCACGCGATAAGTTGCTTATTACCGATTTACCTGGGCGGCTGCCTGCTGCTAACTTTGCCTGTGGCGGCTGCGGAGATCAGCACGCGCGAGCAGGCAGATGTGGCATTGCTTGAGCTAGATCCGCTGATTGTGCGTGAGCCGAAAGTGGCGGCGCATTATGTGCGGCGCGGCGATGTGTATTACTTGCTGAACGATATGTACCGCGCAGTGGCGGACTATGGTCAAGCCATTAAAC
>JBKJIS010000185.1:0-7668 GCA_046598305.1 Thiobacillus sp.
AATCGACACCGCATCGAGCGAACGGCAGGCAGGCACCACGCCGCGCGTCGAGAGCGCACCGCAGCTCGGCTTGTGGCCAACCAGGTTGTTGAAGGCAGCGGGCACGCGGCCGGAGCCAGCGGTATCGGTGCCGAGACTAAAACTCGCCAATCCTAGCGCTACCGCCACCGCCGAGCCGGAACTGGAACCGCCAGAAATGTAGTCGGGATTGAACGCATTGCGGCAGGCGCCATAAGGCGAGCGCGTGCCGTTGAGGCCGGTGGCAAACTGGTCGAGATTGGTTTTGCCGAGTGGGATAGCACCGGCGTCGATCAGGCGTTGCACCACCGTAGCGTGCCGCTCCGGAGAATAAGCGTATTCCGGGCAGCCAGCGGTCGTGGGCAGGCCGACAAGGTCGATGTTGTCCTTGATAGCGAAAGGGATGCCATAAAGCGGAAGCGTGGATGGGTCTTTGCCTTCGAGAGCACGGGCGTAGGCACGCAAACTGTTGGCATCGAGGCGGCTGATCCAGAGGTGATGCGCATCCTCGCCGCCCATGCGGGCGAGCAAGGTTTCCACCAGGTTTAGTGGTGTAAGTTCGCCGGACTGATACAGGGTGTGCAGGGTAGCGATATCAAGTGACAGATTCATGTTCAATTCCTTATTCGCTTACCAATACCAGCAGGTCCTGCCCGGCACTTACCTGCCCGCCTTCGCGGCAGAACACCTTGTGGATGCGGCCATCGCACGGCGCCATCACGGTGAACTCCATCTTCATCGATTCGACAATGACCAGCGGGGCGCCCTGCTTCACTTCGGCGCCCTCCTCTACTTCCACTTTCCAGACGTTGCCGGCGACGTGGCTGGCGATGGCTCGGCCGTTTTCCGGCAGGTCGAATTCGCTGTCGGGCGCAGCTTCGGCCACGGTCAGGTCGCTGGCGTAGTCGGCCTGGCCGCTTTCGCGCCAGCGCTCGCGCTCGGCGTCGAACGAAGCCTGCTGCCGCGTCTTGAAGGCGGTGATGGATGCCGCGTTGTCGGCGAGGAATGCGTTGTAGTCGCGCAGGCTGAAGGTGGTTTCCTCGATCTTCAACTGGTAGCGGCCGAGTGGGAAATCCTCGCGGATTTTCAGCAGTTCGGCTTCGCTCACCGGGAAAAAGCGCACCTGGTCGAAGAAGCGCAGCAGCCACGGTTTGCCGCCGGTGAAGTCGGCCGTCTGGCGCCAGCGGTTCCACATCTGCAGCGTGCGGCCGACGAACTGGTAGCCGCCGGGGCCTTCCATGCCGTACACGCACATGTAGGCGCCACCGATGCCGACGGCGTTCTCAGGGGTCCAGGTGCGGGCAGGGTTGTACTTGGTGGTGACCATGCGATGGCGAGGGTCGACCGGCGTCGCAACCGGTGCACCCAGATAGACGTCGCCGAGGCCCATCACCAGGTAGCTCGCGTCAAACACAATTCGCTTCACCTCTTCGATCGAGTCCAGCCCGTTGATGCGACGGATGAACTCGATGTTGCTCGGGCACCAGGGTGCGTCCTTGCGCACCGACTGCATGTATTTCTCGATCGCGAGTTGGGTCGCGGCATCGTCCCACGACAGCGGGATATGCACGATGCGGGTCGGCACCTGCATGTCCTCGATGGCCGGTAGCGCCTTCTCCGCCGCCAGCAACAGCGCCATGAGTTTCGACAGCGGCAGCACACGCGAATCGTAGTGCACTTGCAGCGAGCGGATGCCGGGGGTGAGGTCGAGGATGCCCGGCACAGCATCGGCCTGCAGCCGAGTCATCAGCGCATGCACGCGGAAGCGCAGGTTGAGGTCGAGCACCAGCGGGCCGTATTCGACCAGCAGGTATTTGTCGCCAGCGCGGCGGTAGACTACGGCGACCGGATTATCGGTTTCGGACGTCCGGTGCAGCACCGGATCGGCGAGCGGCTCGCTGTCTGCTGCAAGCGCTTGTGCGGCCGGAGCAGCTAGACTGGCAATGGCGGCATCTTGCGCCACTTCCATGCGCTCGGCCTGCGCCTGCGAAAGCCGCTTGAAGCGCACGGTGTCGCCGGGGCGCAGTTGGCCCATTTTCCACAACTCGGCCTGCACGATGGTGGCCGGGCAGACGAAGCCGCCGAGCGAGGGGCCGTCCGGGCCGAGGATCACTGGCATGTCGCCGGTAAAATCGACCGCGCCGATAGCGTAAGCGTTGTCGTGGATGTTGGACGGATGCAGGCCGGCTTCGCCGCCGTCTTTGCGCGCCCATTCGGGGCGTGGTCCGATCAGTCGCACCCCGGTGCGGCTGGAGTTGTAATGTACTTCCCAGTCAGTGGCAAAGAACGTGACGATGTCAGCATCGGTGAAGAAATCCGGTGCGCCTTGTGGACCGTAGAGCACGCCGATTTCCCAAGCGTGGCTGTAGGCAGGTACCAGCGTGGCGTGCAGCGTATTTTCGACTGCCAAGTCTTGCGCCAGCGGAATGTGCAGCACGTCGCCGACCCGCAGCGTGCGCCCGGCGTGGCCGCCGAATTGGCCCAGCGTAAAGGTCGATTTGCTGCCGAGATAATCCGGCACATCGAAGCCGCCGCGCACCGCAAGGTAGGTGCGGCAACCGGTGTCCTTGATTGCGCCGAGCTTTAGCAGCGAACCGGCCTTCACGGCGTGTGCGGCCCAGTTGGCGAGCGGCTGGCCATCAAGTTCGGCACCCATGTCGGCGCCGGTGAGCGCGATCACGCTGTCGCAATTGAAGCGCAGCGTGGGCCCGGCAACAGTCAATTCCAGTCCGGCCGCGCCTTCGGTATTGCCGGCCAGTTTGTTGGCGAGGCGTAGCGCCAGCGCATCCATCGGGCCGGAGGGTGGCACGCCGACATCCCAGTAGCCGGTGCGGCCGGGCCAGTCCTGGATGCTGCTCTGCACGCCGGGTTCGATGACATCGATCGTCGCCGGGCGGTAGTGGAAGGCGTTGAGGGTGCGCGTGGTCTGGCGTCCTTCCCTAAACACCGTGTCGCGCACGATCTGGGCGAGGTAGCCAAGGTTTGTTTCGATGCCGGCGATGCGGGTCTTCGCCAGCACCTGCTGCATTTTCTCCAGCGCGTCGGCGCGGTCGCTACCCTTGACGATGATCTTCGCGACCATGGGATCGTAGAACGGCGGCACGTCGGAACCGCGTTCGACCCAGGTTTCGATGCGGGCGTCAGGTGAAAAAACTACCTCGGTCAACACGCCGGCGGCAGGCTGGAAATCCTTGCCCGGGTCTTCGGCGTAAAGGCGCACCTGCATCGATGCGCCCCTGGGTTCGGCCTTGAAACCGGCGAGGTCGAGTTCACCTGCGGCCTCCCTCACCATCCATTCGACCAGGTCGACGCCGGTAACTTCCTCGGTGACGCCGTGCTCGACCTGCAGGCGGGTGTTTACCTCGAGGAAATAGAACTGACCGCTTTGCGTATCGTAGACGAACTCGACGGTGCCAGCGGAACGGTAGCCCACTGCTTCGCCCAAACGTATTGCCGTAGCCAGTAGTTTGCTGCGTTGCGCGTCGGTGAGTCCGGGTGCCGGGGTTTCCTCGATGACCTTTTGGTTGCGCCGCTGCACCGAACAATCGCGTTCGCCCAGCGCGACGACGTGGCCGTTGCCGTCACCAAAGATTTGCACTTCGATGTGGCGCGCGTGCTCGACATATTTTTCGAGGAAAATGCCGGCCTCCTTGAAGTTGGCACGGGCGAGCCGCTCGACTGACTGGAAGGCTGCGACCAGTTCGTCGCTGCTCCAGATCAGGCGCATGCCGATGCCGCCACCGCCAGCGGTGCTCTTCAGCATCACCGGGTAGCCGATGCGCGCGACCTCGGCCTGGGCATGGCCGGCGTCGGACAACAGACCGGAGCCCGGCAAGAGTGGCACCTTGTTGTGCTCGGCCAGATCGCGCGCGGTGTGCTTGAGACCGAAAGCACGCATCTGGTCCGGGCTGGGCCCGATGAAGGCGATGCCGGCAGCTGCGCACTCTTCGGCGAAGCCGGGGTTCTCAGAGAGAAAACCGTAGCCGGGATGGATCGCTTGAACGCCGGTCGCTTTCGCTACTTCCAGAATCTTCTCTGCGCGTAGGTAGCTTTGCGCTGCCGGCGCCGGGCCGATCTCCACCGCTTCGTCGGCGAGCCGCACGTGCAGCGAGTGGCGGTCTGCTTCGGAATACACGGAAACCGACTTCACGCCCATTGTGCGCAGGGTGCGAATGATGCGGCAGGCAATGGCGCCGCGGTTGGCGATCAGGACTTTCTTGAACATGGGTCACCTGGTACGGGACGTCCCGCATTTTTCATTGCCGGCAAGGGTCGTCCCAGGCCGGGTTTACTGCGGGTTCCAGAGAAGGAAACGCGCCGGAGTCGGGTTATAGGCGTTACACGGATTGTTGAGCTGGGGGCAGTTGGACACCAGCATCCACACGTTCATCTCGGCGCGCAGTTCCACGTACTTGCCGGGCGCTGAGACGCCATCGGCAAAGCTCAGGTCACCCGATTCGGTCACCGGCACGTTCATGAAGAAATTGATATTGGGCACCAGGTCGCGCTTGCCCAGGCCGATGTCGGCATGCTGCAGCGCAGTCAGATAATTGTCGCGGCAACTGTGCATGAACTTCTTCTGCAAGGCGTAGCGCACGGTGTTGCTCTCGGCTGCGCAGGCCCCGCCCAGGGTGTCGTGGCGACCGCAGGTGTCGGCAATGATCGTCAGCATGGGATTGCCGTCGTCGCTATACAACACCGAGCCTGTGGTCAGGTAGATGCCGCCCTGGCGTAAAAGTGTTTCGGTGGCGCTGTAGTGCTCGGCACTGTCGTCGCGATTGTAGAAAATCACATCGACGGCTTGGTTGCCTTCGAGGTCGACGATGCGCAGCGTCTGGCCCTTGTCGATCGCCAGCAGGTAGGGTTCACCTGCGGATAAGGTGTGATCCAGCACGGCGACCTCGGGAGCCAGCGTGCTTTCCTGGATGCGTATGGCGGTAGCAGTCATGGTGTGTTCCTCAAAGATAGAGCATGTCGGTGTTGTGCAGGGCGCGGGCATTTTCCGGGCGGAAGCTGCGGCAATAATCGTCCGCCGGTGCCGGGCCGGAGCGCCACACGGCCAAGCCGATCTTTCCGGCTGGATAAACCGGCGCTGGATTGAGCGGATGCGGCGCCGCGGAAAAGGCGATCAGCACGTCCATATCCATGCGCAAATCGACGAAGTCGCCTGCCTTGGCATGGTCGGAGACATAGCCAAAGCGGCCTTCCTCGTCGACGGTGATCTTGCTGAAAAAATTCACCGATGCCACCAGATCGCGTTTGGCCAAACCGTATTTGCCGATCTCGATCAGCAGACCATCACGACCGGAACGAATCATGCCGTTGCGATTTTCCTGGTAGGCATGATCGCCATACTTTTCCTTCATCAGGCGATTGTCCAGCAACAATCCGAGCGGGTCGTGCCAGCCCAGACTGTCGGCCGTAATCGAAGCCATCGCCCGGCCCATGTCGCTCATCAGCACGTGGCCTCGGGTGTAGTGGGCGGTATGCTGGGCCTTGAGTGAATCCGGCATGCTGTAACGCTCCAGTTTCTCCTGCGCTGAGTACAACACCAGCGACAGGTTGGCGCCAGCATCCAGGGCTGTGATGCGAAGCGTGGTGCCGCGTGGCAATCGATATGACCAGTGGCCGCCACTTGGGACCCGCTCGGAGAACAGCACGGTTTCTACCTCCAGATCGGGAGCGAAGCGGCGCCAGTGTTCAGGCGCATCGACCGGTGCAGGAGCCGGCGGGTTATCAAGAGCGAGTTCGGGATGTTCCATTATCATTTCCTTTCAATCGGCGGCGGGTGCATGCAAGGGCGGAATAACCGCCGCCAGCAGTTGCAGCCGACCTGTTATGACGCCACGCTGGGCAAGCATTTCATTGGCAATCGCTTGTAACTCGGCAGCAGGGCCCTGGACCAGGATCACCTCCAGCATCTGGTCCTCGGTCAGGTGCACATGCAGCGAGCTGATGACCTCGGCGACGTGCTGATACTGGATATCCGCCAGTCTGCCCTGCAAGCCTCGGGTGGCGCGGTTGTAAAGCAGCATCAGGGTGCCCGCCATGACCTCGTTGCCGAGGCTGCGCTTATGTTCGACCAGCTGATAGTTGACCATTTCGACAATGGCCTGCGAACGGCTGTCGTAGCCGCGGCTCTCGACCATGCCATCCAGTCCGGCAAGAAGATCAGGTGGCAGCGAGACGCTGATGCGACTGACCAGGCTGCTTACTTTAGCGCTTCCGTTTTTTGTCGTCACTGTCTCTTCCATACGAATGGTCAGAACATGTAGCTATAGCGTTCCACTTCCCACTTGCTGACCGACAGGTGGTACGCCTCCCACTCCTCGGTCTTGTAGCGGATGAACTCGTCGCGCAGCCCGCGGCCCAGGGTGGCCTCGACCAGCGGATCGGCCGCAAAGGCGGCGACAGCCTCCTGCAGGGTCTGCGGCAGGAACTCGATGCCGCGTTCGCGCCGCTCGTCATCGCCAATGGCATAGAGATTGTCTTCGTTCGGGTTGCCCGGATTCAGTCCCTCGCGTATGCCTTCGAGGCCGGCGGCCAGCACCAGGGTGGCGGCCAGGTAGGGATTCACCGCGCCATCGGCATTGCGCGATTCACAGCGGCCGCCACCGGAGGGAATGCGGACCGAGTTGGTACGGTTGTTGGAGCCCCAGGAATTAAACACCGGCGCCCAGGAAAAGTAGCTCATGGCACCACGCCGAACCAGGCGTTTGTAGCTGTTGACGGTGGGTGCAAACACGGCGCACAGAGCGCGTCCATGCTTGAGGATGCCGGCAACAAAGCTGTAGCCGAGCGGCGTCAGGCCAATGCCGTGCGGATCATCTTCTGGCGCACACGCAAAAAGATTACGGCCGTCTTTCAAGTCATAGAGCGATATATTGAAGTGGGCGCCATTGCCGGTTTTGTCAGCAAAAGGCTTGGGCATCATGGTGGCAAGCAGCCCCTCCTCCCGGGCGTAATGTTTGGCCATGAAACGGAAGAAGGTCAGCCGGTCACACATCGTCACCGCATCGGCGTAGTTGAAGTCGAACTCGAACTGGCCGTTGGCATCCTCATGGTCGAACGAATACAGGTCCCAACCAAGCGCGTTGATTGTGGTCGCCATCTTGTCCAGCCAGCCAAAGCTATTGGTAAAGCCGCGCACGTCATAGCAGGACTTGGTCAGCTTGTCCTCGGGATCCGGCACCGACAAGCTGCCATCCTCGCCCTGCTTGAGCAGAAATATTTCGCACTCGATGCCCAGGTTCATGCCGTAACCCAACTCGGCCGCCTTGGCCAGCTGGTTCTTCAGCGCAACGCGGGTGTTCAGCGGATAGGGCTTGCCCTGAAAATAGTTGTCGGAGGGAATCCAGGCGATCTTAGGCTCCCAAGGCAGCTGGATCGCGCGATCCAGATCCGGCATCGAGGTCAGCTCGTCATCATTGGGCGCCTGACCGAGGCCATCCAGCGCGTAGCCGGTATAGCGCTCGGAACCCTTGGCCATATGACGAAGGTGGTCGATCGGCACCACCTTGGCCTTGGGCACGCCATGAATGTCCACATACGCGCCGATGCAGTATTTCACACCCTTGTCCGTCAGCTCTTTTTGCAATTGGACGAGCTCTTCGTTCGAATACATGGTGATTCCTGGTTGCGTTGAAATGC
>JBKJIS010000213.1:0-15860 GCA_046598305.1 Thiobacillus sp.
CTTCGGTCGGCACAGCGGCTTGCGTCAGAACGGGACGCCCGAACGACAGGCGCGGGTCGATTACCACAGACTTCGGCTGGGTGGCTGTGCGGTCTGAACTACGGCTGTAGGGGAACAATTTGATCGGGTTGCCCTGGTTGTCGCGCTCGATACGCGCCAGCGCGAGTTCGAACTCGCCTCTCAGCGCTTCTTGTCCTTGACGCGACACGTTCAGCAGCTTGCTGGCGTGTTCGACAAAAAGATCGATTCCGTTGGTTTTGAACTGGCGATCGATGAGCGGCCTGTCCACGCCAAGCTGGCTGCGCAAGTATTCGACGCTGTCACGCACTTTGGGCAGACTGACCCGATGCACACGCCGGGTCACGGCCAGGACATGCAACTCGCACAGATTGGCAAACGACAGCAGTTTGTTGCGCGCATCGGCCGCCCGGATAACCGCTTTGAAACTCACACGACCATCGTCCCGGCGCGTCTGACCAAAACTCCAGGCATTGACTGTGGCAGGGGGCAAATTGAGGATGTATGCGGCTTCGCGCGCCGGGTAAGCTGGCTTATCGAAAATGGCGGCCTTTTCTGCGTGCTGATTCATGGCGTCATCTTAGCCTAATGGCTCAACCGAATCGATAGTGGCCAACGTTTTTCACTATATAACAACAGCTTATTACTGACTTCTGACCACCCAGAACTTGCCCTCAGACCCTACAAGGGTTGCGACAGCAGGAAACTTTTGGGGCGCCTGCGGCTCGGGGGTTCGCCCCGGCGGGTTGGAGGGAGTCCGGCCTCCCGCACCCCACCCATTCAGTGATAACGCTTTTGCGCGACGTGCCAGATTTGCAGGATTTCGACGGCTTCGCTGCTGACGCGATAAGTCAGTAGGTAATTGCGGTGCAGCATCAGTTCGCGCGTGCCTTCCAGATCACCGCGCCGTCCGATGAAGGGATGTTGGGTTAGATGTTCGGCGGTATGTTTGAAGCCCGCCGCCAGCGCGCGCGCTGCTTGCGGGTTGTCCTCGCCGATGAAATCCAAAATCCGCTGCAAGTCGGCGAGCGCCGCGCGCGTCCATTCAAGTTTCATAACGCTTGAAAAACTGCTCGACTTCGTCGCTGCTGGCGAACTCGCCCCGGTCGGCGGCGGCAACCGCCTTTTTGAGCGCTTCGATTTGCGGCGTGCGCCAGTCGAGATAATCGGCCAGCGCTTCGCTCGCCACATTGGCCTGGGGGCGACCGACCAGCTGGGCGTAGCTTTCCAGCCGGGCTTTCAGTTCGGCGGGCAGGCGCATGTTGAACTGCGCTACATTAGTGGCCGGGGGTTTGGTTTCAGTGCTCATGGTGGCTCCTTTAAGCGGGATGTAGCACTAAGCTAGCACGGTGCTATCATTCCACCAAGCTTGTTACACGACCAAGCCGCACTCTACCCTCCCGCACCCCACCCTTGTCTTGTTCCGCATCGCGGGCTAATATAACTATAGTTATAACAATCTGGAGTCTGCCATGCACGCACTCAAGCTCACGCAAATCGGCAATTCGGTCGGCCTCATCCTGCCCAAGCAAGTGCTGGCGCGGCTGAAGCTGGAAAAGGGCGACACGGTGTTTGTGACCGAGACGCCCGATGGGGTGGCGGTCACGCCTTATGACCCGAACCTGGAAGAACAGATTGACGCTGGCCGTGCCTTCATGCGCGCCTTCCGCGACACCTTTCACGAACTGGCGAAGTAAGTGGCGCACGCCTGGCGTTGGGTCGACAAGCGTGCCTTGCTGCTGCTGCACGACGAAAGCCTTGCGGAACACGGCGGTCTGTCGGGGCTGCGTGATGAGGGCTTGCTCGACTCCGCACTGGCGCGTCCGCTGAATCTGGCGGCGTATGGCGACCCGGATGGATGCGAACTGGCCTCATCTTACTGCGTCGGCCTCGCCAAGAATCATCCCTTCGTAGACGGTAACAAGCGCGCGGCCTTTCTTGCGCTGGGCCTGTTTCTTTACCTGAACGGACAACGGCTAACCGCCACCCAGGCGGAAGCCACGCTCGCCGTGCTCGCCGTCGCTGCCAGCGAATGGGACGAAGCCACCCTCACCGCCTGGCTACGCACCCATACCGCGCCTCGCGTCTAACCCTTAACCCCTAACGCCTTTCCAATGACATCTCATCCCTGGCTCAACGCCCTCAAGGTCTACACCCACCCCCGCGTCGTCGGCATGCTGTTTCTCGGTTTTTCCGCCGGGCTGCCGCTGCTGCTGGTGCTGGGCACGCTGTCGTTCTGGCTCTCGGAGGCGGGCATCGCGCGCGCGACGATCGGGCATTTGAGCTGGATCGGGCTGGCGTATGGCTTCAAGTTTCTGTGGTCGCCGCTGGTGGACCGGCTGGCGCTGCCGTTTCTGACGGCGCGGCTGGGCAAGCGGCGGGCGTGGCTGCTGCTGTCGCAAATCTGCATTGCCGCCGCATTACTAGGGATGGCGAACACCGACCCGGTGCTGAACCTGGCGCACACGGTGTATTTCGCGCTGGCGGTGGCGTTTGCTTCGGCGACGCTAGACATCGCGCTCGACGCCTATCGAATTGAAACAGTTGAAACCGAAAAACAGGGCGCGATGGCGGCGACCTATATGGCGGGCTATCGTCTTGCGATGATTACCGCCGGCGCGGGGGCGCTGTGGATTGCTGCGAGCGTGGATCCGTCCGAGGCGACCTACGACTTCAGCCCCTGGCAGGTGGCGTACACGGTGATGGCGGCGTTGATGGTTGTCGGCATGCTGACCACGCTGATCATTCGCGAGCCGGAAAAAAAGATTTCCAGCGTCACCACCGAGCGCGAAGCGCACACGCGGGAACGCTTTGCCGCGGCGGGCCTATCCGGCTGGCTGCTGACCGCTACGGCGTGGTTCCACAGCGCGGTGGTGTCGCCCTTCATCGACTTCATCCAGCGCTACAAAGGGCAGGCGCTGCTGATCCTGACGCTGATCGCCGTCTACCGCATCTCGGACGTAGTGATGGGGGTGATGAGCAATCCCTTCTATCAGGAAATGGGCTTCACCAAGAAGGAGGTCGCCGACGTATCCAAGGCGTACGGCATGATTATGGTCATCGTTGGCGCGGGGTTGGGCGGGCTGCTCGTGATGCGCATGGGCGTGATGCGCACCCTGTTTCTGGGCGCGGTGCTCTCCGCTGCGACCAATCTGCTGTTCGTGTGGCTGGCCGGGCGCGGGCACGATGTGGGCGCGCTGGTGTTCACCATTTCGGCGGACAACCTATCGGCGGGGATTGCCTCCGTCGCCTTCGTCGCGTATCTGTCCAGCCTGGTGAACCAGGCCTACACGGCCACGCAATACGCGCTGCTCACCTCGGTGGTGCTGCTGCTGCCCAAGTTCATCGCGGGCTTTTCCGGCGAGTTCGTCGATGCCTATGGCTGGGCGAACTTCTTTACCGGCACCGCGCTGATCGGGGTGCCGGTGCTGATTCTGGTTTGGCTCGTGGGGCGTAATGGCCCCCCCATCCCATCCGCGGAACAAGGAGAACAAGGAGACAAGAATGGATGAACAACTCCCGCTTGTACGCCTGTCCTCTTTGTAAAAAATGATCGAATTTTCCCTTCTCGCCGCCCTGCTCGCTGGGCTTCTGGGCGGCGTGCACTGCGTTGGTATGTGCGGTGGCATCGTCGCGGCATTTTCCTTTCGCGCCGACGGCAGCGCACCGCCGTTCCGCCTGCACCTGGCCTACAACCTGGGACGCGTGTTTTCGTATGCGATATTTGGTGCACTGGCGGGCACGCTAGGCGCCTCGCTTAAACTCGCCGACTTTTTGCCGGTGCAGACCCTGCTTTACATCCTCGCGCAGGCGGTGATGATTCTGCTCGGTTTGTATCTCGCCGGCTGGTCGCAATGGGTGCTGATTTTCGAGCGCGCAGGCGGCGCATTATGGAAGCGGGTCAAACCCTTGTTCCAGAAAATGTTGCCGGTGAAGTCCATGCCGCAGGCCGTGCTGGCAGGCATGGCCTGGGGCTGGCTGCCGTGCGGGCTGGTGTATTCAATACTGGTATCTGCACTGGCGGCGGGCAGCGCCACCTCGGGTGCGGCACTGATGCTTGTGTTTGGCCTCGGCACGCTGCCGAATCTGCTCGGCATGGGACTGTTCGCCCGACAGATTCAACCCTTCATGCAGCAGCTGTGGGTGCGTCGTGGGGCGGGCCTGACGGTGGCGGGCTTTGGCGCGTGGGGGCTGATGCTGCTGGCTTATTCGACATTCACACACGCCTGAATTCGGCCCACGCGCATATCAAAAAAGCGCCCCGGACCGGGGCGCTTTCTGCGTATTTTTATTTGTAAAACTTCTGCTTGAAAACCATCTCGCGTTTTGGCTCACCTGCCACTTCAATCGTGGTGGTGAACTTCAGCGTATCAGGTGCGCTGACCCGAAACTCCCCCAAATAATAGATGGCGGTGCCTTGCTTGATCTCACGCATCTCGATATTGGCCAGTTGCTGATTGAGATTGGTGGCATAAACGGTGAGCTTGGCCGGGACCGGGGTCGGTACCCCGACACTGTTTTTCTTCAGCACCGACATGGTCACCATGCCACGTGTTTTACTGCGCTCGATTTTGTAGGCACGTGCAACTTCCGGTAGCAATTGATCCGTAGTCAATGCGTTGTAGTGAATTTTGATCGCCCCGAACTCCTGCGAAATTTCGGCATGGGATACGACCGCTATAGAGCTCAAACACAGGGTGGCAAGTAGTCGTTTCATAGTCTCTCTCCTCTTGTTGTGGGCGTTGCCAACTTTTATTGTAAGGGTTTATCGAAATGTAGCGAGCCAGGCGCCCAAGTCATCCAGCGCACGACTGACGGCCTGATTGGATGCGGACGCAGCGCCTGCCGCATCGTAGGACATCAACGGCACTTTTTGCTCGAAACTGCGCCGCCCCAGAATAGCGCGCCGTTTAAGGTCTACCAGCTCGGCCCGTAATTCGAGCCGCACCTGCCCGGGATCGCTCGCGGCGTCATGATATAAATCGATCAATTGGGTCACGAGCAGCATGTCGCCGTGAACATAAGCTTCCGCCGCGCTGACCTGCCACCCACTCTGCTGGCTAAGCCGTGCGCGCATCAGGTCGGCAAACCGCTTGCCCGGCAATTCTGTCCATCGAGCATACTGGTATTGACCTCGCGTGCCCGTGCTGCGGCTAAAAACAAGTTGATCGGAAACGTATAACCCCGCTGCCGCGGTATCCATCACCAGCAACGAAGGCGCATCAGGCTGGACAGGAACAGGTTGGCCTGCAGGCAGGGTGTCGCTCAGAACATAGTTCACCACCGTAGCCGTGCTGCCTTTTTCCCCGAAACTCGCGCAGCCGGAAACAAGCATGACGACGGCAACCAGAACGAAACGTGTATTCATGGGAGTTTTTCTCCGGGCCCGAGTTGCTGCTTGCCCGGCCCAAACAGGATGCTGTGGGGATTGGAAAGACGCTGACCAGCTTGTGAGACCACGTCGGCGCTAGTGCGCACATCGCGGCTGACCTTGGTTATTTCCAGTGCTCCGACTTCGCTGAGCTGCAAAATACGGTCTGAAATATCACGCGCATCGCGCTGAATCTGCTCCAGTGTCACGTTGGCCTGCTTCAATGTGATGTCGGCATTTTTCCCTATTTCCACGATGCTGCCTTCGGCGCGCGTTGCGGCCTGGTTGATGCTTGCGCCAGCGAAGCGAAATTCGTCGGAAGCATCGCGTATGCCCTGCACTGTCGCGTCCAGACTGGCCTTGTTGGCCACCAGATGGCTGGACAGATCGTTTAGATTGGCGAGCGTCTGGCTGATGGCGTGCTGATTTTCGTCCGACAACAGCAGGTTCATCTTTTCCACGACCTGCGCACCCTTGATCGCCAGTTGCGTTACGGCTGTCGCTACATTGTCGAGATCAGAGCTGCCTTCGGCAATGACCGGATAACGCTCGCCGGGCGGCGCATCGTCAAGCAACGCTTCCGTCGCGGGACCATTGTTGATTTCAACCGTGGCGATGCCCGTGACTAAATTGCGCTTGATGTAGGCGGCGGCACCCTCGTGTATGGGTACCCCTTCGTCGATCCGGGCTGTGACATTCACCACTTCATCCCCCTTATTGGCGAAACGGTAACCATCGACAACCCCTATCTTGATACCGCGCATTTTCACCGCGCTGCCCAACGCCAGCCCGTCAAGCGATTGCTGCTTGAAGTAAATGGTATAGGTTTGGTACGCAATCCGGTCCGCCCCGCCGGTCAGCCACACGATCGCCAGTGTCATCAGCACGGCCACTGTCAGCACCAGCGTGCCCACCAAGGTATAACGACTTTCAGTTTCCATTCACGATTTCTCCCTCCGATGCCCGCGCGGAAAAGTAATCGCGCAGCCACGGATCGTCGATGTGTTTCAGTTCAGCCACGGTACCGCTACCGAGCACGCGTCCTTCGGAAAGTACGATGACACGGTCCACAATTGAAAACAGTGTATCCAAGTCATGGGTAACGAGGAACACGGTGAGCCCGAGGCTGTCGGCCAGCAACCGGATCAGCGCATCGAACGCCCGCCCCGAAATCGGGTCGAGGCCTGAAGTCGGCTCGTCGAGGAAGAGCAGTTCGGGATCAAGTGCCAGCGCACGCGCCAAGGCAACACGCTTGCGCATTCCGCCCGAAAGCTCGCTCGGTCGTTTTTTCGCAACGTCGGGCTCCAACCCGGCCATATCGAGCTTCAACCGCGCAAGTTGACGGCAGGTGCCATGTGCAAGCCGGGTATGTTCAAACAACGGAGTGGCTACGTTATCCTCAACATTCAGGGATGAGAACAAAGCGCCATCCTGAAACAGTACGCCAAAACGCCGGCGCAATGCATTCATCTGCTCAGGCGTACTGTCCAGAACGGACTGTCCAAAAAGGTCGATATGGCCCGCGTCCGGTTTCAACAGTCCGATGATTTCACGTAACAGCACTGATTTTCCTGTGCCGCTACCCCCGATCAATGCGATCACTTCACCGCGTTTAACGGACAAATTCAAGTCCTGATGAATGCTGTGTCCGCCCAGGTTGATCGATACGTCACGAACATCAATCACGGTTTCAGTCATCAGATATCCATCTGTACGAACATCACGGTAAAAATCGCGTTGAGGATGATGATGGCAACCAGGGACTGAACAACGGTAGAAGTTGTATGTTCGCCCACGCTGCGCGCGTCCCGCGCAACGGACAACCCCATACGGCAGGCGATGAGTGCAATAAAAATCGCGAATACCGGGGCCTTGAGAAGCCCAACCAGCAAGGTTTTCAAGCGCAATACGTCGGCCATCCGGTCCATGAACACGGAATAAGAAATATCCAGCTGTGCGTGCGTAATCAGCATGCCACCCACTATTCCGGCGATGTCACCGATAAAGACCAGTAGGGGCAATGTGAGCAATAAGGCAAGCACGCGGGGAATCACCAGTACGGCCATCGGAGACAAGCCGAGTGTAGTCATTGCGTCGATTTCTTCCGTGACTTTCATGGTTCCAATCTGCGCGGTGATGGCTGCCCCCGTGCGGCCTGCTACCAGAACGGCCACAATGACTGGAGAAATTTCACGCAGAATTGCCAGCAGCAACCCATCCACAACAAAAATGTTGGCTCCGTATTGTTGCGCCTGGGATCCCAGCAGATAGGCAAACACCACGCCGAGTAGAAACAGCATGCCAATCACGATGGGAATTGCGCCGACGAAAACCGCGTTCAACTGTGCGCCAAATTCACGCCAGCGCCATTGACTCGGGCGGCTGGCAAGGTGGAGCAGTTCAACGGACAGATGTCCAATAAAATTAATCAGGCCGAGGCCATGCTTCCCCATAGCAAGCGAGCCACGTCCAACAAGCGCCAACACACCATCATGCGATGGTCCGGGTTCCATCGCAGTGGGTGCGCTGTGCCGTGCCACCAGTTCCAGTATCGCCTGATGTTGTGGCTGGAATGCGCGCAACTCGGGCAACGGGTCGCTGACTTGCCGGCCGGCAGCGGCAAGCAGCATCCACGCGCCATTGGTGTCGAGCTGCGTGACGCCTGCACCGTCGATGATGTGAACTGGGCTGACCGGCAAAACAGGCAAATCCGCTAAGGTTTCAGCATACCAGTCACCGCTGACTATCAGCGCGCCCTGCGCCTCGTCATAGTGAGCGCGTGCCTCAGTCACACCCACCCCAAGGGATTGTTAGGGTCGATCCCCGGCATGAAGGGCAATCCACGTTCGCGATGCGTCACCTGATATACGCACCCGATCCAGTTGCCGACTACCGCTTCGGCAGAATCGTGCCAGGTGTTGTCGATCAGGGGCAGCACGAGTGATTCAGGGAAGTCCAGGTGTTCTCCCGCAATGACCCGAATGTTGAACTCAGCCAGAAAAGCTTGTGCCTTGAGGTTGAAGTAACGCGCGGGATAAGGGTGAAACATCCGCTTCGGCTCATGCGCCACCATCTGCAAATCGCGTTTGTATTCCTTTAATAGTGAAATGGTGTCGTATTCAGGATGACCCTGAAAGAACACAGTCCGCAGGCCATCCGGACTCACCGCCAGATGCACGCCCGCCTCCGCACTTTCAACCAGCACCTTGACGTCAGCTGCCTTGAATTGTGCAGGCGAGACGTCGTTCCAGCGCGAATGCGGTACATCAAAACGCGTGTTGACATCGGTGACCAGGGGATGGCGCTTATCGGCTACGCGATGCTCATACACGCCCCATATCTTGCGCGGCTGTTTCACCCGCGTCTGCCCATGGCGGAACTGCATCACGGCATGGGTGGCCAGGCAGGAACACAGAGTGGACGTGACATTGTCCCAAGCCCAGTCGATCACCTCGATCAGCGGATCCCAGAACGGCTCATCGGCGAGATTGGCATGGCTGACATTGGCGCCAGTGATGATGAGCGCATCCAGCCCGGCCTCGCGAATGGCATCGAAGCTTTCGTAATATTGTGCAATGTGCGCCTGAGCCGCCGCGCCGCGCGGCAATGTCGGCAAGGTAAAGGGGTGCATGTAAAACTGCGCAATCGGATTGGAGGTGCCCACCAACCGATAAAACTGGCGCTCAGTCGCTTCCAGCGCGGCGTCCGGCATCATGTTCAGCAGGCCCACGTGCAACTCGCGGATCTCCTGCTGTGCCGCACGCTCGGGCGAGTGCACAACCAAACCGCCTTGACGCAGACGATCAAAGGTAGGGAGCGCGTTATGCGCGACCAGCGGCATGGTTAGCCTTGTCCCTTCCGTGCAATGGCGACTTCCAGAAGTGCCAGAAAATCGTGTTCGTCGCGCACCTGCGCGACTTCCTGCGAAGTCACGGTATAACCATGCGGCTTGGCAATCGCCTCGTAGCGCGGAAGGCGTGAATGAAACAAGCGTGGGAAAACCCAGCGCGCAAAATCGTCGGGCTCAATCTGGGCGACGTATTCGATCCCCTTTTCCGTGAGATACACCGGCAGCTGTTCGGCGAGAAAGGCCGGGCGCAGATACAGCGGCTTGGGGTCGGATTGGGCGCGCTTGATCAGCGTTTCTTCTTCGTCGCGCGTGGTGGTCTGGATATAAAGGATCAGCGTGTGCCCGGCCAGCAGCTCGACCACGCCGGGTTCATCCAGCTCGCACAGGCTGCCGCCGACGTCGTTCACAAAGTGCGGATACCCATAAATTTCCTGGCCCTTGCGGATGAATTCCGGCACATCGCGCATGGCGGCGATTTCGCCCTCGCGGTACGCCGCCTGGCGACGCGAGAACTCATCCAGCGCAAGCCCGCCCCACTCCGGCCCGCCGAGCTTGCCGACAAAAGTCAGCACCGGGCCGAGGTCGTGAATCTTGATGTTGTTCTTGATATCGATCCAGTCGTTGCGCAGCAGATCACGCAAAAACGGCACACTCATCGCCTGCTGCTTGATCAGGTCCAGAATCGGTTCATCAAGATAGCGCGTGCCAATGCGGTAGTCGCCGGAAAAATGGAACCAGTCGTGGCCGCGCAGCCGGGTTGAGATATGCGTCTTGCCGACACCGGACATGCCGAGCAGGGTGATGCGCTTGGTGGGCCAGGCGCGGAAGGATTCAGGAGTGAAGTGCATGAACTCGATTTTCGCAGGATTAGCGCCAAGCCTACCGAAAACCCAGCCAATACAAAAGCACGCAATTATCCGCCGCCGGCATGCCCGACCAATTGGCGATAGGCGGCGCCGGCCAGTTTACGGATATCGGCAGGGGCAATCTGGCCCGAAAGGGCATAGCCAAAATCCCGGTCGATCCAGTAAAACACTTCCACCCCGTTTTCTGTCACGTGGCGAAAAGCGGTTTCCTGGTTCCCCGCGGCAGCACGCCGCACATACAGCGTGACGCGACGTCCGATTCCGTCCTGATACATGAATTGCGCGACAGGGCCCGACTCGCCCGTCAGTAAACGGCCGCCCAGCAGATCAAATCCAAGGGGGGCAAAATCCGGTGCCTTGAGTTCGGTCCCCACGCGCTTGGAGAGCCAATTCACCAGATGCTCGGCGTCGGCCGCCTCCACTTCGACCGGATGCCGCACTTCGGGACTGAACACGGCATGAGCGATGGCCGCATCGCGGACCAGCGGTGGGGTCGATGCCAAAGGCGGGGCTGCTCCAGGCCGATCCGAAACCAGGCCGATGCCATAACCGAGCAGGCCGCTCGCGACAAACGCCAGCGCCGCCGCGATCGCCATGAACGGCGAGCGCACCGTATGCCGCCGGGCAGCACGCACCAGATGAAGGGGCAGCGGTTCATTCAGGACCGCGTCAAACTCGGCATGCAGCGCTTGATTCTGACCCGCCCATTCCTGCACACGCGCAGCATCTGCCGGGTGTGCCGCCAGCCAGGCTTCAACTTCAAGGCGGCGCGCATCGGAAAGCGAGCCCTCCACGAAAGCATGCAAGTCTTCTTCGCTTACGTAGCCTGTCATTTCACCACTTTCAATTGCACGGCGGGTTCGCCCGCCAGCATCTGCCGCATCCGCTCGCGCGCCCGGGACAAGCGTGACATCACGGTGCCCACCGGCACACCCAAAACCTGGGCTGCCTCGGTATAAGCAAACTGCTCAAGCCCCACCAACAGCATGACTTCACGTTGCGGATGGGGGAGTCGAGCGAGTGCCGCATGGATGTCTCGTGCACCCAGGGCTTCCATCTGCCCACCGCTCACCGCAATGTCCAGCGCGTCATCCAGCGCAGACTCAGGGGGGCGATAGGAACGAATCTGATTTAAAAACAAATTGTGCATCAAGGTAAACAGCCAGGCACGCAGGTCGGTTCCTGGCTGCCACAAGTCGAGCTTGACCAAAGCGCGCTCGAGTGTGTCCTGAACCAGATCATCGGCGCGTATGACATCCCCCGTCAGCGCCCGTGCATAGCGGCGCAGACGGGGCAGGTGCTCGATCAGATCGGGCTTGGTGCGCACTCAGGGCTTGGCGGTGCGCCACACATTATTCACGCCATCACCGGTGGTGTCGCCCGGCTTCTGGTCTTTAAACCATGTATACAAAGGCTTGCCTTTGAATGCCCATTGCCTGGCACCATCGTTACGATTGATGATGCTGTACGCGCCGTCGGCTTTTTCACCAGCAACCGCAATCAGAGGGGGCCATTTTGTTGCGCAATCGTCTACGCAAACACTCTTGCCCGCATCGACCGGATCTTTGTCGAAGGTGTACAGGGTCATGCCGGCGGAAGTGGTGAGCACCCCCGCAGCAGTTTTGGTGGGGGCACCCATCGGGGTCGCACAGGCAACCAGCAGGGTGAGGCTGGCCAGAGCAGAAGTTAAGGCTAATTTCATGATGTTCCTTTATCAAGGGTTGAGGGGCACTGCGATCTTGCATAGACGTGAACACCATCACAGGCCGTTTTATTCCCGGTCAAACAAGGTTTTTCATGAGTGCAGCATCGACACCCCCCAATTCAGGTCTTTTTGCACTGCTATTTGAGCGACTTAAACACAGGCCCCCACGAAGGATGGCCCGATTCCGCCGGGGTTAACTGAAAATCCGGATTCAAGGCCAGCACCTTGCGAAACTCATCACGGCAGGCTTTTTCCCGAGACTGGGCGCAATACATAAAAGCCAGATACTTGTGCGCCGCCACCTTGTCTGAAGTCAAAAAAAGTTCGGCCGCGAGCGCACTCTGTAAAAGTCGCGTGGAGTTTCTGTAATCACCGTCTTCGTACGCCCGGATGCCCAACGACAGGTCCTTTTCTGCCTTGCGCAGGGCAAGTTTATCCAAGCCCGCATCCCTCATGATGGGAGTAGCGCAGGCAGTCATTAGCAGTACAACGCAAATAAGCGCACTAATCTGCTTCATAGTCTTATCCTTACCTGAACTTATGTTTGATTTTGAGCGACTGGCCCGGCTTCACGTACACGGTGTCACGATAGCCTGCAAACGCTTTGTTGCGGATTTCCACAGTGTGCCTTCCCGCCTCCAGCTGCAACGTGTTGAGTGGAGGGGAGACCCCCCTACTTTTTCCATCAATAAAAACTTCACCCCATGGCGAAATCGCGAGCGTTAAGGTGGCTTTTGCCTGAGCCAAAGCAGCAGGCGCTGGTGTAGCAGGCGCTATTATGATTTTTGCTGTTGGTACAACGCGCACAGTGGGTATTTCGGGCGCCACCGAAGGAACATCAATCTTGTTTTCAGACACCGCTGCGGGTTGCGGTGCGGTGACACGCGGCGCTTCAAGCACGGATACGACTGGGGCGGGTACAGCAGCCCGCATGGGTTGGGCCGACCGCACATAAACGGTGAAAACCGTAATGGCCAACAGCGGAATCCCCACAAGCAAAGCCTTGCGACTCAATAGATTATCTTGAAAAGCAGATGCAATTTTTCCTTTGATTCCAGCACGGCGATTTACGGACGCTGCGGCGATCACTTTTCGGGCTTTATGTGGCGGCAGGAACATCGTGGTGTCCTGTTCGTCTGCCGGCTGCCGGGTAGCATGCCTTGAGCTTGCCGACCGGTTGTCACCTACCTGCTGACTGGATGCGTGGAGCGGAACGGCATCCAGGTTTCTCAAATCCCGGGCGAACTCGCGGGCGGTCTGGTACCGATCCGCTGGCCGTTTGGCCAGCGCCCTGCTGATAATCTGGTCGAAAATCGGGGGCACACGGGGATTGATCGTGCTGGGCGGGGCGGGCTCTTCGTGCAAAATTTTGAACATGATGGCGCTCAGGTTGTCGCCGTTAAAAGGCGTCGTCCCGGTCAGCATTTCGTACAACACCACGCCCAGCGCAAAAATATCGGTTTTGCCGTCCGTGGCCTGGCCCGCCACCTGCTCTGGCGCCATGTACTTGGGCGAACCCAGTACGGTGCCGAGCTGCGTGCGCGAACCCGTTGGGATCTGCGCAATCCCAAAATCCATGATTTTGACGTTGCGGTTGGGGGTGATCATGATATTTGCAGGCTTGATATCGCGATGCACCACATGGTTCTCATGTGCGTAGTTCAGTGCACTGGCAATGCGCGCCGCGATTTTTCCGATCAATTCGACCGGCAGCACTACACCGGAATCGAGCATCTCGCGCAGCGATTCCCCTTCCAGATATTCCATCGCGATATAAGCAATATCGCCGGTATCACCCACGTCATAAATGGTGACGATATTGGGGTGATTCAAACGGCCAGCAGATTTTGCTTCACGGTAAAACCGTTCTTCGAACTCAGCAAGTTCCTCTTTTGAGAGGTTTAGACTGATCGTCTTGATGGCGACCGTGCGCTCAATTAATGGGTCAACCGCCTTATAAACGGTCCCCATCGCACCCTGTCCCAGCGGAGCGATCACTTCATAACGACCAATTTGAGTTTGATTGAGCATGTGGGGGCGCGCCAAGCGGCTTGCTTTAGGGTGATTCCTGGTGAGAGAATCCTCGGAAAGAAAGTATAACAAACACCAAGGGACTATCGCTTTGTCAAACACGCCACTAAATACCCCGCTTTTCCTCGAGATCGCCACCAAGACTGATCCAGGCTTGCTGCGCAGTCTGAACGAGGACAGTATCGCCACGGTAAATGATCTGGGCCTGTTGGTGTTGTCTGATGGCATGGGCGGCTACCAGTCCGGCGACGTGGCCAGCAAGCTGACCACTCTGGTCATCGTAGAGGGCCTGACCCAGGGGTTGCAGGGCAAACTCAATCACAGCAGTGATGTGGCTGCCATGGTGAAAGACGTTGTCAAAAGGGCCAATCATGCGATTTTCATGGAAGGCGAACGCCGCGCGCAACGTATCCGCGGCAGTCAGGAACAGATGATGGGGTCCACGCTGGCGCTTCTGCTGTTCAGAAACAATCATGTCACGCTTGCGCATGTTGGCGATTCGCGCATTTACCGCTTGCGTGATAGCCAGTTGGAGCTGCTAACGCATGATCATTCTCTGCTACAGGAGCAGATCGATCAGGGAATACTCAGCGCCGAGGCCGCTGCCACGTCCCACAACCGCCATCTGGTGACACGCGGGCTGGGCCTGAAATCCGAGGTGGACGTGTCGCTGAGTGAGTGTGAAGCGCTGCCGGGCGATATCTTCCTGCTCTGTTCAGATGGCCTCAACGATATGGTCGACAACGCGGATATCCAGCGGGTCCTGAATTCGCTCCAGTCTAATTTACCGCTCGCAGCCAGCCAGTTGGTCATGATTGCCAACGACAATGGTGGCGAAGACAATGTTTCCGTCATCCTGGCAAAAACAGGCACCCATCCCCCACCCATCGTGAAAAAGCCGGGGTTTTTTGCCCGGCTATTTGGAGGCTGATACCCCATGGCTAAATTAATCGTCAGTCAAAACGGTGAAGTCATCGAAAACCGGTTTCTCAACGAATCCAGCTTCACCATCGGCAGCTTGGCCGACAGCGATCTAAGCCTGGTCGGCGAGGGCATCAGCCGCACACACGCACGCATCACCTCAGTCGGCAATGACGACATCATCGAAGACCAGGGCAGCACCAATGGCACGCTGGTAAATGGTCGGTCGATTACCCGGCATATCCTGCAAAACGAGGATGTCATCGAGATTGCCAACATCCAGATTCGGTACCGCAACCATAAAGCCATTGACGGCCCCAGTTTTGACCGGACGATGATCATTCAGCCCTCTGGCCAGGAACTCGGGGCCCCCGCCCAGGCGGTGGGGACCTATGCACTGGCAACGGCGAAAAAAGAGCGCCGTTTCAGAACGGGTGCCCGCATGGGCTTGGTCCGGGTATTCAATGGCGGCCCGTCAGCGCACGAAGTTGAATTGTCCGAAGTGCTGCATACCTTTGGCGTGCCCGGCACACAACTGGTGGTAATCAATTCCCGCCCGCAGGGCTATTTCATCACCCACGTCGAAGGGAAAAAGCCGGCACGGCTAAATGGCAAGTCCATCGGCCATGAGCCGCGACCCCTGTCTCCCAACGACACAATCGAAGTGGGCGATGAAAAGCTGCTGTTTTTGCTTAAATAAGCAGGCGTTTGTCGCTGCCAGCGATGAGGGTTGCTGTCAAATCAGGATCCAGACCGAAAATTGGGTCGTCACCATCCAAGCCGTAGGCGGCGGCGTTTTGGGCAATCAGCTTAGTCGTTAGTCGTGCTCATATTGAAACCGTGCAAGTCTACGGTTTGATACGTTGCGCCGATATCCCGTGTGTGACCGCACAAGCGGTCATTGATAACCGCACTTGGGCTGAGGCATGGAATAAGCCTGCGCACCTTTTTCCAGCGCCCACGAATCGCTTCCTGGCAGGTCCGTTTCACTGGCCAATGATTGGTCGCAATTGCGCCGGTTGGGGTCAACGTAGCCTTAGCACCACCCTCCTTCGCTTACATTTTTGATAAGGCAATTCGCCTATTGATTGGCTATTG
>JBKJIS010000104.1:0-5553 GCA_046598305.1 Thiobacillus sp.
GCAATCGCCGTCGTCGGCCGGAACGGCATGGGCAAGAGCACCTTGCTAAAGTCGCTGATCGGAATGATTCCGACAAAACGCGGATCGATCATGCTGGCCGGGCAGGAACTCGCCAGGCTGCCGAGCTACACCCGCGTCCAGGCGGGTCTTGCCTACGTGCCCCAGGGTCGGATGATTTTTTCGCAACTCACTGTCGAGGAAAACATTCTGACGGGCCTCGAGACCAGACGCTACGCTGCGATTCCAGACTTTATTTACGAATTTTTCCCGGTTCTTCATGAGATGAAAAACCGCAAAGGTGGCAACCTGTCCGGCGGCCAGCAGCAGCAACTGGCGATCGCGCGCGCACTGGTGTCGAAACCGCAAGTGTTGATCCTCGACGAGCCTACCGAGGGCATACAGCCATCCATCATCAAGGAAATCGCCCGTTCGCTGAACGCTCTGCGCAAGGAACTTGGCATCTCGATCCTTGTTTCTGAGCAGGTCCTGAGCTTTGCGCTTGAGGTCGCCGACCGCCTGCTGGTCATTGATCGCGGCCGCATCGTCCGTGCGGTCGACAAAAGCAATATCAATATTGAAGAAGTCCGTTCGTTCCTGACCGTCTAGGCAGGTTTTTAATCAAACTAGGAGAAAGTAATGAGACATGGTGATATTTCCAGCAGCAACGATTGCGTAGGTGTAGCAGTAGTCAATTACAAGATGCCGCGGCTGCATACCAAGGCCGAGGTCCTCGCCAATGCACGCAACATTGCCGACATGCTCGTCGGCATGAAGCAGGGCCTGCCCGGCATGGATCTGGTGGTCTTCCCGGAATATTCAACCCACGGCATCATGTACGACTCGAAAGAGATGTACGAGACTGCGGCGACGATACCCGGCGAGGAAACCGAAATCTTCGCTGCGGCGTGCCGCAAGGCCAACGTCTGGGGTGTGTTCTCGCTGACTGGCGAGCGCCACGAGGAGCATCCGAACAAGGCGCCGTACAACACGCTGATTCTCATGAACAACAAGGGGGAGATTGTCCAGAAGTACCGCAAGATCATGCCGTGGACGCCAATCGAGGGTTGGTATCCCGGCGATTGCACTTACGTGTCCGAAGGACCCAAGGGCATGAAGGTCAGCCTGATCATCTGCGATGACGGAAACTATCCGGAAATCTGGCGTGATTGCGCCATGCGCGGGGCCGAACTGATCGTTCGCTGCCAGGGCTACATGTACCCTGCGAAGGAGCAGCAGGTGATGGTTTCCAAGACCATGGCCTGGATGAACAATGTCTATGTCGCCGTATCGAATGCCACCGGCTTCGACGGTGTGTACTCTTATTTCGGTCACTCGGCCATCATCGGCTTCGACGGCCGCAGCCTGGGTGAATGCGGCACGGAGGATATGGGCATCCAGTACGCCGAACTGTCCATGAGCCTGATCCGCGACGCGCGCAAGAATTCACAGTCGAATAACCATCTGTACAAGCTGCTGCATCGCGGCTACACCGGCAAGATAAATTCCGGCGAAGACGCCAACGGCGTCGCGGCCTGCCCGTTCGAGTTCTACGGCAAATGGATCAATGATCCCGAAGGCACCCGGAAGATGGTCGAGGGGTTCACGCGCGCGACGCCGGGCACGCCTGAATGCCCCATTGAAGGCATTCCGAACGAGGCGATCAAGCATCGCTGAACGTTGTTGCAACCAGGAGGGCGACATGCTTGGAGCGGCGCCCGTCCACCTTGAGAGGATTTTTGTACATGGCATCGAACCTAGACGCTTATCGGCTTGAGGCCGAGCCGTTCTACCGATCGGCCGGCAATGAAATTTCCCTGTACGAGCATGCGTATTCGCATCGCTTGCCCCTGATTCTCAAGGGGCCTACCGGTTGTGGAAAGACGCGCTTCGTGGAGTACATGGCCTGGAAGTTGAACCGGCCGCTGGTGACCGTGGCCTGCAATGAAGACATGACGGCCTCTGATCTCATCGGGCGCTACCTGCTGGATGCGCAGGGCACCGCGTGGCACGACGGTCCACTGACGCTCGCCGTTCGCCACGGCGGCATCTGCTACCTGGACGAAGTGGTCGAGGCGCGGCAGGACACCACCGTGGTCATTCATCCCCTGACCGATGCGCGTCGCATCCTTCCGCTGGATAAAAAGGGGGAGGTGGTTCATGCCCACCCCGACTTCCAACTGGTGGTTTCCTACAACCCGGGCTACCAGAGCCGCAGCAAGGACATGAAGCCATCCACCCGTCAGCGCTTCGCCGCACTAGAATTCGACTACCCCGATGCAGCGATAGAAGCTGAAATCGTCGCGCATGAAGCCTCAGTCCCCTTGGAACTGGCAACTCGCCTGGTCGGTATTGCCCACCGATCCCGGGCGCTCAAGCACCATGGCCTGGATGAAGGCATTTCGACCCGCATGCTCATCTATGCCGGCGTGCTGATCGGCTCTGGCGTCAATCCGCGAGAGAGCTGCGACATGACGATGACGCGCGCCCTGACCGACGACCCCGACATGGCCAAGGCGCTGCGAGGTTTCGTTGAAGCCTATTTCGAATAAAGAAAGGCGGGCCACAGATGGCTGACGAAAAAGGACCAGGGAGGCCGGAGTCACCGTCGCCGTGGCCGGGGGTACGCGCGCGCTGGGACGACGCGGGCCTTGGCGCGTTGGGTCATACCCTTGACTCGCAGCTAACGCAACTCGCCGCCCAATACGACGCCGCGCAAATTTCCGGCATCCTCCATTGGCTTGAGGCGCTCAATGAAGAAGACCCGGTGTGTGCACTGGCAGTAGCCAGCCGCCTTGACGCGCTGTTGTCGCGCGTGGGGGCAGAGGGTTTGGGGCGCTGGATACTGACCGGTCTGCGCATGTACCCCAGGGAGCAGGTGCGCCAGCGGGCCTACTTTCAGCTGGAAGATCCACGCGCGATAGAGGTGCTGCACGGTGAGGCAGGCGCTGGCGACCTCGCGGCAGCGCTGCCTTCTTTGGGTCTTCTACTTCATGGGCTTGCAGGCATCGCATTGGAGCTTCAGCCGCGCCACCAGATAGCGCTGAACGGGCTCCCCCTGAGGCCTGTGTTGGCGCCGGGGCACCTGCTCCTGCCGGATGACTACACCGCCCTGGATGGTCCAGACCGCTACCGCCTCTACCGTGCAGCTGTCGCGCATGCCGTGGCGCACCTGCGCTACTCGACACCTGGCTTGCCCGTCCAGACCTTGAAACCAATGAGCATCGCCATGGTCTCGGCGATTGAGGACGCGCGGGTCGAGCGCTTGCTGGTACGCGACTATCCCGGGTTGAAGGGCTGGTTCCTGGAGTTTCTCAGGGGCGGCGTCAAGCCACAGGAGCTGGACTTCTCTGCGCTGCTCGGGCGCATGAATCTGGCGCTGATGGACACACACTACCAGGATGACAATTATTGGGTCAACAAGGCCCGCCGACTGTTCGAGACCCAAGCGGTCGACCTTCATGACTATGCCGCATTCCGTCGACTGGCGTCCATCTTGGCCAACGATCTCGGCCAAATGCGGGTTCCGTTCCGCATCACGCGCTACGTAGTTCCTGAGGCCTATCGAGACGACAACAGCTTTCTCTGGGACTTCAGTGGCGCCAATACACCGCCGCCTGAACCAGTGGATCTGCAAGTCAAGGGGCCTTCCCCGCAGCAACAGCGACCGGAGTCGGCGCCGCCCGATGAGAGGACTGACGAGGCTGCTCTCACGGAGACGGAACTCGGTCGCCAGATTTATCCGGAGTGGGACCACCGGCTGTCGCTCATGCGGACCGATTGGTGCACTGTCGTCGAAAAGCTGCCGGCTTGGCAAGGCCGGCGCGCCATGCCGGCCCGCGACAAGGCCGACGTGACGGACATCCCGCTGCTTCGTTCGCGACGCCTGAGCCGAAGCCGACGCCTCAGGCGGCAGTGGGAGGGGGATGACATTGATCTTAATGCAGCGATCGAAGTGATGGTCGACCAGCGGCTGGATTTATCGCCGGACCCGCGCCTTTTCATGCGCGGTGGCAGCGAAGAACGGGTGTCGAGCATCCTGGTGTTGCTCGATTTGTCCGAATCGACCAACGACTGCGTCGGCACCAGGATGGAATCCATCCTCGATATCGAAAAGAAGGCGGCACTTCTGCTGGCGGAGTCGGTGGTGCGCAGCGGCGACCGGATCGCAGTGCACGGGTTTTCATCGAACACCCGCGCTGAGGTGAACTATTACCGCCTATTGGAGTTCGGCGCGCCGCTCGACGCGAATGCAACCAGGATGATTCGCTCGGTGCCGGGCCGCTATTCGACCCGCATGGGAGCCGCACTGCGCCACGCCACGACCCGCCTCGCACATGAACGGACAGACCATCGCGCGATTTTGCTGATTACCGACGGGGCGCCGTCCGATGTGGATGTGTACGAGCCTCAGTACCTGATCGAGGATGCCCGCGCGGCGGTTCACGAAGGCAGGCGATCCGGTGTACATATCTTCTGTGTGGCACTGGACCCGCAGGCCGACCCCTATGTGCGCAACATTTTCGGGTGGAACAACTACCGCATCGTCGACGACCCCAACAGTTTGTCCACGCACTTGTCTACGCTGTATGCGCGACTGGCGGTATTATGAAATCAAGTCTTCAAATTTGAAGCAGAATAATGCCATGCGGCGAAAAGGCAGGTACTGTGGCAAATAAGGATCCCATACGCGTAGGCGTTCTTTACTCCGAAACCGGGGTGACCTCGACGATCGGCCGCTCACAGATGCAGGGCGCCTTGCTAGCCATCGACGAAATCAACCAGGCTGGCGGCATTGACGGGCGCGAGATTGTTCCCGTCCGCTACGATGCCCAGTCGTCTCCCGCAGTCTATGCGACTCTTGCCGAGCGGCTCATCGTTCAGGACAAGGTCAACGTCATTTTCGGCTGCTACATGTCCAGCAGCCGGAAGGCGGTATTGCCGATCGTCGAAAAATGGAACAAACTTCTTTTTTACCCCACCCTGTATGAGGGCTTCGAGTTTTCCACCAACATCATCTACACGGGTGCCGCGCCGAACCAGAACAGCGTGCAGTTGGCCGAATTCATGACTGCGAATTTCGGCGCATCGGTTTATCTGATCGGATCCAACTACATCTATCCGTATGAATCCAACCGCATTATGAGCGACCTGGTTCTGCAGCGCCCCAACAGCAGGAAATTAGGAGAGCGTTACGTAACGCTCGATGCCTCGAAAAATGACTTCCAGCCTATCATGGCTGACATCCGCAACCAGCGTCCCGACTTCATTTTCTCGACCGTGGTGGGTGACTCGACCGCTAGCCTCTACCTGGCCTATGCCGAATCGGGCCTCGATCCGAAGACCATGCCTATCGCCAGCCTGACCACCTCGGAGGGCGAGATATCGCAGATGGGGGCCGATGTTGCGCTGGGGCATTTCACTGCGGCGCCCTACTTCCAGTCGATAAATTCGGACACAAACAAACGCTTCATCGAACGCCTTAGCCAACAGTTCGGTTCCGCCTGCGTCCCCAATATGTACGTGGAAGCCGCGTATTTTCAAATGCATATCTAT
>JBKJIS010000047.1:0-10571 GCA_046598305.1 Thiobacillus sp.
GCCGGAAGGCGCCACGTCAGGCCAATCGCGCCTGTATGAAGACGGCATATTTCCAACCCTCCAGGGTCGGGCACATTTTTACAACGCGCCGTATCGGCCGACCGCCGAGCCGATCAATGCGCAATTCCCCTTGCATCTGAATACCGGCCGGCTGCGCGACCAGTGGCATGGCATGAGCCGCACCGGGCTGGTGTCACGGCTGTATGCCCATGTGGAAGAACCGCTGCTGTCGATGAACAGCCAGGATATGGAACGCCGCAAGATGCAGGACGGCGATCTGGTGCGGGTGAAAAGCCGGCGTGGCAGTCTCGTTATCAAAGTGCAAGCCAGCGAGGAATTGCGCGGCGGTCAGACCTTTATCCCGATGCATTGGGGCGGCCGCTTCATGGCCGGAATGGGCGTGAACGCGCTGACGCTCGACGCCTTTGACCCCGTTTCCAAGCAGCCCGAACTTAAGCATGCCGCGGTGCAGGTGGAAAAGGTCACGTTGCCGTATCGGCGCACGATCATGCGGCGCGGCGAGGGCGCCACTTTGCTGCGGACGGCGCAGCCGTTCATGACGCACTTTGAATACGCCTCCGCCACCCTCACCGGGCGTGACAACACTGTGCTGGTGTTTGAGACGGCGAGCGAAGGACCGCTGGCCGAATCTCTGGTGCAGGAGATGGACGTTGCGTTTGGGCTGGATGATCCGTTGCTGACGATGAACTACCAGGATGCGCGTCGCGGCATCTGGAAAAAAGCGCGGGTGGAAGACGGCGTGATTACGGGCGCGTGTCTCTCCGGCGAAACCGCCGCACGCGACTGGCTCAAGAGCCTGATCGCCGACGGCGCACCGGCCATGGAGGTGCGGAACTGGCTGCTGGCGCCGCTTGAGCAACCGCCGGAAGGGCAGGCAGGACGCGGTCGCGTTGTGTGCAATTGTCTCAACGTGGCCGAGCCCGACATCGTCGCGGCGATTGCTGGCGGCGCCGATCTCGCTGCGCTGCAGTTCACGCTTAAATGCGGCACCGAATGCGGCTCCTGTGTGCCGGAATTGAAGCGGCTGATCGCGGGCAAGCGGGTGGCAGCATGAGCTATGCCACGCTCATTCGTCAGATCGAAGCCGGCGAAACCCTGAGCTATGTCGAGGCGCGTGCGCTGTGCGCGGCCCTGCTTGATGGCGGCGTGCCGGAACTGGAAACGGCGGCTTTTCTGGTGGCGTTTAATCAGCACGATCCCGGACTCGATGCCTGGCTGGGCTTGCACGCGGCCTTGTTCGAGCGGCTGCCCGATTTTATTGCACCGCCAGGGCCTTATCGCACCGTAGTGTTGCCGGCTTATCACGGCGTGCGCGAACATCCGAATCTCACCCCGCTGCTGGCGCTGTTGTTGAAAAGTTTTGGCGTGCCGGTGCTGATTCATGGCGCGCTCGAAGGCGGTGGCGGCGTGGCTGCGGCCTACGTGTTGCGCGAGCTGGGCATCATGCCGTGCAGCACCACGGCGCAAGTCAATGCGGGGCTGCGCGACAATGGGCTGGCGTTTGCGCCGGTGTCCCTGTTGAGTCCGGGATTGGCTTCCTTGCTGGCCTTGCGCGCGCGACTGGGGATCGACGCTTGGGTGACACGCTTGGTCGCGCTGGCTGATGTGCTGGGCGAACGCTCGGTGCGGATTACGCCGGTGTCGCGCGAACAGGACATGGCTATAACGCGAACGGTGCTGGCAGCGATGGGGGGCCATGCACTGTTGATGCAGAGCTGTGAGGGTGAAGCGTTTGCCAATCCATTGCTGCGGCCCGACATGGTGCTGATACGGGACGGGCAGGTCGAACCTGTTTACGAAGCGCAGTCAACGTCTTCACCCCTGACCAATCTGCCCGCACTTGATGCGCGAGCAACCGGCGCCTGGATCACTGCGGTGATGCACGACCACTTGCCGTTACCGTTGCCGATACGCAATCAGTTGGCGACATGTCTGTATGCCTCGGGGTATACCGAAGACCTCAATCAGGCACGGGCGATTACCGCGATCAACGGCTTTGGCCGGGTGGCTGCGTAGTTTTCGTGCACGGTGTGCGGGCGAGCACCTTGATGGTGCGTAAACCCGCAAGTCGTTCCAGACCTGAAACGCAAATTCCTTTTAATACAAGGCGTTTAGGCGTTACTTTCTGATTGGCATGGCGGTTGCTTTGTTTAGAGTGGAGGGCGCGTACCGCCCGCAGAGATCGTCGATCGCAGCCAACGACTGCGGTCATCAAATTCAAGTCTTAATGTTTGGAGAAGTGGGATGGATATGAGCGCACCCATGGACAAGGGTCCAAAAATGAAACTGGTGATGGTGGGCAACGGCATGGCCGGCGTGCGCACCCTGGAAGAGCTGCTGAAACACGCGCCTGGCATGTATGACATCACCGTCTTCGGTGCCGAGCCGCATCCCAACTACAACCGTATTCTGTTGTCGCCGGTATTGGCGGGTGAGCAGACGGTGGACGACATTGTGCTGAACCCGCTCGACTGGTACAGCGAGCACAACATTGCGCTGCATGTGGGTAAGAAGGTGGTGAGGATCGACCGCGCTGAGCGCGTCGTCGTTGCCGAGGACGGCACCCGCGCCGAGTACGACAGACTGCTGCTTGCCACTGGTTCCAATCCCTTCATCCTGCCGGTGCCGGGTGCCGATCTCGAAGGCGTCATCAGCTTCCGCGACATTGCAGACGTCGATGCAATGATCCATGCCTCCAGCCAGTATCGCCATGCCGTGGTGATCGGCGGCGGTCTGCTCGGCCTGGAAGCGGCCAATGGTCTGATGAAGCGCGGCATGGACGTGACCGTGGTGCATATTTCACCGTGGCTGATGGAACGCCAGCTTGATGAACCGGCTGCGCGTCTGCTGCAAAAGAGCCTGGAAGCCAAGGGCATGAAGTTCCTGCTGCAAAAGCAGACGGCCGAACTGGTTAAGGGGGCGGCGGCTCGTGTCGCCTCGATCCTGTTCAAGGACGGCGATTCCGCGCCCGCCGATCTGGTGGTGATGGCGGTGGGTATCCGCCCCAACACCGAACTGGCCGAATCGTCCGGTCTGCATTGCAACCGCGGCATCGTGGTCAACGACACGATGCAGACCTACGACCCGCGCATTTATTCCATCGGCGAATGCGCGGCGCATCGCGGCATTGCCTACGGCCTGGTCGCGCCGCTGTTCGAGCAGGCCAAGGTGTGCGCCAACCACCTGGCGCACCATGGCATTGGCCTGTATCAGGGCTCGGTCACGTCGACCAAACTCAAAGTGACCGGTATCGATCTGTTCTCGGCGGGCGATTACATAGGCAGCGAGGGAACCGAATCGATTCTGTATTCCGACCCGATTGGCGGCGTTTATAAAAAGCTGGTCATCAAGGACAACAAACTGGTCGGCGGCGTGATGTACGGCGACACCGTCGATGCCACCTGGTATTTTTCGCTGCTGCGCGACGGCACAAACATCAACGAGCTGCGTGACCACCTGATGTTTGGCCAGGACCATTGCGGCAACCTCGGCCACGGCGGCGTCAACAAGGCCGCCACGATGACCGACGACATGGAAGTGTGCGGCTGCAACGGCGTGTGCAAGGGCGACATCGTCAAGGCCATTCGCGAGAAGGGTCTGTTCACGCTGGAGGATGTGCGCAAGCACACCAAGGCCTCGTCGTCATGCGGCTCGTGTACCGGCCTGGTCGAGCAGATTCTGGCGGTGACCGCGGGCGGCGATTATTCAGCCACACCCAAGACCAAAACCATGTGCGGCTGTACCGAGCGCACGCACGAACAGGTGCGCGCGGCGATACGCGAACACAAATACCTGAGCATCCCGCAGGTAATGCAGGCGCTGGAATGGGATACGCCGAACGGCTGCGCGTCGTGCCGTCCCGCGCTTAACTATTACCTGATCTCGACCTGGCCGGGCGAGGCCGAGGATGATCCGCAGTCGCGCTTCATCAACGAACGCGCCCACGCCAACATTCAAAAGGACGGCACCTACTCGGTGATCCCGCGCATGTGGGGCGGACAAGTCACGCCCAGCGAGTTGCGTCGCATTGCCGACGTGGTCGATAAATACGCGATCCCGTCGCTCAAGGTCACCGGCGGCCAGCGCATCGACATGCTCGGCGTGAAGAAGGCCGACCTGCCGGGGGTCTGGGCCGACCTCGACATGCCTTCCGGCCACGCTTATGGAAAAGCATTGCGCACGGTGAAAACCTGCGTCGGCTCAGAGTGGTGCCGCTTCGGCACGCAGGATTCGACCAAGATGGGCATCGATCTGGAAAAAATCTTCTGGAAAATGTGGGCGCCGCACAAGGTCAAACTCGCGGTGTCCGGTTGCCCGCGCAACTGCGCCGAAGTCGCGATCAAGGACGTCGGCATCATCGGCGTCGATTCCGGATGGGAGATTTATGTCGCGGGCAACGGCGGCATCAAGACCGAAGTTGCGCAGTTCCTCATCAAGGTCAAAACCGAAGCCGAAGTCATCGAATACACCGGCGCGTTCCTGCAACTCTACCGCGAAGAAGCCCGCTATCTGGATCGCACCGTGCACTACGTCGCGCGCGTCGGCCTCGATTATGTGAAGAAAAAAATTCTCGACGATGCCGACGGCCGACGCGCGCTGCACGAACGCATGCTGTTTGCGTTGTCGGTCGAGCGCGATCCGTGGATTGAGCGCGCCAAAGAAGGCAAGCTCAAACACGAATTTGAAACCGTTGCTGCCTGAAAGAAAACGCCATGAGCCAAATTGATCTGAACCCGTGGGTCGCCATTCTCGACGTGAGCGACATCCCCAAACTCGGCGCCCGCGTGGTGCGCCACGGCACGCTCGACATCGCCGTGTTCCGCACCGCCGACGACGAAATCTTTGCACTGGAAGATCGCTGCCCGCACAAGGGCGGTCCGCTGTCGCAGGGCATTGTCCATGGCAAAAAAGTGACCTGTCCGTTGCATGGCTGGAACATCGAACTCGACTCCGGCTGCGCCGTGGCACCCGATCAGGGCTGCGCGCGCGAATTCCCGGTCAAGGTCGAAGACGGCCGGGTGTGGCTGGATATGACAGCCGTCGAGTGCGCCGCCTGAACTTAGAGCCTGTTCCTCCATAACATGAACATTTGACTCGCTGGGCTTGGGCGCGCGCAGCACCTGGCGTCGCATCCCAATCCAGCGGCAAAATGTCCATTTATTTCGTTTCAGGCTCCAAATAGCAGCCGCTGTATACGGCGGAAGATATAAGGAGCAGGGCGCATGACGGCTTGCTCCATGCATACGAATCGAACGGAGACTTGCATGACACGCGACTTTTGGAAATCGGGGCACACGCCCACGCTGCTTTCCGCATTTTTGTATTTCGACATCGCCTTCATGGTGTGGGTCATGCTGGGCCCGCTGGGCGTGCAGATCGCCGCCACGCTCGGGCTCACCGCCGCGCAAAAAGGCATGATGGTGGCGACACCGATTCTGGCGGGTGCGCTGCTGCGCATCCCGATGGGCGTGCTGGTCGATCATCTCAAACCGAAAAGAGCGGGCGCCATCGGCCAGATCGTCGTGATGGCCGCGCTCACCTGGGCGTGGCTGGCGGGTATCCACAGCTACCGTGAAGTGTTGGTGCTGGGCGCGATGTTGGGGTTTGCTGGCGCGTCGTTTGCCGTCGCGTTGCCGCTGGCTTCGCGCTGGTATCCACCGCAGCATCAGGGCACAGCCTTGGGCATCGCCGGGGCGGGCAACTCGGGAACGGTGCTTGCGGCCTTGCTGGCGCCAGGGCTGGCGGTTGCATTCGGCTGGGGCAATGTGTTCGGTCTGGCGCTGATTCCGGTGAGCATGGCCTTCGTGGTGTATCTGGTATTTGCCAAGGATGCGCCCGACTGCCCTCCGCCCAAATCACTGGCGCAGTATCTCAACGTGCTGCGTGACCGCGATGCCTGGTGGTTCATGTTTTTCTACTTCGTTACCTTCGGCGGTTTTGTCGGGCTGGCGTCCAGCCTCACCATCTATTTCAACGTCCAGTACGGCCTGGCCCCGGTGCAGGCGGGCTACTTCACCGCCGCCTGCGTGTTGGCCGGGTCGTTAATACGCCCTTTTGGCGGCATGCTGGCCGATCGCATTGGCGGCATCCGAAGCCTGCTCATTGTTTATGCCTTGGCCGGGCTGTTCCTGATTATCGTCAGCTTTGGCGCGCCGAGCGCAGGCATCGCGCTGGCTGGGTTTGTTCTCGTCATGGCCACGCTGGGGTTCGGCAACGGCGCGGTGTTCCAGTTGGTGCCGCAGCGCTTCCGCAAGGAAATCGGCGTGATGACTGGCATGGTCGGCATGGCCGGCGGCGTCGGCGGCTTTTATCTGGCCGCCAGCCTGGGCTATATCAAAGGTCAGACGGGCGATTATCAAATCGGTCTGCTGATCTTTGCCGGTTTGTGCTTTGTCGCGCTGGCCGGACTGACCGTGGTGAAGAAGCGCTGGCGCACCACCTGGGGTGCCGCCGCCATTTCCGGCGCGCGGATTTAAACAGGCGCCGGTCAGAACCAGGGGCGCAATCCCGGTGCCGGGATTGCGCCCCTATAATCGCCACACCGCAGTCGATCTATTTCCCATGCCTCTCACCCTTGAATTCGGCTACGCCACTGCCACCGGCCCGCGCGAGCGCAACGAGGACTATGGCGGCTTTGTCGAGCCGGCCGACCCGCAGCTCGCCGCCACCAAGGGCATGCTCGCCGTGGTGGCCGACGGCGTATCCGGTGGCGCCCATGGCCGCGAGGCAGCCGAAGCTTCGGTGCGCAACCTGCTCGCCGACTACTACGCCACCCCCGACACCTGGGAAATTCCCCATGCATTGGGCACCGTACTCACTGCGATCAATCGCTGGATTCATGGCCAGACTGCCTCGCGCAGCGACCCCGGCGGCATGGCCACCACGCTCACCGCGCTGGTGCTGCGCGGTCGCCGCTATCACTCTGCCCACGTCGGCGACAGCCGCTTGTATCGCATGCGCGGCGAAACCCTGGTTGCACTGACCACCGACCATGTGTGGGAAACGCCCGGCATGTCGCATGTACTGAAGCGCGCGCTGGGACTCGATACCCACGTGTTGCCGGATTTTGGCGAAGGTGATCTGGCCGAAGGCGACGTGTTCCTGATTGTGTGCGACGGCGTGTGGGAGCCGCTTGGTCAACTGGAACAGCATCAATTATTGAAGCTGCACGACGCCCCCCAGCGTGCCGCCGATGCTTTGGTGGCAGCTGCTCATGCCAAAGGCGGGCAGGACAACGCCAGCGCCCTGGTGGTGCGGGTGGTGGCGGTAGGCGAAGCCGACGCGCCACTGATCGAAGCGCACGAACTGCCGTTGCCGGGCAAGCTCCAGCCCGGCGCGCGGCTCGACGACTTCATCATCGAAGACGAACTTCACAGCAGTCGCGACACCCTGATTTATCGCGCGCGCCACGCGCAATCAGGGCAGCGCTGGGCGCTCAAAACCTTGCAACCGGTATTGCAGGGTGACGCCGAAGCGGCATGCCGGCTGCTCGCCGAAGAGTGGTTTTTAAAGCGCGTGCATTCGCATTATTTCCCCGATGTGCTGGCCTTACCGGGGCGCAATTTTCTGTACTTTGCAGTGCATTATTACGACGGCGCCACCCTGCAGGACAAGCTCGACAGCGGCCAGCATTTTTCGCCGGTCGAAGTCGTCACCCTCGGCATCCGCATCCTGAAAGGGCTTTCCGCGCTGCATCGGCTCGACATCGTCCACCGCGACCTCAAACCCGCCAACCTGCACCTCGACACCGAAGGCAAGCTGCGCATTCTCGACCTGGGTGTGGCGCGCTGCCCCACGCTCGACACGCGCGAAGACTACGCCCAGCCCGGCACCCCAAGTTTCATGGCGCCCGAGCTATTCAACGGCGCCGAGGCCAGTGTGCAAACCGATCTGTATGCCGTCGGTGCTACCCTGTATCACCTGCTCACGCGAAAATATCCCTACGGTGAAATCGAACCGTTCCAACATCCAAAATTTGGCGAGCCCGTACCCCCAGCCCGTACCCGTCCCGATTTGCCGCCCTGGCTGGAAACCGCGCTGTTGAAAGCGGTTGCGCGCGAACCCGTGGAACGTTTCGAGACCGCCGAAGAAATGCTGCTTGCCCTCGAACGCGGCGAAGCCAGTCCCTTGCTACGTCGTCGTACCCCGCTCATCGAGCGTTCGCAGGCCGGTGCCTGGCCACTGGTTGCGGTGGCATCCATTGCGCTGAATGTGCTGTTGCTGTTTTTGCTGCTGGCTAGCTGAAGGGGTGTGTCGTTTACTATCGGGCAAGAATTCTGTTTCAGTGTGGCAAGCTGGATATGAGCTTAGGCTAAGTAAAATTCACAGTGAATTCGACGATGAACCCGAAATATCATGAGCGTCTATTGTTGTTCTTCCACACACCCGGTCATTTCAATTGAACCCCTCCAAGATACATCCTGAGTTGCTGGCGCCCGCCGGTTCGCAAACCATGCTGGAAACGGCGCTCGCTTTTGGCGCTGATGCGGTTTATGCCGGTCAGCCGCGTTACAGTCTGCGCGTCCGCAATAACAGTTTTCGCGATGAAGTGGCGCTGGGGGTGGGCATTGAATATGCGCACAGCCGGGGCAAGCAATTATATGTGGTCAGCAATATTTCTCCGCACAACAGCAAGGTCAAAACCTATCTGGCTGACATGGCGCCGGTCATTGCGCTCAAACCGGATGCATTGATCATGGCCGACCCGGGGCTGATCGACATGATTCGCGAAACTTGGCCGGAGATGCCCATCCATCTGTCCGTGCAGGCCAATACGGTCAACTACGCGGCGGTGCGGTTCTGGAAAAAACTCGGCATCAAGCGGGTGATTCTTTCGCGCGAACTTTCGCTCGATCAGGTTGCCGAGATACGCCAGGAATGCCCGGACATGGAGCTGGAAGTCTTTGTGCATGGCGCGCTGTGTATTGCCTATTCCGGTCGCTGTTTGCTGTCGGGTTACTTCAGCCACCGCGACCCCAACCAGGGCGCGTGCACCAACTCCTGCCGCTGGGGATACGACATCCACGGTGCCTTGGTTGCAGCCGATGGCGACGTGTATCTGCTGGAAGAAAAACAGAATCCCGGCAGCTATATGCCGATGGAGGAAGACGAACACGGTTCCTACATTCTCAATTCCAAAGACCTGCGTGCGATTGAACACGTGCAACGGCTGACTGATATGGGCGTGGATTCGCTCAAGATCGAAGGCCGCACCAAATCACCCTATTACGTGGCGCGGACCTGTCAAACCTATCGCCAAGCCATAGATGATGCCGCCGCCGGTCGCCCGTTCAATGCGGGTTTATTGCGCGAACTCGATGGGCTGGCCAACCGGGGTTATACCGGCGGATTTTTCGAACGTCACCCCGACCGCGAATATCAGAGCTATCTGCAGAGCCATTCCGACTCGGACCGGAGTTTGTATGTTGGCGATGTGATGACGTATGACGCAGCCGGTCTGGCTGAAATTGACGTGAAGAACAAGTTTTCAGTGGGCGACCGCATCGAACTCATCCATCCCAAGGGCAATCTGGAACTGACGATTCCCAGCATGCAAGGCAAAGACAGTGCGCCGGTCAACGTTGCACCGGGCAGCGGTCATCGTGTCAGCATTCCTTTGCCGGCGGGTTATGAGGGGGCATTTGTGGCGCGGTTTGTTGCGGCACCCGGCCAAGTGCCTGCTCCTCAATATCAATCGATGCGGTCACCAGCGTAATTTACGCCATCCGGCCTGCTGTGTCGGGTTCAAAAAAGTCCAGGCAACAAACCGACTTTGTTTTTGCCCTTGGCTCATGGCAATGGTTTTGTGTTCCTGCACGCCAGCCCGATTCAGCGCCGCGTAGATGCCGGGCAGGCTGGTTGATTTCGACACCAGGGTGGTGAACCAGAAGCTGCGTGTGGAGATTTGCTTGCTTTCGCCGATCATGCGCTGGATGAACCCTTCTTCGCCACCAGCGCACCACAATTCCGCATCCTGACCGCCGAAGTTCAAGTTCGGTTGGGTTGAAGTCTCGTTTCCTGGTTTGCCCAGATTTTTCCATTTGCGTTGCGTGCCTGCGCTGGCCTCAGCCTGAGAAACATGAAATGGCGGATTGCACAGGGTCAGGTCAAACCAGTCATCATCGAGCACGATACCGCTGAAAATTGCGTTCGGTGAAGCTTGCAAACGCAAGCTTATGTGCGGTGCCAGTGCTGGATTGGCATCGAGAACAAATTGCGCATTGGCCAGCGATTCTGCATTAATGTCGGTCGCGACAAAGCGCCAGCTGTATTCGCTATGTCCGATCAAGGGATAAATGCAATTCGCGCCGGTGCCGATGTCCAGCACTTGTATTGACTTGCCTGTGGGGATGACACCCTTGTTGCTGGTGGCTAACAGGTCGGCCAGGTGATGAATGTAATCGGCACGCCCCGGCACTGGCGGGCAAAGATTTTGCGGCAGGATATCCCAGCCTTGAATACCGTAGCTGTCTTTCAGCAGCGCGCGATTCAGCGCCTTTACCGCAGCCGGGTCGGCAAAGTCTATGCTCTGATCGCCATGCGCATTCACG
>JBKJIS010000090.1:0-3885 GCA_046598305.1 Thiobacillus sp.
GCGCATGCTGAATCAGTTATTGCATCAGCATTTCGATGAAGAACAGATTTTCCGCATCGATCATTTTCTTGGCAAGGAAACGGTGCAGAACCTGCTGGTTTTCCGCTTTGCCAACACCCTGATCGAACCCTTGTGGAATCGCAACTTCATCGATCACGTGCAGATCACCGTGGCCGAATCGATCGGCATCGAACAGCGAGCCGATTATTACGACAATGCAGGCGCACTGCGCGACATGCTGCAAAACCATTTGATGCAATTGCTGACCGTGGTTGCGATGGAGCCTCCGGCTGCGCTGGAGGCCGATGCGTTGCACGATGAAAAAGTGAAGGTGCTGCGCTCGATTCGACCGATTGCCAAACAAGCTGTACATGCCCACGCGATCCGTGCGCAGTACGCACGTGGCGTGATTGATGGCAAGTCGGTGCCGGGCTATCAGCAGGAAGAAAACGTCGCGTCGAATTCCATCACTGAAACCTTTGTTGCTGCCAAGTTTTACATCGACAACTGGCGCTGGCGCGGGGTGCCGTTCTACCTGCGCACCGGCAAGCGCATGCCGCGCCAGACGTCGATGATCGCGATCCGCTTCCGTCACCCCCCGCAGCAGTTGTTTCGCAAAACCCCGCTCGAAACGATCGATCCCAACTGGATTCTGTTGTCGATCCAGCCCGACGAATCGATGCGTATGGAAATCAATGTCAAGCAGCCCGGACTCGACATGGACACGCGGATGATGCAGATGAACGCGAGTTTTCGGAAAACGGACGAGGAGACGCTCGATGCGTACGAAACTCTGTTGCTCGACATCATCGAAGGCGATCGTTCCTTGTTCCTGCGCTTTGACGAAGTGGAATGGGCGTGGCGGGTGGTCGATCCCATTCTCAAGAACTGGGCGGTGGAGCGCGAATACATCCCGACCTACGCTGCGGGCAGCTGGGGCCCGCCGGATGCCAACCGTTTGTTCGATAGCGACGACCAGACCTGGCGCAACGAACTATGAAGCTGCCCGGCTGGCGCGTATTTTCCGATACGGAATCGCTGGTTGAGAAACTGGCCAATGCCTTGTGTGAAGCAGCCGATCAAGCCATTGCCGCGCACGGCGCGTTTCATCTGGTGTTGGCTGGCGGCAGCACGCCTTTGGCACTCTATCGCGCGTTGTCGGCGCGGGGTGCGGGGGATTCCCGCTGGCATCTCTGGTACGGCGATGAACGCTGTTTGCCGCTGGATCATCCCGAACGCAACAACCGCCTGATCGAAACGGCCTGGCTTGCGGCTTCACAGGTGCCGCTTGAAAACCGGCGCCCGATTTCCGTCGAACTTGGCGCCGTAGAGGCTGCTTCGGACTATGCGGATAGATTGAAAGCCGTGACCGATTTCGATGTGGTGCTGCTGGGCATGGGCGAAGACGGCCACACTGCCAGCCTGTTTCCCGGGCACGACTGGGGTGTCGAGCCTGATAGTTCAGACGTGCTCGCGGTTTTTGGCGCGCCCAAGCCGCCGCCCGAACGGGTTAGTCTGTCGGCGGCCCGCTTGAGCCGCAGTGCACAGGTGTGGTTCGTGATCACCGGCAGTGGCAAAAGGACGGCAATCTCGCACTGGCAAGCGGGTGAGGTCTTGCCGATTGCACAGGTGCATGGCAAACAGGAAACCGTGGCCTGGCTGGATGCCGAAGCCTTGCCGATAACGGATTAAGGTGCCCTGAATTACTCCGCCGTATCGGGTGCCGTTGTGTCGGGTTCCGGGCTGCTGGGTTTGTCGGGTTTGCTGCGTGCGGCCGCCAGCATGGCCTGCCGCGTGGCGGGGGTTTCCAGGCTGATTCGTCCCAGCGCGCCGGTGCGGTAATCGGTCAAAAAAATCATCGCCGCTTTTTCCAGGTCCAGCGCGCCGCCGCGCCCCTTCATCACGCAGCCCCGTTTTTTGGCCACCGCTTCCAGCACCCCGGTTGCATCCAGGCCTTCCAGCGAAAATTTGTAGCGTGCCTTCAGCAGCCCCGGGTAGCGTTCGAGCAGAATGCCCGCCAAAAACACTGCCACTTCCTCATCAATCACCGCGTTGCGACCAATCGCGTGGCTCGCCGCCAGCATGAAGCCATCGGCATCGTGCTCGATTTTCGGCCAGGTCATCCCCGGTGTGTCGATCAGCGACAGGCGCGGCGAGATATTGATGCGCTGCTGCGACTTGGTCACCGCCGGCTCGTCGCCCACTGCCGCCACCCGCCGCTTGACCATAGCATTCAGTAGCGTGGATTTCCCCACGTTGGGAATCCCCATGATCATCAGCCGCAGCGGCTTGAAGGTGTCGTCGCGATGCGGCGCCAGCTTCTGCGCCAGAGCAGGCAACTTCGCCACGTCGCTGGGTTTCTTGGCCGAAATCGCCACCGCCATCACACCGGGCTGCTTGTTGAAATAGTCTAGCCAGGCGCGTGTCGCCTCCGGATCGGCCAGATCGGCCTTGTTCAAAAGCTTGAGGCAAGAGCGTTGCCGATGCAGCCGCAGCTCGTGAATCATCGGATTGCTGCCCGCTTCGGGCAGGCGCGCGTCAAGCACCTCGACCACCACGTCGATCAACGCCATCGTTTCCGCTGCTTTCTTGCGCGCGGTGGTCATGTGACCGGGGAACCACTGGATAGGCATAAGGTGCGTGTGCTGGGGGAAAGCGGGGATTATCCCACCTTGTTGTGTGGGCTGTCGTTTAGATCGACTCTTGGGCCTGATCGCCCAACCAGCGCTGGCTGCTGCCATGATCGACACCCCTGTCATTCTTGCCCGGCGGGTCGGCCAGTGCGAGCGCCTATCCGCTTCCTAAACATTCTCCGTGCCTTGCCGATTGCTCCTGCAGCGTTCAATCGCGTAACTGGAGACTTAAATGCGTTTTTTAACAACGGCAGCAATATTAATCGCGCTCTGCATGAGCACTGTGACCCACGCTGCGGAGAGCCTTATTCTGGGTGTGCAGGACTATGGCAAGACCCCGAGCCAATTGAACGACGAGTTCAAAAGTTTGACCACTTATCTGAGTAAGCACCTTGGCCAACCCGTTATGGTTTATACCTCGCAAAGTGATGGCCGCTACATGAAAGGCGCTAAACAGAAGCGCTATACTTTCATCTATGGGCCGCCCACCATGGCGATGGAAGCCCACCGGCTGGCGGGTTATGAACAGGTGGTCAAAATACCAGGAGCCCTCTCGGCCTCTTTCATGAGCCTAAGCAGCAGCAATGTGGCTTTCCTGGAAGACATGAAGGGCAAGCGTATCGGCATGCCCGACGACGATTCGCTGGTGACGAAACTTGCGCTAGCCAAACTGCGGAGCATGAAGATCAATTCGCAAAGCTATTTCGCAAGCGTACAGACCTTCGGAGAGGCCGACGATGTGATCAATGCGCTCAAACTTGGCCTGATCGATGTGGGCGTTGCCAGCAGCTCTCTGTTTAACGTCTGGAGTGCCCGAGGACATAACCTGAATATTGTGCTCGCCAGCGATGCCACCCCTCACCTGACTTTTTCGGTACGCGGTGACCTACCTGCCGAACTGAAAACCAGCGTGACCCGAGCCCTGCTGCTCGCGCACAACGATGCAGGCGCCAACGATTATTTCAAGAAATCGGGTTATCCCAATTTTGAAGCCACCTCGATCAAAGATTATCAGAATGTCATCAAGCTGCTCCAGCAGCGTTGATTGCCAATTCTTGGGTTCTTCATTAATTTCACTGTGAATTATTCCTTGATGCGGCAGAATTCAACATTCCAGGGTCCAAGATCTCGGGGTCACGTCTCGACTTCGGCCCAGCACTTAACCTGCTCCACCGCCACTCCCCACCCCATGCGCCGCCTGCAGCACCAGCACATCAAAATCCGCCGCACTCATCAGTCCCCGCTCGGCCAC
>JBKJIS010000238.1:0-12435 GCA_046598305.1 Thiobacillus sp.
GGATTTTTTCGCGTGGCAAGGCGCGAGGAGGCGACATAGCTGGCTCTATGGCAACGACGAGCAACGCAGCCATGCGGAAAAAGACGCCGTTTCATGTTGCGATATTTCTGATTCACGACACTAGAGATGCTCAGACTGCGAGCAGGTCTTTCTCTTTATCGGCCAGAATCCTGTCAATTTCGCCGATGTATTTGTCGGTGAGCTTTTGCACCTCGTCCTGAGTGCGGCGCTCTTCGTCTTCCGTCGCGGTCTTGTCCTTGACCAGATCTTTAACGGTACCGTTGGCATCGCGGCGGATATTGCGGATCGCCACGCGCGCACCTTCTGCTTCGTTGCGCACCACCTTGATCAGGTCGCGGCGACGCTCTTCGGTCAGTGACGGCGTAGGCACCCGGATCACATCTCCGTAAGTGGACGGGTTGAGTCCCAGATCAGAATCACGTATCGCCTTCTCGATCTTGGCGACCATGTTTTTTTCCCATGGCTGCACGCCTATCGTGCGGCTGTCGATCAGCGACACGTTCGATACCAGCGGGACTGCAGTGGGGCTACCGTAATAGTCGACCATCACATGATCGAGAATGCCCACATGTGCACGCCCGGTGCGAACTTTCGCCAAATCGAGTTTCAACGATTCCAGCGTTTTGCCCATTTTATCTTCGGCAGATTGTTTGATTTCGGCGATGCTCATTTCAGCCATTTCAACTCCTCAACTCAAGGACACTCGCGTGCCTTCGTTTTCACCCATTACCACGCGCTTCAACGCGCCAGCCTTGAAAACATTAAACACAACCAGGGTCAGCTTCTGTTCGCGACACAAGGCAAAAGCGGCAGTATCCAGCACACCCAGATTTTTGGCGATGGCTTCGTCGAAGCCGAGTGTCTCGTAACGCGTGGCCGTTGCGTCCTTGTTAGGATCGGCGGAGTACACCCCATCGACCTTGGTCGCCTTGATCAACAAATCGGCATCAATCTCGGCTGCGCGTAATGCGGCTGCCGTATCCGTAGTGAAGAAGGGGTTGCCTGTTCCGCCCCCAAAAATCACCACCCTACCGGCCTCCAGATGACGCACCGCCACATCGCGATCAAATGCCTCGCCTACGTGGCTGATATGGACTGCCGTCTGAACCCGTGCATCGACACCCGCCTGTTGCAACGCATCTTTCAACGCCAGTGCATTCATCACCGTAGCCAGCATACCCATCGAATCGGCATTGGCGCGGTTCATTCCGGACAATGCGCCGGTGGCGCCACGAAACAGATTTCCGCCCCCGACGACAATCCCCACCTGCACGCCCAACGCTGCCACTTCGCGAATCTGTGTGACAAAACCAGCCATGGTTTCGCCATGGTAGCCAAAACCTTCAGGCCCCATCAGGGCCTCGCCAGACAACTTCAGCAGAATGCGTCGGACGGCGGCCATACTGGATTAAACCTTGCCGGCAGCGGCCACTTCAGCTGCGAAGTCGATTACTTTCTTTTCGATACCCTCACCCACCACCAGCATCACGAAACCGTGACACTGCGAGTTTTTCGACTTCAGCACCTGCTCGACGGTCTGCTTGTCGTCCTTGACGAAAGCCTGTGACAACAACGTGACTTCCTTGAGGTATTTTTGAACCGTACCTTCAGCAATTTTTTCCAGCATGGCTTCCGGCTTGCCGGCTTCCTTGGCTTTCTCGATGGCAATGCGGCGCTCCGTATCCAGCAGATCCGGCGAGACGCCCGATGCGTCCAGAGACTTCGGCTTGGATGCAGCGATATGCATGGCAATGTCGCGCGCCAGGGCTGCGTCACCCGTCACGTCGACCAGCACACCAATCTTGCCGCTGTGGATATAGCTGGCGAACTGGCCTTGACCGTCCAGGCGGACAAAGCGGCGTATAGACATGTTTTCGCCCATCTTGCCCACCAACTCGGTGCGGAATGCTTCCACGGTGGTGCCCTTGTGCGGCAATGCTGACAAAGCAGCCACGTCAGCCGGATTCTGGTTCAACACCATATCGGCCAGCGCGTTGGACAACGCCAGGAAGTCGTCATTCTTGGCCACGAAATCGGTTTCGCAGTTAACTTCCACCATGGCAGCAGATTTGCCATCGGCACTAATGGCAATCGTTACAACGCCTTCAGCAGCAACACGGCTAGCGCTCTTGGCGGCCTTGTTACCAAAACGCACGCGCAGGATTTCGTCTGCTTTTTGCATATCGCCACCCGCTTCGGTCAGCGCTTTTTTACAGTCCATCATCGGCGCGTCGGTTTTTTCACGCAGCTCTTTAACCATGCTTGCAGTAATTTCTGCCATGTTGCACTCCTTCAATTCGGTTTCAAACCAGCCAATTTCAATACAGAAAGAGGGGCAAACGCCCCCCTTGAATACGCTCGCCGGATTTCACCGACGACGCGGCAGCGAGTCGCGCTTATTCAGCGGCTACGCCACCCTCTTCTTCTTCAACTTCGATGAACTCTTCGCCGCCAACGATCTCGCTGATGACCTGAGCGCGGCCTTCCAGCGCCGCATCGGCCATGCCACGTGCATACAGACGAATCGCACGCGCCGAGTCATCATTACCCGGGATCACGAAATCCAGGCCTTCGGGGCTATTGTTTGTGTCCACCACACCAATGACCGGAATACCCAGCTTCTTGGCTTCGACTACGGCACCCTTCTGGTAGCCGACATCGATAATGAACAGCGCATCAGGCAGGCCGCCCATTTCGCGGATGCCGCCCAGGCTGCGTTCCAGCTTGTCGACTTCACGCTGAACGGTCAGCGCTTCCTTTTTCGACAGACGACCCGGTTCGGCCAGCGAGGCTTCCAGATCGTTCAGACGCTTGATCGATTGCTTGACCGTCTTGAAGTTGGTCAACATGCCACCCAGCCAACGGTTATCGACATAAGGCATCCCTGCGCGCTGGGCTTCTTCGCGCACGATGTCACGTGCAGCACGTTTGGTGCCGACGAAGAGTACGGTGCCTTTGTTCGACGAAACCTTACGGACGAATTTTTGTGCATCCTGAAACATCGGCAGCGATTTTTCCAGGTTGACGATGTGAATTTTGCTGCGATGGCCGAAAATGTACGGGGCCATCTTGGGATTCCAGAAACGTGTTTGGTGACCGAAGTGGACACCGGCTTCCAGCATTTGGCGCATTGTGACTGACATGTAAAACTCCTAAAGGGTTGAGCCTCCACCCGTCAGCAGCCGCACGTTTGTTAGTTAAACGTGCAACCACCCTTTAATGACAGATGTGCGTATTTATCCGAACTATTCCGGACAGCCGGCGATTCTAATGCCATAAGGCTGACTTTTCAAGGGAAAGCCTTGTCCAATGACAGATGAGCCTGAGCGGGGTGCTGCAAATCCAGCGTGAGATGAGCCTGAAGGGTCGGGGGCTGTCTCGCACCTTCTCCGAAGTAGAGGCTATGACGAGATGATCTTCATGACCGAGATCCGCTTCGAAAGCCATTGCGAGCACCACATGGGGCCCATCAGTGCATGACCATGCGCGGCCATGGTAACCAGCCGCATGCTGGGCGCCTTCCGCTAGGAAGGCTCGACCCCGCCGCGAGTTTGTGGCGATGATCAGCCGGACCGGCGCGGGACCGCTGAACAACACGTGACCGCACCGCGCAGACCCACAGAGGAGCTTGCGCGGCGGTTGATACGCCTGATGGATGCTAAGCGCTTAGACCGCGCTGCCCATGCCCTTGTCCTGAGTGCCTGGCGGCGGTTGCAGGCCAGCAAGCAGGCAACCTTGGGCCAGGGGCCCCTCGGGAAACAGTTTGTAGAGATACTTGATGCCACCTTCGGCATGAAAATGCTCATCGAGCGCATCGTGCAGGTCGCGAGCGTTCAGGGCAGGTTCCGCATTGTGCGCACACAGCTCTTGCAACGCCCGCACGACCTGCCAGTGCGTTTCAGTCAGCGTCAGGCCTTCCGTTTGGGCGACTGCCTCGGCCTGTTCGCGGGACCAGTCAACGGGCGCATGGGGGAAACCTGGAATGGGCTGGGTTTCGTAGCCAGGGCGTACAAAATCCTGAGTTGCATCGTTCATGATCGTGCTCCTATTGTTCATCAGTTTTCTAACACTCGGGCAAGCAGTGACAAACCACCACCAAAGTCGGTATCAAAGTCGTCGTTCCGGAAATGCCGGCAAAATGTCCTTGCCATGTCCTTGTTTGCAATAATACTCAAGCGAAGGCGAACGTCTGTACGAAAGCGCACATTGCGCACGGGCAAACTGACGCATGGCCTGCGGCGGTCTTCATCACTGGTTTGCTTCGCGACCGCCGCTGATTCCCTTTAGCCCTTCTTTGGAGACACCTTGGCGGAATATCACTTGCTAACAATCTGGCGCATCGAAGCGCCGCTGGAGGAGGTGTACGCAACCATCCACAATTCCCCGCGCTGGCCGGACTGGTGGCCGGGCATGCAGAAAGTGGAGCAGGTTGCGGCCGGTGATGCCACTGGGGTCAACAGCGTCCTGCGTTATTTCTGGCAGGGGCGATTGCCCTACCGGATGGTGTTCGAGGTGCGCGCCACCCGCATCGAAAAGCGGGTGGCCATCGAGGGGTCCGTCCAAGGCGACCTTGAAGGGGTCGGCCGCTGGCATTTCATCAACGAGGGCGCGGTCTGCGTCGTCCGTTACGAGTGGCATGTCCGCAGCACCCGCTGGTGGATGAACCTGATCGCCCCGGTTGCCCGCTCGATGTTTATCCGTAACCACGGGATCCTCATGCGGCAGGGAGCGGAAGGACTGGCGCATCGGCTCGGCGCGCCCCTGGTGGGCCAGGAAAGCATCGACTTGATGGCAGAAGCGTGACGGCGGAAACCGTCCCGCCAGGAACAGCGCACGGACGTATTGATCCGGCGATGGTGTTCGCACCAGAACCGGCCCAACGAATCCGGTTCCGCTCTCCAAACCGACGGTTACGGGGTTGTGATGGAGCCTTCCATGATGAAGGAGGCCTTGCCCGGAGCAACCGGCAGGCCCGCGAGGGCATTTACCAGCGTGGCGATCAGCCACGGGCAGGTCATCGAGCTCGGGGGCTCGCGCTGTCAGCAGAAGCAGATAACCGCGGTAGCGGGGAAATTTTCCTGGTGGCATCTGAACGGCTTAACGGCCCCTACAGTGACGACCCTGATTCAATCGAAAGATGCCACGGCCCATACCGAAAATTGCGCGAACCGCTTTTGCCCGACGCCCGTCGCGCCTTTTTCCAGGTACAGGGCCCAGGCCCAGTCGGGCTCGAACAGGCTGGTGCTGGACGACCAGTAAATATCCTGCACGTCGACGAATGAATGCCCGGACGGCAAGGCCGGGCTGTGAACGGCGCAATCCACCAAGGCTTCCAGTTCGTTGATCGTAGGCAGCCGCCAGGTACCGCCCTCGCTTTCCTGGTTAAGTTCGGCCACTGCGGCCAATGCTTCACGCCAGACCACCGGTTGCGGTGTGAGGTTCGCGCTGCGGCGCCAGAGCAGGCGGGTGAGGCGATCCAGGACGCCGGCGTGAGACGTTTCGAAGCGCGGTTCAGGCCATGGGGCGCCGACACGCCATTCACCGTCCTGACCGGTGCCGGTGCATGGAATAACTTTGCCGGCGGCGTCGTAGCACAGGCATTGGCCGGTGCACGGGACCACCCCCAGACCTTCGCCGCGCACCGGCCATAGCATGAAGGATTGATCCTTGCCGCCGTAAAACATGCGCGCACCATCGAGCGCCACGTACCAGGCGTGCGCCGGGCTGATGGCCGCCGTCGTCGCGGTCCAGTACCAGCCGTTGAACACATCGATGAACGGGTGTTGCTCAGGCAGCGCAGGCAATCGGGTTTGCAGGCTGAGCAAGCTGCGCAATTCGCGGCGGTTGGGCATGCGCCAATCGCGCTGGCCAAAACGCTGTTCGCGGTTCATGGTCGCGACGAAATCGAGCGCTTCCTGCCAGGTGAGCGGAAATTCCGCGAGGCCGGCACTGCGACACCAGATCAGGCCGGTCAGATTATCCATGACCTCGTCGTCACGCACCTCGAATCGCGGTTCCGGCCAAGGCATGCCAACGACAAACGACGCGTCCTGGCCAGACCCTTCGCACGCAAGCTCGCGTCCATCGTCGGCGTGGCAGGTGCGTTGGCCGGTATCCAGATAATGGCAAGCGGTCAGGCGCTGACTAATCATTGGCAAACCCCGGGTTTAAACCCCAACCGAGCAATTGCGCGACGAGAAACTTTCGCCGCAACGCTTTCCCACGTGCTGTTTGTTTTCGGCACCGATCATCAGCACCGAAAAAAACCGAAGTGAAGAATGTTGAGTTTGATTATTTCCAATCGGTTATCCAGCCCCATTTGGCAAATATTCTGGCGCCCGCAGGCGATTTCAGAAAAAGGGCAAAATCTTTGGCAGACGCCTTGTTTTCGGCACGCCGGGTGATGGCAATGGCAGCATCGCGATAGATCGCATAGTCACGTTCGATCGGCACGATGTCGGCTAATTGCGGATTGGCTACCTGCCAGATATTCCAGATCAGCCAGACGTCGATGTCCTTGCTGTCGATCCAGGTCTGCTTGGCTTCAGCGCTGTTTTTGGAATAGGCGACGATATTGCGACGCAGCGCCTCGACTGTCCTGATATCGCCTTTGCGTCCAGCCATGTCTTCCCATGCGCCGTTCTGGCCCGCGCCATTCACCACCAAAACTTTCACGCCAGGCTTGAGGATGTCTTTCACGCCTTTGATGTGTTTTGGATTGCCGGGGCGGACCAAAATGGACAAGGGACGCAGGTACAAGGGCGTTACGTTCTGATGGGAAAGCTGGCCGTCCATGGCGTAGACGAAATCGGTCATCATCGTCTCGGAGCCGCTAAAAATCAGATCGGCGTCGGTCTTCGCCCGGTCCAGCCATTCAGACGTGGGGCCGGCGGTCACTTCCACTTTCACCCCGGTTGTTTTTTCAAAGGCGATGGCGGCCTCTTTCATGGCCGGTGCAGGGCCACCTGGACCATAGGCAAATACCGTTTCCTGCGCGAATGCCGTGTGGGAGAGCGTAATGGCTGCGAATAATGCAGTTGCGGTTCGCAAGCTGCCGACGATGAGTGTTTTGAAAAAAAGCATGTTGCGTCTCCTGAATGAGTAAATGAAAGTCATAAAAATATCTGGTTTCAGACGGATTGTTCACTGCATGGCTTAAACGCCAACAGCAGCGCCGCACTCGGTCGCGCAGTCGTTGCCGGTGTTGATACAGCCCATTGCGTTCTGGCCGATGATGGGCTCATGGTGTTTCTGCTTTGCTTGAGAGAAGAAATGCCAGCAGGTCGGCGTTGAGCTGGTCTTTGTGCGTATCCGCGAGGCCGTGGGGTGCGCCCGGGTAGATTTTCAGGGTCGCATTCCTGACCAGCTTCGCTGAGCTGAGCGCCGCGGCGCCGATTGGCACGATCTGGTCGTCGTCACCGTGAATGATCAGCGTCGGCACGTCGAACTTCTTCAGGTCTTCGGTGAAATCCGTTTCGGAGAACGCCTTGATGCAGTCGAAGGTGTTCTTGTGGCCGGCCTGCATTCCCTGCAGCCAGAATGAATCGATCATGCCCTGCGAGACCTTGGCACCCGGCCGGTTGGCCCCGAAGAACGGGCCGCTGGCGATATCCTGGTAGAGCTGCGAGCGGTCGGCCATCGCGCCCTGGCGAATCTCGTCGAATTTCTCGATCGGTAAACCGCCAGGATTGGCCTCCGTTTTCAGCATCAGCGGCGGGACAGCGGAAATCAGCGCGGCCTTGGCTAGCCGTTTGGTGCCGTGGCGGCCGATATAGCGGGCAACCTCGCCGCCGCCCATGGAGAAGCCGATCAGGACGGCGTCCTTCAGGTCGAGCGTTTCGATGAGCGTCGCCAGGTCGTCGGCAAAGGTGTCCATCTCATTGCCATTCCAGGGCTGGCTCGACCGGCCATGGCCGCGACGGTCATGGGCAATGCAGCGATAGCCGTTGGAAGCCAGGAACAGCATCTGGGCCTCCCAGCTATCCGCGCTGAGGGGCCAGCCGTGGCTGAACACCACAGGCTGCCCTGTGCCCCAATCCTTGTAATACAGTTGCGTACCGTCTTGCGTTGTGATTGTGCTCATTGTGTGTCACCTGATTGATTAGCGGAAGGCGTTGAACGCGCACGTTCAACGGTCGAACGTCCATTTGCTAGGCCAGGGTGCGAACGGACTTTTCCCGCTCCCACTGGCGTGTCTTGGCTGCAGCAATAAAGGCGGTCTTGTCGTTGACGTCCACGATGCCCGCGTCCTGTCCGACATTCGCTGTTTTCAGCAACGCCTGGCCGCCTTTGTCGACGGCGATGGCCTTGAGATGACCGAACGCATCGCGCACGAAATCGATCGCGGCGCCTTCCTTCGACAGGGCCTTTGCGCCTTTGTCGGAGAGGATGACGGCGACTGCATCGAATAGCACAGAAGGCGTGCCCGCCAGCTGTCCGTCAGCCACCAGCATCGAGCCATCGGCAAGCTTGGTGCCGCCCACTTTGGGGGCGACGATCTTCACGCTGGCGCCCGCATCGGTCGCGGCCTTTTTGATCTTCTTGATGACAGCACCGTCCGAGCCCTCCGCAATCAGGATGCCGACCGCGCGCCCCGCGAGCGTGTTTTTCATCTTGCCGATGATCTGCAATGCGGGCGAAGGCGGCAATTTCTGCACGGGCGCTGCAGCCAGCGGTGCATCGGGCATTTTGTCGAACCCCAGACCTGCGGCAACGCGTTGGGCGAGGTCTTTTTCGATATGGCGCAGGTGGCCGACCATGGCTACACGTATGTGCGGATGTTCGACCTTGGAAAGCTCGAGCACCAACGCCGAGGCGATATGCGCCTGCTCATACTTGGTCTGGCTGAGATAGAACTGCCGCGCCTGGCTGTAGTGGTCGGCAAAACTCTCGGCACGGATGCGGCCTTTTTCGCCCGTTTCGGCCACTGCGGCGCTATGAAAGCCCTTGGGCGTTTCGCGTGGCGAGTTTTCCGACAGGGAGTTGGGCTCATAGGCAACACGGCCCGTCGGTTGTGCCATCTGCATGTGGCCGTCGCGCTGATGGTTGGCGAACGGGCACTTGGGCGCGTTGACCGGAATCTGGTGGAAATTGGGCGAACCCAGGCGCGACAGCTGGGTGTCGAGATAGGAAAATAAACGGCCCTGCAGCAGCGGATCGTTCGAAAAATCGATACCCGGCACCACATGCGAAGGGCAGTAGGCAACCTGTTCGGTTTCGGCAAAGAAATTGTTCGGCCAGCGATCCAGCACCATGCGGCCGATCACTTTCAGCGGCACCAGTTCTTCTGGAATCAGCTTGGTCGCGTCCAGGTGATCGAACGGGAAACGGTCGGCTTCTTCCTGCGTGAAAAGCTGTACCGCGAATTCCCACTCGGGGAAATTACCGGCCGCAATGGCCTCGAACATGTCGCGGCGGTGGAAGTCCTGATCAGCACCGGAAATCTTGACGGTCTCATCCCAGATCGTGGACTGCAGGCCGAGCTTGGGACGCCAGTGGAATTTGACGAAGGTCGATTTGCCGGCGGCGTTGATCAGCCGGAAACTGTGCACGCCAAAGCCTTCGATCATCCGCAGCGAACGCGGGATGGTGCGATCCGACATGATCCACATCACCATGTGCATGGATTCGGGCGTGAGCGAAATGAAATCCCAGAACGTGTCGTGCGCGGTCGCTGATTGCGGAAAGCCGCGGTCGGGCTCCATCTTGACGGCATGGATCAGGTCGGGGAATTTGATAGCGTCCTGGATGAAGAAAACCGGGACATTGTTGCCGACCAGATCCCAATTGCCTTCCTTGGTATAAAACTTCACGGCAAACCCACGTACGTCACGCGGGGTATCGACCGAACCCGCGCCGCCCGCGACAGTCGATATGCGCGTAAACACGGGCGTCTTCTCACCCACCTCGGTGAGTATTCTGGCGGTGGTGTATTGCTTCAACGAGGCGGTCAGCTCGAAGAAGCCATGTACGCCCGTCGCCCGCGCATGAACGATGCGCTCGGGAATACGCTCGTGATCGAAATGGGTAATTTTTTCACGCAGGATGAAATCTTCCAGCAGCGTAGGACCGCGCGGATTGGCCCGGAGCGAGTTTTGATTATCGGAAAGTGCAAGACCCTGGTTGGTGGTGAGCGCCGGGTGCGCGCCCCCGGCGCTCTGGTGCAGTTCGCCGCCAGCAGCCTGCTGCTGTGAACCGCCGTTCGGGCCCGAGCCCATTTCCTGTTTGCCTTTTGCGGAATGTCGCGTTGCCTTTGCTGTGCTCATGATCGATCTCCTGTTGGGTCACGCCGGTTTGCCTGCGGTCGGCGTATGCTGAATGGTTCGTTATAGGCGCAGCCAGATTGTTGACAAGGTGTATCCCGCTGCGGGGCGGTCATAAACGATGTGCTTGTTCCCGGGACACCCTAAGCAGGCAGCGCCAAGGCGTCTGTACGGTGCCGCACACGATGTAATTTCAGGGTGTCATACACTGTTCTTAAAGTCGCTTCCTCTGCACGAATCCGGTGCGAACCAACCAAAATATCGAATACGCCAAGCTGCATCCAGGGTGCGCGATGGCTAGCAGCCTGTCGGACTTTCCCCGCCATATCCTGGATAGTTCTGCCACTTGACCAGCCGATTGCCACCGCATGAGTCGTTTCCGCTTTACCGACCGTAAGACCGCCTATCTCCTGCTGCGTCAGTAGACGACTGGCTGCCCGAAGACCACCTTGCCCGCTTCATCCTCGAAGCCATCGAGAAACTTGATATCACCGCGCTCACCCGCAGCCTATGCCGGGCGCGGCAGCACCGCCTACCACCCCGAAGTGCTGCTCAGCCTGCTGGTCTACGGCTACGCCACCGGCGTCTTTTCCAGCCGCAGGATCGAACGCGCCATCTACGATTCGCTGGCGTTTCGCTACCTCGCCGCCGGTAGCCACCCCGACCACGACACCCTCGCCACCTTACGGCGTCGCTTCTTCGGCGAATTGTCCGGCATCTTCCTGCAAGTGCTGGAACTGGCCGAATCAGCCGACCAGGCAGACATTCCCGATGGCATGAATGCCCTGCGAGATCAAATGCCGGCAAGACCGGCTGGCCGTCATGGAAGCGGCGAAGACCAAGATCGAAGCGCGGGCTCGCGCTCGCTTCGAACAGGAACATGCGGCTTGGGAAGAGAAGCTCGCCCAACGCTCCGCGCGCACAGCGGAAGCTGGACGGACGCCCGGCGGCAAGCCGCCCTGACCTCCGGTGGAAGGCCTCTACGCATCCGAATCGTGGATTGCGGCTATTACAGCGAGAACAACCTCGCCGCCGTTGACGCCGCCGGGATCGAGCCGTTGATCGCGCTGGAGCGGGAAGACCACCATCCGGGCGTGAAGGATCGCTTTACCGAACCGACACCGATAGATACCGACGCCACACCGAAAGATCGCATGGAGAACAGGCTCAAAACCAAGTTGGGATGGATGCTGTATGCGCTACGCAAGCAGATGGTGGAGCCGGTGTTCGGCTTCATCAAGTCGGTCATGGGGTTTCGCCAGTTCCTGTTAAGAGTGTTAAAAGGGATGGAGAAGGTGACCCGGGAATGGCAGCTAATGCACAGAAACCAGTTCGAACTCATCAAAAACAGCGCCATGAACGGTTAAATATGCCTGATTATTGTGCACATCAAGTCGCGGGCGGCGTAATTCTGTTCACGCGCAATTATTACGATAGCGCACAGCTGGCCGCGCTGAGCGCAGAAATCCACGCCCTTAAACCTGCGCCGCTGCTGATCGCTGTCGATTATGAAGGCGGACGCGTGCAACGGTTTCGTGAAGGCTTCACCCGGATCCCGCCGATGCGAACGTTCGGCGAAATCTGGAACGACCACCCGCAACGTGCACGCGAGCTGGCACGTGAAACCGGGTTTGTGCTGGCGAGTGAGTTGCGCGCACACGGAGTTGATTTCAGTTTTGGGCCGGTGCTCGATCTGGATTACGGCGCCTCTTCGGTCATTGGTGACCGATCATTCCACGCCGATCCGCATGCCGTGTTTCAGCTGGGACAAGCCGTGATGCTGGGCATGAAGGATGCGGGTATGGCGGCCTGCGGCAAACATTTCCCCGGGCATGGTTTTGTGGTGGCGGATTCGCATGTCGCCATTCCGATGGACGAGCGCACGCTCGCCGACATCGCCATCGCCGACCTGGTGCCGTTCCGTCTGATGATCGAGGCCGGGCTTGCTGCGGTCATGCCGGCGCACGTGATTTATCCCAAGGTCGACAGCTCCCCCGCCGGATTTTCAAAAATTTGGCTGCAAAAGATCCTGCGGCATCAACTGCAGTTCAACGGCACTGTGTTCAGCGATGACCTCTGCATGGAAGCCGCGGGTGTGGCGGGCGGCATGGTGGAGCGGGTTACCGCTGCAATCGAAGCCGGCTGCGACATG
>JBKJIS010000288.1:0-12261 GCA_046598305.1 Thiobacillus sp.
CACGTCTCGACTTCGGCCCAGCACTTAACCTGCTCCACCGCCACTCCCCACCCCATGCGCCGCCTGCAGCACCAGCACATCAAAATCCGCCGCACTCATCAGTCCCCGCTCGGCCACGATGTCGCGCACCGGACGACCTGACTGTTCAGACTCCTTGGCGACCTCGGCGGCCTGGTTGTAGCCGATCTGGGTATTGAGCAGGGTGGCGAGTGCGACGCTCTGGTGGATGAAGAAAGCACACCTTTCCCGATTGACGACGATGCCTTTGAGGTTTTTTTCGGTGGCGGCGTTGATGGCGTTGGTCAGCCAGTCCATGGCGTCGAACAGGGCGGAACCCATCGCCGGCATCATCACGTTCAGTTCCATTTGGCCGGCCTGCACCATGTAGGACACGGCGGCGTCCTGTCCCAGCACCTGGAAGCAGACCTGGTTGAGCATCTCGAACATCACCGGGTTGACCTTGCCGGGCATGATGCTGGAGCCGGGTTGCACCGGCGGCAACTGGATTTCGCCGAGGCCGGTGCGCGGGCCGGATGCGAGCAGGCGAAGATCGTTGGAGATGCGGGTGAGTTCCAGCGCGAGGTTGCGGATTTCGCCGGATAGGCGCGCCAGATCGTTCATCGACTGCATTTGGGCAACCAGCTGGCCGACGCGTATCGGTTCACCGGTCAGACGGGCCAGCTCGGAAGCCGCACGGGCGGGGTAATCGGGCGCGGTGTTGAGCCCGGTGCCGGCGGCGGAACCGCCGAGGCCGGTTTCGCACAGGGCGGGCCGCAACGCATCGAGCGCGGCTTCGCAACGGGCAAGCGTCCAGGCGTAGCCGGCGAATTCATGGCCGATGGTGGTGGGCACGGCGTCCTGCAAATGGGTGCGGCCGGATTTGACGGTGTCTTTTTCGCGCTCGGCCAGGCGCGCAAATTCAGCAGCCATGTTGTTTACCGCAGCGGTCAGGCGGGGCAACTTGGCCAGCACGGCGAGGCGGATCGCGGTGGGGATGGTGTCGTTGGTCGACTGCCCCATGTTAACGTCGTCGTTGGGGTTGATCGGCGTGTAGCCGCCTTTTTCACCGCCCAGCGCCACGTTGGCGAGGTTGGCGATGACTTCGTTGCTGTTCATGTTGTGGCTGGTGCCGGCGCCTGCCTGAAAACGGTCGACCACGAATTGATCGATATACTCGCCGGCGAGGATTGTGTCGCAGGCGGCGGCAATGGCATCGCGCTTATGCTCGGATAACCACCCCGGCTGGCAGTTGGCATGTGCAGCGGCGAGCTTTATACGGACGTGGGCTAGTACGAAATCCTTATCCGGACCGCGGCCAGAAATGGGAAAATTAACTATTGCACGAGCGGTTTGTGCGCCATACCAGGCATTCTGGGGAACCTGGACCTCGCCAAGCGAGTCTTTCTCGGTACGCAATTCATTCATAATGGGAAAACCAATGCAGACGTTACAAAGAAATCGATTTTATCCGATGTGGCTGGCCGGTCTATTTCTGGCGTTGATGACGCTGATTGTGGTGGGCGCGCAGGCGGCTGACTTCAAAGTAACGGACACTACCGGAAAGACGCATACCCTCTCTGGTTACAAAGGGAAATGGGTGCTGGTGAACTACTGGGCCACTTGGTGCCCGCCCTGTCTGGAAGAAATCCCGGATTTGATAGCGCTGCATGGCGCCAAGAAGAATAATCTCGTCGTCATCGGGGTTGCAATGGATTATAAATCGGCCAAACAAGTAACGGACTTTGCCGATGGCTTGTTGGTAACCTATCCCATCGTGCTGGGTACACCCAAAATCGTGAGCCAGATTGGCCCGATGCAGGGCTTGCCGACCACCTATTTATTTAATCCCGATGGCAAGATGGTTGCGCATCAGACGGGTTTGATTACACGCGAATCGGTTGAAAGCTTCATCAGCAGCAAAAAAGTAAGCGCCAGTAAATAAGCCGCGTGCAAAAACAGCAGAGGTTTTCAGGAGACTCCATGCGACATGTGTTACTCGCATTTATTCTATTGTTCGCGACACCCGCTTGGGCGGAAACGCGCGACCCCGGTAACTTCTTCTTCCAGCCAAAATTCGGCGATTTAAAGGCGGATTTGCAGGAAGCCAAAAAACAAGGAAAGAAGGGCGTGTTTCTGTTTTTCGAAATGGATGCCTGCCCGTTTTGCGAACGTATGAAGACCACCATCCTTAACCAGTCGGATGTTCAGGACGCTTACCGTGCGCAGTTTCTGGTGTATTCGATCGATGTCAATGGCGATACCGAGATAACTGATTTCCAGGGCAAGGCCACCACTGAAAAAGACTTTGCGTTTTCGCATCGTGTTCGTGCTACTCCAACGCTGTTGTTTTTTGATCTCGACGGAAAACTCGTTACGCGCTACACCGGGCCCACAAAAGACAAGGCTGAGTTGCTGTTGCTCGGGAAATATGTGGCCGAGGGTGCGTACGCGACCCAACCCTTTACCAAATACAAACAAGTTAAATGATGCGTGCAGTCGCTTGTGTGCTGTTGGCGTGGGTATTGTCTGCGCCGGTGTGGGCTGAGCGTTTGACGCTTGAAGCGGCGCTGGCTAGCGTGTCGGCTCCCCATCCTGATCGCCGCGTAGCGGAAAGCGAATTGGCGCTGGCGCGAGCCGACCGCGAACAGGCAGGTAGCCGACAGGATTTCAGCCTGTTTTTGGATGGTAGCCTGCGCACAGGCCGTCGTCCTGATGGCGACTGGGCGTCTGACAATATCGGACGCATCGTTGCACGTAAATCCTTGTTTGATTTTGGCCGCAGCAACCAGGCCATCGCAGCGGCCGATCAGGAAATCGTGGCGCGTCAGGCTGCGCTATTCAATGTCGAAAACGTGCGTCGCATCGACATCATGGCGCGGTATTTCGATGTGTTGCTGGCAGATATGCAATACGCCGCAGACAACGAACTCATGGCTCTGGCCTATGTGTCCTGGGATAACGCCAGGAAACGCTTAGAAGTGGGGCAGATCAGTCAGCCTGATCTGGTGCGTTTAGAGGCTACTTTTCAGGATGTTCGTGAGCGACGTTACGCCAGCCAGCAGCGTATGAGCAGCACGCGGCAGAAGTTGGCCCATGCGATGAACCGCCCCGACGTGTTGCCCTCAGAACTCGAAGAGCCTGCCTTGAAGGACAATGCCCGAGCTGTTTCCAAATACGAAGAAGTGCTCGCTGTCGCAATGCGCAATAATCCTCGTGTACTTGCGCTGCAGGCACAGCTTGCGGCATCGGATGGGCGGATAGCGGCGGTGCGTGCAGACCGCAATCCTACGCTGGATGCAGAAGTGATCGGTGCGGGATATAGCCGTAGCTCAATCACGCGCGATGACCTGAGTGCCGGGCTGGTGTTTACTATCCCCTTGTATCAAGGTGCGCGAGTGGATGCACGGGTGGCGCGCGAAGGTGCGCAAAAAGAGCGCATTGCTGCCGAGCTGGAAAAACTCAAGCGCGACTTGTCAGAATCGCTGTTTACGACGCTTCAGGAAATTGAATGGCTGCGTGAAAGCGGTCGTGCCGCCGCAGACAAGCAAATTGAGTTTCGGGACTGGATGCTGGAACGCGCGCGCGCGGAGTATGAACTGGAAATGAAAACCAATCTGGGTGCGAGCATGGCTGACACCCAGCTTGCGTTGTTGCGTCGCAAGCAGGTGGAATACAGGCTGGCGCTGGCGTTGGCGCGCATTGATGCATTGTCAGGTGGCAGCTTGCCAGCTGTTGAGGAAGCAAAAAAATGAAACAGAGCTTGTTGGCACTGGCGCTGGCTGCTTGGGGGGTGCTGGCAGCGACCCCATTGTGGGCCGCAGAAAAAGTCGAACTGACCACACGGGTTTCCGGGGTGGTGGATCAAGTACTGGTCAAAGTCGGGCAGCGTGTGAGCAAGGGTACGGTGCTGCTGCGACTGGAAAAAACCATCCTGCAGGCGCGCCTGGACGAAGCGACTGCGGAGCACGTGCGCGCGCAGGCAGATGAAGGGGATGCCAAGCGTGAGGCGGAGCGTGCGCAGGAGCTGTTCAAGCGTACGGTGTCATCGACCTCGGAGCTCGATGCTGCCCTGTTACGGCACACTCGGGCGCAGGCGACCTTGTCCGCTAACAACGCACGTAAAGTCATCGCGCAAAAGAACCTGAACGACACCGAGTTGAAAGCACCGTTTGATGGCGTGGTGAGCGCGGTCCCAAGCGCTCCTGGAACTGTGGTGGTGGCGGATTGCCAACCCAAAACGCTCATTATTCTTCGTTTCGGGCAGCCTTGATTTCGCTGCGAGGGGCTTGGAGCCGGTTCCTCAGCAACATGAACATTCGACTCCTGGGCTTGGGCACACTGCGTCGTTGCGAATCGCTTGTGTGGCTCGCCATACGGCGCACTCCGCGCCTGGCATCGCATGCCAATCCAGCGCCAAAGGTCCATTTATTTCGTTACAGGTGCTTAAACGCCCAGTCGCTGAGCAGCACCTGCTTCCATTTCGGCAGCCTGGTGCGGTGAAGCGACGGCCGCGATGACCTTGCGACACAGGGGCAATAAAGCCTTGAATCCAGCGACATCCTTTATTTCACTCATCTGTTTGTAGGCTGGAGATTTGGTTCCCACCAAGACAGCCATGTACTCAAGCACGAAGGTATGCGCTTCACTCAAGCTGCCTGTGAACTGAACCGGGGCCGCGATGGGTTCAACCCGGGGAGCCGGTAGGTCTGCTGGAGCGGATGCGATGTTGCGAAGCGTCTGAATGAAGCCCCTTTGGAGCAGTTCATTCACCATGCTATCGATCTCTACACATTTCGGGTGTCTGCGGCACAATTCACCGAATGAAGTGCCGTTCCCGATATCGAACAGAAGCTGACGGAATTTTGGCCGCAACGTGTGACCCAGATTAAAGATTTCTTCCTGTCCCTTGGCTGTGCGGGCCAACTGTATGGTCATTTCCATGATCGTCTCTCCATTATTGTGATGCAGGTCATTGCCTGAACCAATTAACTAGCATAGGTCGTGCCAGCAGAGACATAACGCGGGCACTGCTGTTTGGTACGGCTTTGCGGAGGGTTGCGCACGGAATGGAAAGCGACATCGTGCAGTGAGAAATGATGGGGGAAACGACAGAATGCTGAAAATTCGTCAGCCTGCTGTGTTACCCCACTGGGTAATCAGGCCGCGAGAACAGGCTCTGGGTAGCGCTCTGGGGGAGCGGAATGCCGGGGGGCGGCATGGATATTTATCCTCGCTGCAAGCGGCCGGACCGCCGGATTCGGGAATCAAGCCTTGCCGTTCTGGATGTCAGCTGCGTGATGTGGAGGAGGTGTCAGCTGATTGGGTCGTGGGCTGGTAATCCCAATGCCGCTTCCACGCGCCGACTACCAGGTTGGGGTATTCCGGGCGGCCGAGGCTGCCGTTGAAGCGTCCCAGCGCGCGGAATAAGTCGCCGCGTTCAATGTCGATGTAGTGGCGCAAGATGAGTGCGCCATAGCGCAGATTGGTCCGCAGTTGGAACAGGTTGTGGTCGGGGTTGCCAATGGCTTTGACCCAGAACGGCATCACTTGTGTGTAGCCGCGTGCGCCAACTGGCGATATGGCGTATTTACGAAAGCCGCTTTCGACCTGAATCAGTCCCAGCATTAATTGGGGATCGACACCTGCGCGCGAGGCTTCCCAGTGCAAGGTGGTCAGAAACTCCATGCGCTCGGATTCGTCCGGTATGCGTTTGGACAGCCGATGCGACATTTCTTTCAGCCAAGCTGTTTCATCTACGGCTTGTCTAAACGCGGTGCGGGTGACCGCGGTGTCGGCCAGTCCACGTTGCAGTGACGAACGCACATTGGCCGACATGGCCTCCTCCCGTTGCCCCCCCGCTTGCGCGGGGAGGGTCAGGAAGCTGGCTGCCAGCAACAGGCTAATGGCCGTCAATGCTTTCATGGGTGCCCTCATGTCAGTGATTCAGTATTCCTGTCAAAAATTTCATGGCTTCTTTAAGTACGATTTTCTTGGGTTCGATGGCCTGGCCTGCCTCGGCAAGGCGCGTTTGATATTCGATGATGCCGTCCTTCAACCCGCGTTCACCCACCGTGATACGGTGGGGTATACCGATCAATTCAGCATCGGCAAACATGACGCCGGGCCGCTCATCGCGGTCGTCCAGCAGTACGTCATGCCCCGCAGCCTTCAACTCGGCATACACGTTATCAGCAGCCGTTTTAACCATCTCACTTTTGCCATAGCCGATTGCTACAATAACGAGCAAGAACGGAGCCATGGCAATGGGCCAAATGATGCCTTTATCGTCGTGGTGCTGTTCGATGGCCGAGGCCACGATACGCGAGACGCCGACGCCGTAACAACCCATTTCCATGGGTTGTGATTTGCCTGCCTCGTCCAGGTAAGTGGCGTCCATGGCGAGCGAGTACTTGCTGCCCAGTTGGAACACATGCCCGACTTCGATGCCGCGGCAGAGTTTCAGTGTGCCTTTGCCGTCGGGGCTGGGGTCGCCGGCAAGGACATTACGCAGATCGACCACAACCGGTTCGGGCAGGTCACGGCCAAAATTGACACCGATAAGGTGTTGGCCGTCGACATTGGCACCACAGACAAAATCGCTCATTGCAGCCACCGTGCGGTCGGCAATCACCGGGATGTTCAACCCCACCGGGCCGACTGAACCGGGCCCGCAGCCGGTCGCGGCACGGACTGCGGCTTCATTTGCCAGGGCAAATGGAATGTTCACGCCCGCGATTTTCTCGGCTTTGAGGTCGTTCAACACATGGTCGCCCCGTACCAGCAAGGCAACCGGGCCATCCGTTCCTTCCACAATCAGGGTTTTAACGGTCTGATTGACGTTGAACTTGAGAAAAGCGGCCACCTCATCGATGGTTTTGACACCCGGTGTGGTTATGGATTGCATCTCCTGAGCCGGCGCGGCGCGCGGCGCGGCGGGCGCGACGGCCTCTGCCAGTTCAACGTTGGCGGCGTAATCGGAATTGGGGCAATAGGCGAGGAGGTCTTCACCCGAATCGGCCAGCACATGGAATTCTTGAGAGCCCGACCCGCCGATGGCGCCCGTGTCAGCCGCGACCGCGCGGAAGGTCAGCCCCAGCCGGGTGAAAATCCGCGTATAGGCGTCGACCATGGTCTGGTACGTGGTCGCGAGACTTTGCTTGTTGGGATGGAAGGAATAGGCGTCCTTCATCAGAAATTCGCGCGCGCGCATGACACCGAAACGCGGACGGATTTCGTCGCGGAACTTCATCTGGATCTGGTAAAAATTCAGCGGCAACTGACGGTAGCTCTTGATTTCGCGACGCGCGATGTCGGTAATGACTTCCTCGTGGGTAGGACCAAAGCAGAAATCACGCTTGTGGCGATCGGTGAATTTCAGCATTTGCGGGCCAAACTGGGCCCAGCGCCCGGTTTCTTCCCACAATTCGGCGGGCTGCACCGCCGGCATCAGCAGTTCGATCGCCCCGGCCCGGTTCATTTCCTCGCGCACCACGGCTTCCACCCGTCGCAGCACACGCAGGCCCAGCGGCATCCAGGTATAGAGCCCCGATCCCAGTCGCTTGATCAATCCGGCGCGCAGCATGAGTTTGTGGCTGACGAGTTCGGCTTCGGACGGGGCTTCCTTGGTCGTGGAAATGAAAAACTGGCTGGCACGCATGATGGGGGGTTGAGGCGAAAAACGGTATTTTAGCGTGCAGACGTGTAATCTTTCGCGCTCATTTTCAGGACAGAGCCGCCATGCGCATGAAGTTTGGGAAACGCCGGGCAGATGATGACGGGTTGGAAGTGGTCGAAGAGCGCGGCTTGCGCACCCTGCGTCTGGGGAGTTGCGCCATTCAGAGCTTGATGCGGGTGAGCCGGCCGTGGGATCTGGAACTGGCCTATACACGCGCAATGATGGGGGTTTTGATGTTTAACCCAGCGCCACAAAACGTGTTGATGGTTGGCTTGGGTGGCGGCTCATTCGCCAAATTCATTCGCAAACATCTCCCTCAAACACAGGTCACGGCAGTTGAAATCGATCCTCGGGTGATTGCTGCCGCACGCACGCATTTCGAGTTGCCGCCTGACGACGAGACCCTGACCGTGGTTGAAGCCGATGGCGCGCTGTTTGTGAAGCAGCAGCCCGACAGTGCCGACATTATCCTGCTGGACGGCTTCGATGCCGGCAATCAGGTGGAGGGCTTGGCCACGCAAAAGTTTTATACGGCTTGCTATCGTGCGCTCAAGCCCGGCGGGATTCTGGTGGTCAATTTATGGGGGGGCGACGCTGAATTTGCTGAGTATTTTGCGCGGCTTTCGCGGGCATTTGGCGGGGAAGTGGGTTGGATTGCCGTGCAGCACAAAGTCAATGTCATCGTGATGGCATTCAAGGAACCGGGCGCAGCTGCGCGTCTCGACGCAGTACAGCCCAAGTTGGCTGACTTGTCGAAACACTTTGGGCTGGATCTGCGCGGTTTTTCGAGAGATCTTCAGTGGGCAGAGGGCATCGTGCCGCTGCTCGATTAGTGGAGCAGTGTTAATGCACCACTTCATTCGGCGTCCAGGACGGACACCTGCAGATTTTTTATCGCGCCTTGCATTTGGGCAAACTCTGAATTTTTAGAGGTGTCCTAAATACAATTCCGCTTCGGCGGAATGGCTTTAAAAGCCTGTTCCGGTTTCTTCTGTACTTTGAAAATTCCTGTTAAAACAATAACTAAAGCCTGATTTCAGACCGCTACAGGTTTGCAATTTCCGGTGGGTGTGAAAGAATGCAGGTAATAGAATTTTACAGATGGTGGCGGCCATGATTGACCGAGAGGGGTACCGCCCGAACGTCGGCATCATATTGTGCAATGCGCATAACCAGGTTTTCTGGGGCAAGCGCGTCAATCAGCACGCCTGGCAGTTTCCCCAAGGTGGCATGAATGCAGGGGAAACACCTGAACAAGCCATGTTTCGGGAACTGGAAGAAGAAGTGGGTTTGCTCCCGGAGCACGTGCGCGTTATCGGACGCACGCGCGAGTGGTTGCGCTACGACGTGCCGGCGCACTGGACACGGCGTGATAATCGCGGCCTCTATCGCGGACAGAAACAGATATGGTTTCTGTTGCGCTTGACCGGACGCGATTGCGATGTGTCGTTGCGGGCCAGTAGTCATCCCGAGTTTGATGCTTGGCGCTGGAATGAATACTGGGTGTCGATGGAAACGGTGGTCGATTTCAAGCGAGATGTCTATCGATTGGCGCTTGAAGAGCTGGAGCGCTATCTGCACAAGGACGTACGCTATCTGCGGCAAGATATGCGTCATGGCTGTGAGCGACACAGTGCCGCGCTGGATCTGCAACTCAAGTCCTGCCCCGGGATACTGAAACCACACAAAGTGGAGGCGTGATGAAGATACGGATCTATGATTCGACCACGCTGACGCCCGTTGCGTCTGCCCCGGGCATCCCTTTGTGGCAGCTTGCGCCTACGCGCGACAGCGCAGGGCGGCGGCTGACCGATTTCATGATGCTGATTCCCCGCTTGCGCAATCGAACCCCCGCTGAAATTGAGCAGGCGTCACGTGATATCCAGTCTGTGTTGGAATTGCATCAGGATGTCGTGTTTGCCGATTTGAACCTGAAACTCAACTTGCTATGGGTGTCGTTGCGACCTCGTCCAGGCGCGATCAGCGAACTGGTGGCAGCCATCCGGCTACGTGTACCCGAAGCTGTCTTGGTGGCGCATTACGCTGATCCGCATTAGCACCGTTTAGTCCGCAGAGGGTGAACCAAGGGCCTATGTCACTTGCTTTTTGAGGAGTGTTTGCTGGCGAATTTACAGGTTGCTAGAACGCCTGCAAGAACCCGCGTCTATCGCAAAGCAGCAAGACAATCCGGGGTCGTTTCACCGAAATGGTGTCCGAAATCGGCGTCGTACCCCATTGAAATAAATGTATGAGCTGAACCTGGGTGAGTGATTTCGCCGCGCCACCAACAATGCCCTATGCCCCTGTAAACGGCAGGGAAACCCGTATGTTTTCACTGTTTTCGTTCGCCCTAAGCGACGGAATTCGTTAAAATACGCGATTACTTAATCTACCCGCTGGAGCAAAAATGGCCGTTTCTGAACTTCAAGTGCAAACCGCACTGAAAGAGTTGGTTGACCCCAACACACACAAAGATTACGTGTCGACTAAATCTGCCCGCAACATCAAGATCGAGGGTGAGGCCGTTTCGGTCGATATCCTGCTGAGCTACCCGGCGCAGAGCCAGTTGGCCACGATCAAGCAGCAGGTAGAAGACAAGCTCAAAAGCATTGACGGCGTGTCCAGTGCCACAGCCAATGTCAGCTTCAAGATCGTTTCGCACAGCGTGCAGCGCGGCGTCAAATTGATCCCCAATGTCAAGAACATCATCGCCATTGCCTCAGGCAAAGGCGGTGTTGGCAAATCCACCACCGCCGTCAACCTGGCGCTGGCGCTGTCTGCCGAAGGTGCGCGCGTCGGCATGCTCGACGCCGATATCTACGGCCCGTCGCAGCCGACCATGCTGGGCATTACCGACAAGCCTGAATCCCCCGATGGCAAGAACCTCGAACCGCTGATCGGTCATGGCATTCAGGCGATGTCGATCGGATTCCTGATCGACGTCGAAACGCCCATGGTGTGGCGCGGTCCGATGGTGACGCAGGCGCTGGAGCAGTTACTGAACAACACCAACTGGAGCGAGCTCGACTATCTGGTGGTGGATCTGCCGCCCGGCACCGGCGACATTCAGCTGACGTTGGCGCAGCGCGTGCCGGTGACCGGCGCGGTGATTGTCACCACGCCGCAGGACATCGCGCTGATCGACGCGCGCAAGGGCCTGAAAATGTTCGAGAAGGTCGGCATTCCGATTATCGGCGTGGTCGAAAACATGAGCCTGCACATCTGCTCGGCCTGCGGACACGAAGAGCGTATCTTTGGCGAAGGCGGCGGCGAGCGCATGTGCAAGGACTACAACGTGGAATTCCTCGGCGCATTGCCGCTTGACGGCGCGATTCGTGCCGACACTGATGCCGGCACGCCGTCAGTCGTGTCCGACCCGGATGGCCGCGTCACCGACATCTACAAAATGATCGCACGCCGCGTTGCCGTTAAAATTGGCGAAACGTCAGAGGATCATTCCAACAAGTTTCCCAACATCGTTATTTCCAATACATAGTGTCGTGAATCAGAAATAGGGGAACAAAATGAAACGGATGGATTTTTTCGCGTGGCAAGGCGCGAGGAGGCGACATAGCTGGCTCTATGGCAACGACGAGCAACGCCGCCATGCGGAAAAAGACGCCGTTTCATGTTGCGATATTTCTGATTTAGGACACTAAATGAGCATCAAGTCCGACCGATGGATCCGCCAAATGGCGGCGGAGCAGGGCATGATCGAACCGTTCGAACCCGGCCAGGTCAAACAGATCGGTGGCCGGCCCATCGTGTCGTATGGCACGTCGAGCTACGGCTACGATGTGCGCTGCGCCAGTGAGTTCAAGCTATTCACCAACATTAACACCACCATCGTTGATCCCAAGGCGTTCGATCCGAATTCCTTTGTCGAGGTCAAGGGCGATTCCTGCATCATCCCGCCGAATTCCTTCGCGCTGGCGCGCACCGTGGAATACTTCCGTATCCCGCGCAGCGTGCTGACCATTTGCCTGGGCAAGAGCACTTACGCGCGTTGCGGAATCATCGTCAACGTCACCCCGCTGGAGCCGGAATGGGAGGGGCAAGTTACCATCGAGATCAGCAACACCACCCCCCTCCCGGCCAAGATCTACGCCTTCGAGGGTATCTGCCAGTTCCTCTTCCTGCGCGGCGACCAGCCCTGCGAGACCAGTTACCGGGACAAAGCCGGCAAATATATGGGCCAACGCGGCGTGGCACTTCCCCGGCTCGGTTAAAGTGGTGTACTAAGAAACATGGACAAGATCCGCATCCGCGGCGGCAGGCCGCTTTCCGGTAGCATCGCCATTGGTGGGGCCAAGAATGCTGCCTTGCCACTGATGGCGGCTGGGCTGCTCACCGGCGAGCGGTTGGTGCTGACCAACGTTCCGCTGCTGGCCGATATCCAGACCATGGCGCAGCTGCTGCGCAATCACGGCGTGGCGGTGGAGAAAACCTCCAACCAGGACGGCGACAACGACGGCCGCACGCTGTCGATCGGCGGAGAAATCCGCAATATCGAGGCGCCGTACGACATCGTGCGTAAGATGCGCGCCTCGTTCCTGGTGCTCGGCCCCACCCTGGCGCGCCCTGGC
>JBKJIS010000315.1:0-14592 GCA_046598305.1 Thiobacillus sp.
GTCGGCTCATGTGGATGCCATCATCGAGTTACTCATCTCAGTTGAAATGACTGTCGAGTAACTTCACTCCCAATTCAACGCCCCCCCCGTCTGATACTCCGTCACCCTTGTCTCAAAGAAATTCTTTTCTTTCTTGAGGTCGATGAGTTCGGACATCCACGGGAATGGGTTATTGGCGCCGGGGTAGAGCACTTCCAGCCCGATCTGTTGCGCCCGGCGATTGGCGACGAAGCGCAGGTATTCCTTGAACATCGGCGCATTCAGGCCGAGCACGCCGCGGGGCATGGTGTCTTCGGCGTAGGCGTATTCGAGTTCGACACCTTTCCTGAAAATGGCTTCGATTTCTTTCTTGAATTCATTGGTCCAGAGTTGCGGGTTTTCGAGCTTCACGGTATTGACGAGGTCGATACCGAAATTGCAGTGCATGGATTCATCGCGCAGAATGTACTGATACTGCTCGGCGGCGCCGGTCATCTTGTTCTGGCGGCCTAACGCCAGGATCTGCACAAAGCCGACGTAGAAGAACATGCCTTCCATGATGCAGGCAAACACGATCAGCGATTTCAACAGCGCCTGGTCGGCTTCCGGGGTGCCGGTTTTGAACTCGGGGTCGGTCAGCGTGTTGATGAACGGGATGAGGAATTCATCCTTGTCGCGGATGCTGGCAATCTCGTGATAGGCGTTGAAGGTTTCGCCTTCGTCCAGGCCCAGCGATTCAACGATGTATTGATAGGCGTGGGTGTGGATGGCTTCTTCAAACGCCTGGCGCAGCAAATACTGGCGGCACTCGGGCGCGGTGATGTGGCGATAGGTGCCGAGCACGATGTTGTTGGCGGCGAGCGAATCGGCGGTGACAAAAAACCCGAGGTTGCGCGTAACCAGGCGGCGCTCGTCTTCGGTGAGCGCGGTGGGGTCTTTCCACTGGGCGATGTCGCGGCTCATGTTTACTTCTTGCGGCATCCAGTGGTTGGCACACGCATCCAGGTATTTCTGCCAGGCCCATTTGTATTTGAAGGGGACGAGTTGATTCACATCCGTCGCGCCGTTGATGATGCGCTTGTCGGATGCCCGCACGCGCTGCTGCTTTAATTCAGCCTGGTCGGCCACGGCAGGCGCATTGCTTACGTCAGCGCCGAGCGGTGCCGCATCCTTGCGCAGGAATGACGGCACGTTGACAGGCTGCGCGGCGGGGGTGAAATCATCTTCAAAATTCAGCATTGTTCTAAATCTCCTTTGGTTTTACCAAAGTGGGCCGGGCCCACACTACTTTTAATCTGGCGGTGGGCTGAGCCCACCCTACGTTCAATTACTGTCTTCCCCTTCTGCGCCACCTCGACTGGATCGAGTCAGCGGGGATGAAGGCGAGCACTGTCTGAGCTCCGCAGTGAGGCGCGTTTTGTGCGCCTCGCCAGGGCGAGTTGCGCAGCCGCCCCGATGGCTCGGTTCAGTCGAGGCCCGCCCCGAAGGGGTGGCGCAGCAGGGCGGCTTTCTCTTTGGTTACTTTCTCTTGGCCGCGCAAGAGAAAGTGACTAGCCGCCGGGCTACCCCCGGCCAACGCACCCAAACCCTTACTGGCACGACTCGCATTCTTCAAACCCTACATCTCCCGGCCGCATGGTGCAGGCAATGCCATCGAGCTCCGGCTCGGGCAGATTGGCCGCAGCCCGGTTCATGGCGCTGTGTGCGCTGCTGGCTCCGCCGCTCGACGACACCGCATTCAACTCGCCGCCCTTGCCGGTCGATTTCTCGGCCGAGGTAGCGCCCATGGTGCGCAGGTAATAGGTGGTTTTGAGTCCGCGTATCCACGCCAGTTTGTAGGTTTCGTCGAGTTTTTTGCCCGAGGCGCCCGCCATGTAGATGTTGAGGCTCTGGCCCTGGTCGATCCACTTCTGGCGACGCGATGCGCATTCGACCATCCAGCGGGTTTCCATCTCGAACGCGGTGGCATACAGCGTGCGGATATCGGCCGGTATGCGGTCTATCTTGGCCAGCGAACCGTCAAAGTACTTGATGTCGGCAACCATGACTTCGTCCCACAGCCCGAGTTTTTTCAGGTCGTTGACCAGGTACTTGTTGGCGACGGTGAATTCGCCCGACAGGTTGGATTTGACGTAGATGTTTTGATAGGTCGGCTCGATCGAGGCAGATACGCCGACGATGTTGGCAATGGTTGCGGTGGGCGCAATCGCCATGCAGTTGGAGTTGCGCATGCCGTGCGCGCTGATGCGGGCACGCAGGCTATCCCAGTCCAGCGAGCTGGAGCTGTCTACTTCGAGATAACCGCCGCGTTCTTCGGCCAGCAGTTTCAGCGAATCCTTCGGCAGGATGCCACGGCTCCATAGGCTGCCTTCGTAGCTGGAATAGCGACCGCGCTCGGCGGCGAGTTCGGTCGACGCCCAGATGGCGTAGTAGGAGATGGCTTCCATCGAACGGTCGGCAAACTCCACCGCGGCATCCGAGGCGTAGCTCATGCGCAGCTCTTGCAGCGCATCCTGGAAGCCCATGATGCCGAGGCCTACCGGACGATGCTTGAGGTTGGAATTGCGCGCCTTGCCAACGGCGTAGTAGTTCACGTCGACCACGTTGTCGAGCATGCGCATCGCGGTGTGGATGGTGACCTTGATCTTGTCGAGGTCGAGCTTGAGCTGACCTGAATCCACATCGCGTTTAAGGTGGTTGACGAGGTTGACCGAACCGAGGTTGCACACGGCGATTTCGGTCTCGCTGGTGTTGAGCGTGATCTCGGTACACAGGTTGGACGAGTGGACGACGCCGACGTGCTGCTGCGGGCTGCGGATGTTGCACGGGTCCTTGAATGTGATCCAGGGGTGGCCGGTTTCGTACAGCATCGACAGCATCTTGCGCCACATCTGGTTGGCGGGAATGCGCTTGAATACCTTGATCTCGCCACGGTCGGCCTTACGCTCGTATTCGGTGTACGCCTCGGCGAATTTGCGGCCGTAAAGCTCGTGCAGGTCGGGCACGTCGTTGGGCGAAAACAGGGTCCAGTCGCCGCCTTCCATCACGCGCTGCATGAAGAGATCGGGAATCCAGTTGGCGGTGTTCATGTCGTGGGTGCGACGACGGTCATCACCGGTGTTCTTGCGCAGTTCGAGGAATTCTTCCATGTCGAGGTGCCAGGTTTCCAGGTAGGCACACACCGCGCCCTTGCGCTTGCCGCCCTGGTTCACCGCGACGGCGGTGTCGTTGACCACCTTGAGGAAGGGCACCACGCCCTGCGACTTGCCGTTGGTGCCCTTGATGCGGGCGCCCATGGCGCGCACCGGGGTCCAGTCGTTGCCCAGACCGCCTGCGTACTTTTGCAGCATGGCGTTTTCCTTGATCGCCTGATAGATGCCATCGAGGTCATCGGTGACGGTGGTCAGGTAGCAGGAAGACAGCTGGCTGTGGCGGGTGCCTGCGTTGAACAGGGTCGGCGTCGACGACATGAAGTCGAACGAGGACAGCACTTGGTAGAACTCAATCGCGCGCGCTTCGCGGTCGACTTCGTTGATCGAGAGGCCCATCGCCACGCGCATGAAAAACGCCTGTGGCAGTTCGATGCGTTCTTCTTCGATGTGCAGGAAGTACCGGTCGTACAGGGTTTGCAGACCGAGGTAGCCAAACTGGTAGTCGCGATCGGCGTCGAGCACTTGAGCCAATCGGGCGATGTCGAACTGGCCGAGCTTTTCGTCGAGTAGTTCGGCAGCGATGCCTTTTTTGATGTAGGCGGCGAAATAATCGGCGTACCGCGCGGCCATCTCGGTTTGCAGCATGGCTTCGCCCAGCACTTCGTGGCGGATCGAGTTCAGCAGCAGGCGCGCGGTGACAAACGAGTAGGCCGGGTCCCGCTCGATCAGCGAGCGCGCGGCCAGCACCAGCGCCTTTTCAACTTCGGCCATCGGCACGCCGTCGTAGAGGTCGCGCAATACCGTCTGCATGATCGGTGCGGCGCTGACGCCATCGCCCAGGCCGGCGCAAGCATCGCCCAGCAGAATGTTCAGGCGTTCGATGTCGAGCGGCTTTTTAACGCCGTCTTCGATCACGTGCAGCTGAATGTCAGGGACGCCAGCGGCTTTTTGCGCGGCGCGTTCCTGGGTGCGCTTTTCACGGTACAGCACATACGAACGCGCCACTTCGTGCTCGCCCGAACGCATCAGCGCCAGTTCGACCTGGTCCTGGATGTCTTCGATGTGGAAGGTGCCACCATTGGGGGTGCGACGCAGCAGCGCGGCCGTCACCTGGCCGGTGATCGATTCGACCAGTTCGCGGATGCGCGCCGAGGCCGCTGCCTGCCCGCCCTGCACCGCGATAAACGCCTTGGTCACGGCAATGGCGATCTTGTTCGGGGCAAAACCGACCACCGCGCCATTACGGCGGATGATCTTGTAATCGGCATAACGCGTGTCGACCACCGCCACTTCAGCTTTATCGCGGGGCGGGATGGGGGCAGATGCAACGGATTCGGTGGCGACGTTCAACATCGATGGCTCTCCTGTGAGGTATGACGTAAAAAACGGGCAATGGTGCAACCAATCCACAGCTTATGCACAGCTTGCCCAGTCCCCATGCACACGTTTATTCACAACATATTGTGGTGCAGACGGGGAACAGGTACAAATTCTAGTTTTCTGACGGAACATGTCAACAAACAATCAGCAAGTTTTCCTGTCTTTTTTGGCGGCCGAAAAAAACTCAAGTTAAATCAAAGTTTTTGTCGAACTGGACGCCCAAAAAATAAACAGGACAATGGCTGGATGCGGGCTGGCGCCGCATATCGTCCGACGCGGCCAGTCAATACGTAGAACTTAAGCTTATTAGCAAGCACGGATATGCCTTGCAGCGCGCAAAAGCTGCTGAATCCTGATGCACCTCCAACGCTGAAACGGAAAGTAGACAAATCCAGAATGGCTGAACCGGAATGCCGGGCTGGCCCAATTGAGTGGGGCCGAACGTCTGCTCGATCCGATTGATCCTCGATCGATAAATCCAGGTTTCCGTTCGATTTAGCATAGGGACCAAAACGCCCTGTTGCCCCGCCGACGGTATGTCTACTGCAATTGTGGTTAAGATAGCGGAAACACATCTCTCCCGGATCGCCGGGCGTTGCCATGCGACACACTGCTGTTCTTCTGATTTCCTGCCCTGACCAAAAGGGACAGGTCGCGGCCATTGCCAATTTCCTGTTATTGCATAACGCCAATATCCTGCATGCCGACCAGCATCAGGATGCCGAGCTGAAGTTGTTCTTGATGCGGGTGGAATGGGACCTGGAAGGCTTCAATCTTGATCTCGCCGACTTTTCCAGCGCATTCAAATCGATTGCCAGTCGCTTCGGCATGACCTGGCGCGTGGCGGAATCCAGCCGCAAACCCCGTATGGCCGTGCTGGTCTCCAAGTTCGATCATTGCCTGGCAGACCTGCTCTATCGTTACCAAAGCGGCGAATTGCACTGCGAGCTGCCCATCATTCTCAGCAATCATGAAGATACACGCTGGCTGGCCGACGCCTATCACATTCCGTTTCAGCACCTTGCCGTGCTTAAGGATGCCAAGGCAGAATCCGAGAAAACCCAGCTGGCGATCCTGCGCGACCTGAAAGTTGATTTCATCGTACTGGCGCGCTACATGCAGGTTTTGTCAGGCGACTTTATCCGCAAATTTCCCCATCACATCATTAATATCCACCATTCGTTTCTGCCGGCGTTTCATGGTGCCAAGCCTTATCACCGGGCATTTGAACGGGGGGTAAAACTGATCGGAGCAACCGCGCATTACGTCACCGAAACCCTGGATGACGGCCCGATCATCGAGCAGGACGTGGCGCGGATTTCCCATCGCGACAACCTCAATGATCTGATCAACAAGGGGGCAGACCTTGAAAAAGTAGTGCTGTCGCGTGCGGTAAAATGGCACCTGGACAACCGCGTACTGGTGTACGCCAACAAGACAGTCGTATTCGACTGAATCCATGCTTACACTCAGCGTCCCAAAAATCGATCATTCGGTTCAATCCCACAAGGTGGACACCCAACCCAAGGCAACGATGGAGTGGCTGTCTCGCCTGCCTTTTGCCAACCCCATCGACACCGCGCAACAATTGGTGCTGGCGCTCTACACCCTGAACCGGATTCCGCTGGATGAAGATGAGCGCGGTGCCCTGTTGGCGCTATATCGACCGGCGATTGCGCGCGCGGCCTCCAGTCTCGAAGTGCTGTTATCTGAATCGGGCATTCCACCGCATCCGCAGCAGCGCCAGGTCGGCACACTGTTGGGTGAGTTGCACGCCGAGCACAGCATCGGCTACAAACACTTGCTGCGATCGCTATCAACCCGCCGGTTTGGCCGCAGCCAGATCAAGTACATCGCAGAAATCATCGCCCATTCGCTTGCTGCGCTTCGCGATGTCCAGCTTGCCTGTTACCTGACCTATAGCCCGGTGCCGGCAGGGTTGTGGCGTGAGATGCATGATCTGTATCTGCTGACAAAATCCAATGGGATGGCCAGCAAGCTAATAAATGATGCCCAGCCAGCAGACCAAGTCTACTCTCAGGCGCTGCTGCTGGCACTGGCCGACCCACCGCACATGAGTCGCGCCGAGCTCACCCATATTCAATTGTATCTGCAGGCATTTGGAAAACGGGTCGTGCTGGCCGATACCCCGCCAAACGACAATTTGCATGGGTTTCTGATCGAAACCGACAGCGACCGGGGACCCGGGGCCCAGCCGACCGGCTCTGATGGCGTCAGCCTGTGGCTGGACACCGAAGTGCTATGCCGGCATGTGCACGAAACTGCGGTGCGGCTGCGTACGGGTGACACCCCACGCCGCATTGGCTTGCCAACCGGAATGGGGAGCGAAACCAGCATGACGCTCGCCAAACGACTGCTCAAACTGTGGCGCCCTGGTGCACATCGCGCCTTCAAGCGCTACCCTGCGCCAGGCAGCGCGATCCAGATCGTCGCAGGCGTGAGCGCGATTCACCGTCTGCTGGAACTGGTGCCACAAACGGCCCAGTTTTCGACAACGTCCAGCGATACGCTCACCGGCAAGGACGGGTGCGCCCGTTTCGTCGCCCCGTCCGCGGTAAATGCCAGCCACTGGACAGTGCACAACGATAGCGCCGCGGGTTTGGCGCTGAGCGGCACGCCTGATACGCCCTTGAACCTGAAAGTCGGCGACGCGCTGGCCTTGTGCGCTGAGGACTCGGTCGTGTGGTCGCTGGCCGTCATACGTTGGGTCAAGATGCTGGATGCACGGCAAGTCGAACTCGGTGTAGAACGCTTGTCGCCCCAGATTCAACCCGTGTGGGTGCGGCCGCTGCGAAGTCACCGCAAGGCCAGCCCGGAACCCGGCTTGTTTGTTCCCGGCGTACCGGCCCTGAAACAGCCCGACCGCTTGCTGTTGCCCAGCCACATTTACCAAACCGGAATGGATGCGGAAGTCTTGCATACGCCACAGCAATACACCGTCAAGTTTGACCGTCGCGCCGAATTCACCCCCAGTTTCGATCTGATTAATTTTACCGTTTTGACCCAAGCACCCGCGCAATGACCGAAATTCTTGTTTTGTATTACAGCGCGCACGGCAGCGTGCGCACCATGGCACAATTGATTGCCCGTGGTGTCAACCAGGTAACGGGCGCTTCGGCTCGATTGCGCACCGTGCCCCCGGTGGCTCCGCGTATCCAGGTGGCTGAACCGCCGGTACCCGACGAGGGCGCACCCTATGTCGAACTGGCCGATTTGGAACAATGCGCCGGCCTTATACTCGGCTCACCCACCCGCTTCGGCAACATGGCTGCACCGCTGAAGTATTTTCTCGACACCACCGGCGCACTGTGGGCCAAAGGTGCATTAGCCAACAAACCTGCCGCTGTGTTCACCTCCACCGCAAGCTTGCACGGCGGCCAGGAAACCACGCTTACCAGCATGATGCTGCCGTTGCTGCACCACGGCATGCTGATCCTGGGCCTGCCCTACACGCTGCCCGAAGTCACCCACACTACAAGTGGGGGGTCCCCCTATGGCGCCACGCACTGGGCGGGTGCCAACGACGATAAACCCCTGACCGACGAAGAGCGCACGCTGTGTATTGCGCTCGGCAAACGCTTGGCCGAAACCGCACTCAAGCTCGCCGCATGAAAACATTGCAAAGGGTATCCAGTGTCAGCCTGATCGCGCTGATTTTCCTCTGCGTGGCGTGGGAGCTATGGCTCGCGCCGATTCGGCCAGGTGGCTCCTGGCTGGTATTGAAAGCCTTGCCACTGTTGCTCCCCCTGATGGGGATCCTCAAAGGTCGACGCTACACTTATCAGTGGGCGTCGATGCTGGTGATGGCCTACTTCACAGAAGGCGTGGCGCGTGCGTGGTCGGATCAAGGATTGTCGGCGTGGCTGGCCGGTGGGGAAGTCGTGCTGTCGGTGGTGTTTTTCTTCGCTGCGATTTTTTACGCCAAACTAAGCGCACCGTCACGGCTCGCGCAATAGCGCAGTAAAGCGTCAATCTTTGCTTACACTGCTCACCATGGCGTAAATTTCACGGTTCAACGCTGCTTCATCCCCGAGGTTCAGTTCAACCAGACGCCGCAGGTTGGTCATGCTTTCCAGATCAATTTCAGTGCAGCGCATTCCAAGCCGCCGTCCTTCCACGTGTACGACTTCGCCTGTCATGTGGATGGCTGTTCCATCTTCTGCAAGCTCAATAGATAAGCTGCATGAGGCACCCATGACTGCACTCCAGGGGTGCGCTTGCTCGACCAGCGCACCCTTCAGCGAGAGGTCTATCAGAATACATGCGTGCTTGTCCGGAAGAAAATCGAGTTCGACATTCGCCGCGAAAGGGATACGTGTAAACAAACGCCGTTGCGGAGTGGAATCATTCATTGAGCTCATGGTTATCTCGCCCTCGTCGGCTTCATCGTGACTCGATATTGAAAGTTTAGACGCGTTATTGCAAGTTCAACCTGATGCCAGTTGCCTTCAGGAGTCGAACAGGCGCGATAAGTGACCAAAAAAATGCCCCAATGGGGCATTTTCAAAAACTCACACCTGCGGGTGCGCCCGTTCATTTTTGTTGTGCAATTTGTTCAATGCATGCAGGTAAGCCTTGACCGAAGCCACCACGATATCGGTGTCGGCGCCTTGCCCATTAACAACACGTCCTTGATGCGACAGCCGCACCGTCACTTCACCCTGAGCATCGGTTCCGCTGGTGATGTTATTGACCGAATACAACAACAACTCAGACCCACTATTGACTACCGACTCCAGCGCCTTGAACGCAGCATCGACTGGCCCCGAGCCTTGACCGCCGGCCCGCATCGAGGCGCCTTCATCGCTGAACACCAAATGCGCCTGCGGGATTATGCCCGTTTCAGAACACACTTTTAACGTCAGCAATTTAAAACGTTCGTGTTCAGCCGCGTAAGCCTCACCAGAGACTAATGCCTGCAAGTCTTCGTCGAATATTTCACGTTTTTTGTCAGCCAGATCCTTGAAACTGGCAAATGCAGAATTGAAGGCATCGTCACTTTCCAGCACGATGCCCAGTTCGGCCAGCTTGGTTTTGAACGCATTTCGTCCCGACAATTTACCCAGCGTGAGACGATTGGCATGCCAACCCACATCTTCAGCGCGCATGATTTCGTAGGTCTCGCGATGCTTTAGCACGCCGTCCTGGTGAATGCCGGATTCATGCGCGAAGGCATTGGCGCCGACGATGGCCTTGTTGGGCTGCACCGGGTAGCCGGTGATGGTGGAGACGAGCTTGGACGTCGCAACAATCTGCGTCGCGTCGATACGCGAATCGCAACTGAATACGTCCTTGCGGGTGCGCACCGCCATCACGATTTCTTCCAGCGAAGCATTGCCCGCACGTTCGCCCAAGCCATTAATCGTGCACTCGACCTGACGCGCACCATTCATTACCGCAGCAAGTGAATTGGCGACAGCCATGCCGAGATCGTTGTGGCAATGCGTTGACCAGACGACCTGGCTGGCATTCGGCACCTGTTCTATCAGTTGACGCATCCGCTCACCCCACAAGGCAGGAATACTGTAGCCGACGGTGTCGGGCACATTCAATGTCTTGGCGCCGGCTTTGATCACTTCATCGAAAATTCGGACCAGGAAATCCAAGTCCGAGCGCACCGCATCTTCGGCCGAGAATTCAACATCGTCGGTGTATTCCAGTGCGAGCTTGACGGCTTTAACCGCGGCTTCAACCACTTGGTCCGGCTGCATCCGCAGCTTTTTTTCCATGTGGATCGGGCTGGTCGCAATGAAGGTGTGGATACGCCCCCCCGCGCCATTCCTGCGGGCGGCCGGCGTAATTGCGCCCCCCGCAGCATGGATGTCCCGCTCATTGGCACGCGCCAGCGAGCAGATGGTCGATCCCTGTATGGTCTCGGCAATGGCTTTGATTGCATCAGCATCGCCGGGACTCGCCGCGGCAAAGCCGGCTTCGATCACATCGACGCCGAGCTTTTCAAGCTGGCGGGCAATGCGCAATTTTTCGTCTTTGCTCATTGACGCGCCGGGGCTTTGCTCGCCGTCGCGCAAAGTTGTATCAAATATAAACAAACGGTCGTTCATGGCTCACTCCATGGAAGGTCAAGGCCGATTTCGTTATCGTCTCGGGCCGACGCATTATAAAGGCGTTGCCGCGTGAAACTGGCGGCGCAGGGTACTGCAGGGAGGGGGATTAGTATGTGTGCGCAGAGCGCAGCAGCAGGCCGCCGAACAGGACGTTCGACAGACAGAGGAGAAGCCAAAATGGGTAGGGCTGATCAAACATGCTTCAAATTCTATCTATTTTTCGTCACTCTGCAAGGGGGTTGCAGGCTTTTCATTTTTGTTGCGATGCGTAAATTGCCATAATGCATCGCCATATCCCGACAGGCCATAGAGCACAAACGCGCCAAACAGAACTTCGGGGGGACTGGTCGACACCAGTACGAAAGCCAGCACGATCAACAAAATCGCGAAAAAAGGGACGCTCTTGCGCAGATTGATTTCCTTACCGCTGTAATAGCGGAAGTTACTGACCATGGTCAGTCCGCCCAGTAATGCGATCGCCGCTGCCAGCCAGCGTACATCCTGACCTTCAACGCCATATTCGACCATCACCCAAACAAAGCCCGCGATTAATGCTGCAGCCGCCGGACTGGGCAAGCCCTGAAAATAGCGTTTGTCAGTGACGGTTTCGTGCTGCGTATTGAAGCGCGCCAAACGCAAAGCCGCACCGGAACAGTAGACAAAAGCTGCAATCCAGCCCAGTTTCCCCATGCCCTGCAAGGCGAACTCGTAGATCACCAACGCAGGCGCCACGCCAAATGACACCATGTCAGACAGGCTGTCGTACTCAGCACCAAATGCACTTTGCGTATGCGTCATGCGCGCGACGCGGCCATCAAGACCATCGAGCACCATGGCAATGAAAATGGCCACTGCGGCATGTTCGAAGCGGCCATTCATGGCTTGCACCACGGCATAAAATCCAGCAAAAAGCGCACCTGTAGTCAGCAGGTTAGGCAGTAGATAGATACCGCGATCCCGCATTTGGGGGCGCTTTATTTCTTTTTTGCTGTGATTGAATTCGAACATGGTGTACTACGGCTACCAACGAGCCAATATGGTACGCCCACCGGTGACTTTTTGCCCGATCGAGACTTCCGCTCGCGCTGTCGTTGGCAGATAAATGTCCACACGCGAGCCGAACCGGATGAAGCCATAGCGCTGACCCCGAACCAGTTTGTCACCCGTGCGCACGTAACACAGGATGCGCCGCGCAATCAGCCCGGCAATTTGAACTGAGGTAATGTCGCCACGCGGGGTCTGGATCCACAACGCATTGCGTTCGTTTTCAGTAGACGCTTTGTCGAGATCCGCATTAACAAAACTGCCGGCGGTATACCAGCGACCTTTAATCTCGCCGTCGACCGGACTCTTGTTGGAGTGAACATTGAATACGTTCATGAACACGCTGATCTTTAATGCCTCGCGTTCGAGGTAGGGATCGTTGACTTTCTCAACCGCAACAATGCGTCCGTCCGCTGGCGAAATCACTGCATCAATATCGGTAGGCGGAACGCGCGTGGGGTCACGGAAAAACTGCAGCGCGAAAACCGCCCAAATCCAGAACGGAATCGACCAATAGCCGAAGAGCCAGCTCGCAACCAACGCGGCAGCAAAAGCGGCCAATAAAACCAGCCAGCCTTCTCGGGCGATGAGGGGATGTGTCATATATTCGGTCAGGGGTAAGGAGAATGGGGTGAGGAGCGCCGGGCCAACGTCACCTCACCCTCACCCCATACGCATTAGTTCTTGGATTGATCGACCAGCTTGTTCTTGCTGATCCAGGGCATCATCGCGCGCAACTTGGCGCCGACGATTTCGATTTGATGTTCGGCATTCAGACGACGGCGAGCGGTCATCTCGGGGTAGTTGGTGCGGCCCTCGAGGATGAACTGCTTGGCGTAGTTGCCGTTCTGGATGTTGTCCAGGCACTCTTTCATCGCAGCCTTGGATTGCGCATTGATGATTTTGGGGCCGGTCACATACTCGCCATATTCCGCGTTGTTTGAGATCGAGTAGTTCATGTTGGCAATGCCGCCTTCGTACATCAGGTCGACAATCAGCTTCAGTTCATGCAGACACTCGAAGTAGGCCATTTCCGGTGCGTAGCCTGCTTCGGTCAGGGTTTCGAAACCCGCTTTCACCAGGTCGACACAGCCGCCGCACAACACGGCCTGCTCGCCGAACAGGTCGGTTTCGGTTTCTTCGCGGAACGAGGTTTCGATCACGCCGCCCTTGGTGCCGCCGTTGGCGCAGGAGTAGGACAGCGCCAGGTCACGTGCCTTGCCGGATTTGTCCTGGTAGACCGCGATCAATGAGGGCACACCGCCGCCCTGGGTGTACGTGGAGCGCACCAGATGGCCGGGGCCTTTGGGGGCAATCATGACGACATCGAGGTCGGCGCGCGGGGTGATCTGGTTGTAGTGGACGTTGAAACCGTGCGCGAAGGCCAAGGTTGCGCCCTTTTTCAGGTTGGGCTCAATCTCTTCATGGTAAACGGCTGCCATCAGTTCATCTGGCACCAATATCATCACGAAGTCGGCACCTTTAACCGCATCACCGATTTCTTTTACATCCAGCTTGGCCTTTTTGGCTTTATCCCATGACACACCGCCTTTGCGCAGGCCAACGACAACCTTGACGCCGGAGTCCTTCAGATTGTTGGCGTGCGCATGACCCTGCGAGCCGTAGCCGATGATGGCGACCTTGCGCTTCTTGATCAGAGAAAGGTCGGCGTCCTTGTCGTAATAAACTTTCATGGTGGATTCCCAAACAAATAAAAAAAGTGGCTAAAAAATCAGATTTTGAGACTGCGATCACCGCGTCCAATGCCAGACGCGCCAGTGCGTACAGTTTCGATAATGGAGGCAGGATCTATCGCCTCCAGAAATGCGTCAAGTTTGGAACCGGCGCCGGTCAACTCGATAGTGTAGGTTGAGTCAGTGACGTCGATGATACGGCCCCGGAAAATATCGGACGTGCGCTTCATTTCGTCGCGCCCCGTACCCACTGCCTTGACCTTGACCAGCATCAATTCACGCTCAATGTGGCTGCCTTCGGTCAAATCCATCACCTTGATCACGTCAATCAGTTTATTTAACTGCTTGGTGATCTGCTCGATGATTTCTTCCGAGCCGATAGTCACGATGGTCATACGCGACAGGGTGGCGTCCTCGGTCGGCGCAACGGTGAGCGACTCGATGTTGTAGCCGCGCGCGGAGAACAGCCCGGCCACGCGCGACAGCGCACCCGCTTCGTTTTCCATCAACAATGAAATGATGTGGCGCATCTTAAAGCTCCTCTGCCAGGATCATTTCGGACAAGCCTTTGCCACCTTCCACCATGGGGAACACATTTTCGGTCTGGTCGGTCTGGAAATCCATAAACACCAGACGGTCTTTCAACGCCGGCGAAAAGGCTTCCTTCAATGCACCTTCAACGTCTTCAGGCTTGTCGATTCGCATGCCGACATGGCCATAAGCCTCGGCCAATTTCACGAAGTCAGGCAGTGATTCCATATACGATTCGGAGTAGCGGCTGCCGTAGAAAAACTGCTGCCACTGACGCACCATGCCCATATACCGGTTGTTGAGTGTGACAACCTTGATCGGGATCCGGTACTGCTTGCAGGTGGAGAGTTCCTGGATACACATCTGGATGCTCGCCTCGCCGGTGATACAAGCGACCTGCGCGTCGGGATGCGCGAGCTGCACCCCCATCGCATAGGGCAAGCCAACGCCCATGGTGCCGAGACCGCCGGAGTTGATCCAGCGCCGCGGCTTGTCGAATTTGTAATACTGCGCGGCCCACATCTGGTGCTGCCCCACATCGGAGGTCACAAAGGCATCGCCCTTGGTCACTTCCCACAATTTTTCAACGACGTATTGCGGCTTGATGATGCTGCCCTGCTGGTTGTATTTGAGGCAGTTTTTTGAACGCCACAACTCGATTTGCGTCCACCATGAATTCAACGCAGATGCCTCGGGCTTTTCCTTGGCCAGCTTCAACAGCGCCAG
>JBKJIS010000010.1:0-10784 GCA_046598305.1 Thiobacillus sp.
GTACTCGCGCCAGCCATCGGCGAGAAAGAAGCACCACTGGGTCAGCTGCCCGTTTTCGACCGCGACGCTCGCGGGCAGGTCATTCGACCAGCTGGCGAATTCGTCGGGCTTTCTCCAGCCTTCGATCAGGGAATTGAGGTTGTCGCCCGGGCTGCGCTTGACGAAGACGAACACCGCATCGGGAAACAGAGTGGCAAGATAAGGCACGCACAGGCCGTTCTGATTGTTCTTGTCGACCCATCGATGCTTGCCGGTCCAACTGTAGAAATAGCGACTGACGGTATCGTGATCCGCGGAACGCGCATCGTCCACACCCAATGCATGCGACTCCCAATTCTTGGCGGCGGGCGGGTGCAGATCGGTCCAGAAGTCGTGGGTTTCGCGCTGCAGGCTGCCGATTTCGCGCGATTCGGACAGGGTTTTGTATACCAGCGTGGTGCCCGCACGCGAACAGCCTACTACGATGATCGGCCGACAGGCGGGGCGGGGCGCCAGATTCCATCGCGCGGCCCGCAGCATGCGCCGCACGCGTCGCGCATGAAATGCCAGCGTTTTAGCAACCTTGTCGAAAAATTCACTCAAGCGTCTATGCCTTCTATTGTTGTTTTACCGGAGTCCGGTTATCCAACTCGACTGACAGAATTCGTGTCAATCGGCCGGGTCGTTTATTATATTGGCGGACATTATCCCGCAACTCGCAGACACTACACACCATGGATGGCATTTTTGGCTGGCTGGGCGAGCACAGCGCACATCAAGACCTGATCAAGCAAATGGGTCAGGCGGCCCACCTGTCTCCGGAGGGCCTGCTGCATTCACACAGCAGCCAGATTCTTGGCGTGGCGGCGTGCTCGCGATTCGGCAAAGCCCACACTCACGTTGAAAATGGCCTGGCCGCCACATTGACCGGGCGCCCCCAGTTCGTCGACGATGAACTGGCATTCATTGCACGTGACCAAAATCCAGCCGTCGCCGTCGCGCACGGCTGGATGCGCTACGGCGAAAAACTGCCCACGCTGATGCGCGGCAACTTTGCCTTCGCAGTGCTTGAGCCGCTCAAGAACAAAGCCTGCCTGGTTCTCGACCGCATCGGTTCGGAACGCCTCTGCTACGCTCATCGCAATGGCCAGCTTGCATTTGGAACCAGCGTGCAAAGCGTGGCCGCACACCCGGCAGTAGGCCGCACCATCGACCCGCAAGCTATTTACGATTATCTGTACTTCCACACCATTCCCGCGCCGCGCAGCGTATATCAGGGCGTGCACAAATTGCTGCCGGGGCAAATCCTCACGCTGAACAACGGCCAGGTCCATGCCAACTTTTACTGGCAGGCCGATTACACGCCGGTCGGTGCCGACTTCGACACCCGGCGCCGCAATTTCCGCACTGTTCTGGATCAGGCAGTGCGCGACACCGATGCGCCCTGCACGGCCGCTTTTCTTTCCGGCGGCACCGACAGCTCGACCGTTGTGGGTGCGTTGACAGCCGCACGTGGCGCCCCGGTCGATACCTTTTCCATTGGCTTCGACGCCGCAGGCTTCGATGAAATGGAATACGCCCGCTGCGCGGTCGAACGCTACGGCAGTCGTCCTCACGAGTATTACCTGAAGCCTGCTGACATCGTGACGGCCATACCGCTTATCGCACGTGAATACGATGAGCCTTTTGGCAACGCATCCGCTGTGCCAACCTACTTCTGCGCCAAAGCCGCGCGCGAGGCAGGGTTCGAACGGATGCTGGCCGGTGATGGCGGAGATGAAATCTTCGGCGGCAATGTACGCTACGCCAAACAACGCCTGTTTGAGTTTTACGCCCGCTTGCCCGCCTTGTTGCGTCAGGGCGTGATCGAACCCGTTGCCCACTTGCCCGGCCTGTCCGGGAATTTCCCGCTGGCAAAACTTAAAAGCTACATTACCCAGGCCAAGGTCGGCCTGCCCCTGCGCCTGGAATCCTACAACTTCCTGCACCGCACACCGCTCGAGCAGATTTTTTCAGCCGACTTTATCCATGCGGTCAATCCTTCGTCTGCCGATGCCGCACTGACCGAAGCCTATGAACGCACCCGGTCGGATCATTACCTCAACCGTCTGATGCATCTGGACATGAAGTTCACCCTGGCCGACAACGATCTGCGCAAGGTAGGCACCATGACCGAGGCCGCAGGCATCGAGGCGCACTACCCCCTGCTGGACGACCGCATGGTGGAGTTTGCCAACCATCTTCCGGTGGATTACAAGGTGCGCGGGCAGAAACTGCGCTGGTTTTTCAAGGAAGCGCTAGATGATCTGCTGCCGCAGAAAATCATTAACAAGAGCAAACACGGATTTGGTCTGCCGTTTGGCGTGTGGAGCACGCAATACGCGCCACTGGGTGACCTCGTCGGCGACACCCTGTCTGACTTCAAGCAGCGCGGCTGGATCCAGCCCGCTTATCTGGATCACATGCACGCCATGCTACGCGGCCCGCACGCAAGTTATTACGGGGTGATGATCTGGGTCATGATGATGCTGGAGCAGTGGCTACAAGAAAACGAGGATTGATCTTCGACCACCGCTTGGATCGCAAGCAACCAAGCACTGTCCCAAGACAATTCCAGGAACGCAAGAATGCGAGGCAACGGCAATTTTGCCTCGTGGTTACGCCCGATGAATCCATGCCGGACAGGCATGTAAAAACAGCTGGCCTGCCAAGCCTGAACGGACAGTTTCGACCCTCTGTCGGGTCATTCACGCTATGGGTTTATTTGCGTTCCCATGCCGGATTTTTATTCCAGCGCGCTGCCGGGTGAATGGGCAGTTGGCCATTTCTTTCGAGATTCCCGGACGGCGTATTGTCCAGCACACCCGAAAATTTGGCTGCCAACACCACGATGATCATCAGGTGATACGGCAGATCAAAATAGGACAAGCCCAGGAAGGCACCTCCGGCAGCATAGCCCACGAGACTCACCTGGATCATCGCAGCCAGATCCGCTGCCCACTTTCTTTCCAGGTCTTTTTTGCACACCTTGATGACACGTTGTGCTCGAAACCAGGCGAACAATCCCAACAGGATGAAAATCCCGAGTCCGATGAAGCCTTGTTCGCCCAACTGTTCAAAGTAGATGCTGTGAACGTCGTGAACCCTATAGGGGTCCGGTGCGTATTGATGGAAGGTTGGGCCCTGAAACATCTCGAACCCTCCGCCCGTGATGCGGTCCTTGGCGACATTGAAGGCGGTGTGCCAGGCATTGATGCGGCCAAGCGCTGACTCATCCTGCTGGTAATCGCGGATGGTATTCATGCGGTCGTACCATTCCTGCGGCATGACCGATGCCATGATGACGACCGCAACCGCCATGTAGAAGCCGGTAAAAATCTTGTTGCGGCTCTTGATCCAGAGGAACAAACCCATGGCAACCAACGCAACCAGCCCGCCGCGCGACTGGCTGCCGATGGCGGCCACGCCGGACAATACCATGGTGCTGGCGAGCCCGATTTTGATCCAATTTCGGGTTTCCTGGAGGTGCAAATAGCGGATCAGCGGAATGACCATCACCAGCGCCAATGCCATTTCATTATTGCCCGCAATGAAGGTTCCTCCAGGCCCCTGCACCCGGAAAACCCCGCCGTTGACGATAGTGAATATCCCGCCCTTGACGCCATAAAACCCCAGCGACAAGGCGATCACCCACACCAGCCAGTGCAGTTTGTGACGGTCGTTGATCAGCAGCACGGTCAGGAAAATCATCAACTGAATTTTCCAGACTTTGTCCCATTGCTCCCAGGCGAATTGCGGATAGAAGGCAAAAAAAGTGGTGATGAGAACCCAGCCTAAAAATATCAGCAGCAGCCCGGTTTCGCGCGTCCACAGCATTTCCTTTTTTTCTTTCGAAAACACGAAGGCCGTGATGGTGGCGACGCCCACCAGCATCGAGAACGGGAAGTCGTAGGCAAAGCCCCAGGTCAGCCGGTGCGGATTCATGTAGGCCAACCACGACCACACCAGGATTCCATACCAGGGACGCCAAAAAATAAATGGGATCAGGCTGAAAATGACGCCGGTGACGAACAGGTCTCTCATGTGTTCTGCTCCAACGCCGTGTCAGTCGTAAACCAGCGGACACGCCGGGGCAAGGCCATGCTTTCAAGCAATCCGTTGGCCAGCCGCTCCGCCAGTGCCTGTTCCTGCCGCAAGCCGCGGTCCTTGACCTGATACAGACGCCCCTTGCCTGGTTGTACCCTGCCAAGCTGTTCACCCTGCGCAAGCCGTTCAATGGCTTCAGCGTACACCTCGGCGCTATCCTGCACCGCGCGCCAGAACAGCACCAGCTCACTGTCGCCTTCGTGCACTTCCGGGCTGATGTGGGCAATCAGGCGGCCGGTGTCGATGCCGGAATCGATGTAATGCAGGGTGCAGCCGACTTTCTCCGGTTCGCCGTTATAGAGCGCCCAGAAGGTGCAATCTGCGCCGCGATACTCTGGAGACAGCCCGCCGTGCAGGTTGATGATGCCGAGCTGGCCTTCGTTCAACAACTCGCCTCGAATCAGCGAAGTGCCGAACACACAGATCAGGTCGGGCTTTAATTTACGCGCCAGTTCCATTACCTCGGGGTGGTTAATATGGGGGACTTCGCGCACCAGTTCGGGCTGATCGAGTCGGGGTTCACTATCCGGAAAAAAGAACTTCGCTTCAGGGTTTCCGGTGTAGCGGAGACGGTCACGCATCCAGCGCCAGACCTTGCGGAGGAGATTATCGGGGCGCAGCTGCTTCAGCGTTTTTTTCAATTTCCACTCGCCACCGGTTTCCTGCACGATGGCCAGCGCTTCCCCCGCGCGGCAAAGGGCGTTGGCCACGTGCAGGTGCCGAGCGCTCCGCCCGCACAGGATCATGATCCGCAGTTTGCTCATCGCGCCAGCCCTTTGGCCGCAGCCGGGACGGGAGGCACAGTCACATTGGTCATGTCCATGATCAATGCATCGGCGAAGAACTTGGCCGCCCAGTTGGGGAATTCGAAGCGAGAATAGGCGCCCCAGATCGGCGCCGACCCGGGAATGGCGCCGCCCACGATGGGGTCGTTGTCCTTCAGTTGCTGGGTGCGCTTGACGTAGGCAATCGCCCGCCAGGCGGCATCACGGTAGCTTTTATCCCCGCTGATTTGCGCCAGCCGCAGCCAGCACAGGGCCATTTGTGCCACACCGGTGACGCAGGCGTAGCGTGCTGTCGGCGTCCAGCCGTCATCATAGGTGCCGGCGAGCCAGCCATCGCTGCGCTGGTTGGACATCAGCCCGCGGGCCGCCTTTTCGGCTGCCCGGAGATAGCGCTCCTCGCCCAGCAATTCCGCGACTTCAATGAATCCCCGAATCGCGTAAGCAATGGTGTGAGTGAAGGGATGCCGGCCCGGCACAAAGGCATTGGTAGCAAACCAGCCGCTCGGCGTCTGTTGGGTAAGCGCCCAATCGAGGTTGCGCCGCGAAGCTGCCACGAAACCGGGTTCGTTCGCCACCACGCCCATGGTTGCCAGCGCCCAGATGGCGCGTGTGTTGTACACGTGCGGCACACCATGATGCTCAAACGTTCGATAGCAGCCGTCTTCACCCTGCTGCGCTACCAGCCAGTGACCGGCGCGCACTCCTGCTTCCAGACAGTCCTGGCGATCCAGCGATGTATAGCCGGCAACCAGGCCATGCATGATCTGGCCCTGGTTGAAGATCACCGGGTGACTGCCTGGCTCGCCAAAATGGCCGGGAAATGCGCCATCGGCGGATTGCAGCGAGAGTTCCCAGTCGATCATTTTGTGGGCACGCTTAATCAGCTCGGGGCGGTCGAGATATTTTGCGGCGGCGATGAAGGTCTCGATGATGTAGCCGGTGGTCTCGGGATAGCCGGGCAGCCAGCCGTCCTCGAAGCTCCAGCCGGCGGCAACCCCGCCCGCATCGGACTTGTGCTTGCGCACATCCTGCGCGCGGCACAGCCAGTCGATGGCGCCACGCAAATGAGTACGGTTGTCCTGCTCGGGCTGTCGGGCAGTGCCGCCCATATCCTGCATCAACAACCGCAGATGGCGTCCTTGCCAAGGCTTGTATCGTAGGGGGAGGCGTATCAGGGATGATGGTTTCATATTCGGGTTCAAATCAGTATCCGTTGTTCACGCCACAGCCTGCTGCAGCGCTTCGGCAAGCGGCACGTGGCTCACCACATAGCGGTATTTACCGGAAGCTTCGGGTGGGATCTCGTCCAGCAGGCGCAATTCCACCCGGAGGGTTTCACCCAGACGCGCCTGCAGCCCGGTCACCATGGTATTGCGGGCGGCTTCATTCCAGCTGGCATCCGGCACAATCTGTACTTCCATGTGGTCGAGCGCATGCTGGATGCATTTGAACTGGGCAATGCCGGGTACGGCGCGCAATATGTAAATCACGGCCAGCGCATGCATGACGCGGCCATCCGCCGCTACGACAAAATCGGTCTGCCGTCCAGTGACCTCGGCAATGACATGCAGCCCCTGACCCCCGGTAGCCGGCTCGCTGGCAAGCCGCAGCACATCGCCCGTCCGATAACGGATGAATGGCTGCGCCGCTGAAGCCAAGCCGGTAATCACGGCCTCGCCCGTCTCGCCTGGCGCCACTGGCCGGCCAGCCTCGTCCAGCACTTCGACGATGTGACTCTCGCTCATCAGCAGCATCTGCCCGCCTGGTGCCTCGTGCGCGGTGAAGCCAATATCGCGGCTGCCAAATTCGTTCGCCACCGGTGCGCCAAACACCCGCCCAATGAGTTCGCGCTGGTGAGGATATAGCGGCTCACCCGTCGTACACACCACGCGCAACTGGGGCAAATGCAGCGTGCGTTGCCGCGCCTCGGCATGCGCCGCCAACAGGGCAATGCTCGATGCGTATCCATATAGGCATTTGGGCTGCCAGGCCTGCAGCGCATCCAGATACGCATCCATGCGCTCAGGCGACATGGCAAAGGCATTCAGCATCAACTGATTCACCAGCCGGTCGCGCAGGGTCTTGATGCGGTCAGTCTTATTCAGTTCCACCGGCGCGCCCCACAGATAAACTTCGCGCTCGCCCGGCTCCACACCCCACCAGCGTCGCGCACGCATGCGACCTGCCGCATCCGAGGCCTGTCGCATGCGGCCGAAGTAAAAGATCAAGGGCTCGCCGCTTGAACCGCCTGTGGTGTACCGGGAAACGCCGCCCGGCACCCCCCGCCAGACCAGTTGCTCGACATGCTCACGCGCATCGCGCTTGTCCATCGTCGGCAGGCGAGTCAAATCAGCCAGCGTTGCGCGCCCTGCCGTCACCGCATCATCCAAATGGGCCACACGCAGCCGGTCAGCATGCCAAGGGCTATGGGCCAGTGCACTTGCCAGAAGCTGATTGAGTCGCCGTGTCTGACCGGCCTCGATGCCCTCTCGCGTCAGCCATTGCGTACGCTCAATTTCGGCGAGCATCGAAAAGGTGGGGCGATGCAAGGCTACTTCCTGAACGCGGTAAATTGCGCGTGAGAACCAAGGAATCATGGTCTGGCCTCACGACTCAACACAGTCGAAGGGGAATGACCCGATATTGCCTCTTCGTAAACCTTCAGGAGGCCGGGGCCAACTCTTCCCCAGGTATATTGCCGGGTTGCTTCCAGCCCCTCCTGCCGCAGGTGTGCATAAAGCTTGGGTTGAGTCAGCAGTCGCAGTATCGCTGAAGCCATGTCATGGGGTGCACCCGGCTCAACCAGCAATCCGGTTTTTTCATGTTCGACAATATAAGGGACGCCGCCGACACGCGTGCTCACCACGGGCACGCCGGCGGCCTGTGCCTCCAGTACCGAATTGGGCATGTTGTCGATGCGGCTCGGATTGAGCGAAATGCTGGCTGACTGGTAAAGGGCCGGCATGTCGGCGGTCTCTACACGACCGGTAAAACTCGCGCTATCGGCAACCCCAAGCTCGGCCGCCAGCGCTTTAAGTCTCGACTCCTCTGGTCCGCTTCCAGCAATAACCAGTCGCGCCTTGGGAAGACTTTTCTGCACCAGGGCAAAAGCGCGCAGGGCAGATTCGTTGTCGTAGATCGGTTCCAGATTGCGCGTGACCAGAATGATGGGGGTATCCGGGTTTTTGTTACTGCCGGGGCTGAATCGTTCCGTATCGACAACATTCGGCACAACATCAGCATGCATTCCGTACTCGGCAAACACAGCCTTGAGGAAGCCCGATGGAACGATCAGCCGACTGGCGCGACGCATGCTGAAGCGCACCAGTCTTGCATGTTTGTCCAGAAAGTCGCCCGCATACCCGCCTCGATAGTTGACAACAACGGGCGTGCCGCAAAACCTTCCAATCCAGATAGCGGGTATGGCAAACAGATGCCACGACCAGCCCGAGTTGGCCATGACATGGGCAACATCAGCGCGTCTCAGCGCTTTCCACAGCGCAAAAAAATACGGGAGCAGGCGTGCAAGCGCCCGCAAACCCTTGATCCTGCCTACCCATGTTGGGCGATAGGGGCGATTGACCTGAACAATTTCCGTCGCGATGCCCATCTGCTCCAGCAAGCGCTGCAACTGCAGGGTTTGATTCGCCATTCCACCGGATGGCGGCGGCAGAGGGCCGACCAGGGCAAGCCGCATCAGGCCGCCACCTTACCCAGATCACGGCCGAGCAGACCACCATACACACCGCGATACCGTGCCACACTGGCGGCCCAGTTGCGCTCGGACTCCACGAACTGGCGGCCATTTTTCTTCATGCTGTCCCAGCTTGGTTCATCCTGCAGCAGCGCCACCACCTTGTTGGCGAGATCGGCGACATCGCCCGCACGAAACAGCATGCCGGTCTTGCCGTCCTGGATCAGCTCCTTGTGGCCACCGACGTCGGATGCCACCATCAAACGCCCTTGCGCCATCGCTTCCAAAGGCTTCAATGGCGTGACCAGTTCGGTCAGCCGCATCGGATGACGCGCATACACCAGCACGTCGATCAGGTCGTAATAGCGGTTCACTTCGTCATGCGGCACACGCCCGGTGAACACCACGCGGTCTTTCAAACCCAGTGCCATGACCTGCTGCTTTAACTCGCGATCCTGCGGCCCACCTCCGACCAGCAAGACTTTGACATCTGGCATCTGCTTGAGGATGGCCGGCAACGCGGTAATCAGCAGATCTAGTCCTTCGTAGGCATAGAACGAACCGATAAAGCCAAGCACGCGGCTGGTGCCCAGGCCCAGCTTCATTTTCAGCTCGACATCGGGCTTGCCACCGACAGAAAATTTGTCGATGTCGACCGCGTTGGGTATCACGGTGATCTTGCTCGATTCAATGCCGCGCGCGATTAAATCGGTACGTAGCCCTTCGCAAATGACCGTGACTGCGTCGGCTTTTTTCACAGCCCAGGTTTCAAGCGCGCGGGTTAGCCGATAGCGTAGGCTGCCTTCTTGCGTGCTGCCATGATCGACGGCAGCATCCTCCCAGAATGCACGGATTTCATAGACAACAGGGATGCCCAGTTTGCGACCCACACGTATCGCCGGCAGCGCATTCAACACGGGCGAATGTGCGTGGATCACGTCCGGACTCAGCTCTCGCGCTAATTGCAGCAAGCGTTTTTCAATGGCGCCCATCACCGCGAACGGGTCAGCACCTGGAAACTTTCTTAACCAGCCTGTCGGTTTGGGCGTGCGATAAAAATGCAGTCCATCGGCGTCTTCTTCACTCACGCTGCAATTCAACTGCTTGGGCCCGGACAGGTGGTTCGTCTCCCAGCCCAGCTTGCGCTGGTTGCGCAAGATCGCTGCGCTACGGAAGGTGTAACCCGAGTGCAGCGGCAGCGTATGGTCGAACACGTGCAGGATTTTCATGCGGCTTCTCGCTCTTTTTCATCGATCCCCAACACCTGCCCCAAAAAAGCATCGAACATCAGCACCGTCCACAGGATCACCGAGTAATCTCGACGGCCGGATTGATGCGCTTCCACCACGGCACGCAGATAGTCCTGATTGAACAAGTCGGTTGAGGCCAGTCGCTCACCCAGCACCACATTCCGGATTGCGACCGCCAACGGACCCCTGAACCAGGCAGCCAGAGGGACAGAAAAACCCATTTTCTTGCGGTATAGCACGCCATGCGGCAGATAGGGCTCCATCGACTTTTTCAGTAAATATTTACCTTCGCTGCCGCGTAATTTCAGGTCAACGGGTAGCCCAGATACCCAGCCCATCAATTCGTGATCGAGCAGCGGCTCGCGCACTTCGAGCGCGTGCGCCATGCTGGCGCGATCGACCTTGGTGAGGATGTCGCCCGGCAGATACGTTTTGATATCGATATATTGCACGCGCGCTAAGGGCTCCGTTGCGGGCGAGCGCGCGTCGTGCCGGTACATCACTTCCACCGCGCGGTAGCCGTTTAGCACGCGGCTGAATTCAGGGCTGAACAGGCGCGCACGCATGTCGTCGCTCAAAAGAGAAATGCTGTGAAAATAACCTTCCACCGAATCCCGGGCGATGCCTTCAAGCGTGGATTTAGCGCGGAACATTTTGGGCGCCCAATCGGCTTTCGGGTAAAACTTAGCTAGCGTACCGAACACAGGACCACGCAAAGCAGAAGGGATCATGCTGCGCATGCGCTCTTCATTCATGTGCCAACGATAGCGCCGATAGCCCGCGAAGTGTTCGTCGCCGCCATCGCCGGAAAGCGCAACAGTGACGTTTTTGCGCGCCAGTTGGCACACGCGGTAAGTGGGCAGAGCGGAGCTGTCGGCGTAGGGCTCATCGTAGAGCAAGGCGAGTTTATCGATGAGATCAAAATCATCC
>JBKJIS010000032.1:0-2897 GCA_046598305.1 Thiobacillus sp.
AAACCGTCTCCGCCAGGAATGCCATCCATGACATCGAGGAGCGTTGGCCCTTCGTGGCCGGCGATACGGTAGTAGTCCTCGATCTTTAGCAGTGCAAAGGCAGGGCGACCACGATCAGTAATGAACACCGGTCCATCAACAGCGGCCCGCTTGGCCGCCGACACGTCGCGCGTGAAGTCTCGGCTTGAAAATGTGCGGACTGACATGCCTTACTCCCGAATGGATTCAATGTTTGTATGTTGCGACAAATATTGCAAGCAGTCAATCGACAAGCTACCCAAAGCCCCTGGGGCTCCGGCTACCGATTTGCGGCGATAAACCAATCTATATGCCGCAAAATATGCGGCGAATAACTTGCACGAGCGGAAAATGCGCCTCATAATCTCCGCATGAGAAGCGGTGATTTGATTTACATATGGCAACACCCCGAGTGGCCGAAATGGCAATACGACCTGGGCGCACTGGCCGGATCGCTGGCCAGCGTGCACCGCGCACAAGGCCATCTACTTGGCCGCATGACCGACATCGGCCTGACACTACGCGATCAGGCCACCCTGCAAGTGCTAACGCAAGACGTGCTCAAGACCAGTGAAATCGAAGGCGAGCGGCTCAATCCCGACGCCGTGCGCTCCTCCATCGCGCGCCGACTGGGTGTGGACATTGGCGCATTGGCTCCGGCAGACCGGAATGTGGACGGCGTCGTGGACATGGTGCTGGACGCTTGTGGCCAGTATGCCAAGCCGCTTACCCGCGAGCGACTGTTTGGCTGGCATGCAGCCCTGTTTCCGACAGGCTACAGCGGCCTGTCGCGCATCCACACCGGCGCCTGGCGCGACGACGCAACCGGCCCCATGCAAGTGGTGTCCGGCCCGGTGGGCCGGCAAAAGGTGCACTACCAAGCCCCGCCAGCAAACAGGCTCGAAACTGAGGCAGACCGTTTTTTGCAGTGGTTCAACGCCGACGCTGCGGACACCCAACATACGGTAAGCGACCCGGTACTGAAGGCGGGCCTTGCCCATTTGTGGTTTGTCACGCTTCACCCCTTCGACGACGGCAACGGCCGCATGTCACGCGCCGTGGGTGACATGGCCCTGGCCCGCGCAGAGCAGTCACCGCAGCGCTTCTACAGCCTGTCGGCGCAGATTCAGCGCGAGCGCAAGCACTACTACGACCTGCTGGAGCAGACCCAAAAAGGCACGATGGATGTCACGCCCTGGTTGCTGTGGTTTCTGGGATGCCTGTTACGCGCGATAGAGGGGGCGGAAGGCACGCTTTCGGGCGTACTGGGCCATGCCCGCTTCTGGCAGCGCTGGGCCGGAACGCCCATGAACGAGCGGCAGATCAAGCTTGTCAACAGGCTCCTAGAGGGCTTCGACGGCAAGCTGACCAGCAGCAAGTGGGCGGCCATTGCCAAATGCTCGGCGGATACCGCCTTGCGCGATATCAACGAGTTGGTGGCAATCGGCGTGCTGAAAAAGTCGGAATCGGGGGGGCGCAGCACCAGTTATGAGTTGGCTGTACAGATTCAGGCCTAAGCGAGACAAGCACCGACTCCGTCAAAAGCCTTGGACCTCACCCGATCGCGCTTGATGTGCTGCGCGCCGTGCGCACCCGTTACGAGATCGTCAGCTACCAGGAGACCTACTTCGTCATCAACAGCTTTCAGGAGCTGTTTGGCAACACGGCGCCGGATTCCCCATTGCAGCTTCGCTTCAAGCGAACGCGAGCTCGATTTTTCCGGTTCGCCGCTTGATCGGGCCGATAACAATTTTGACGTCATGCCCCAGCTTGGCGACCAGCTCAAGCATCTTGCTCTCACTGATGCCGCGAAACTGCCCGCGCGTGATACGAGACACTTTTGCCTGGTCAATACCCAGCAAGTCCGCCGCAGCTTCTTGAGTCATCCGCTTGGCTTTGATGGCGCGAGCGATTTCAGCAGCCAATTGCGCCTTGCGCTGCATCTCTGCTGCATCCGCATACCCGAGATCGGCATACACATTGGTACTGCCTTCTTCAATCGTGATTTGTTCCGTGTTCATCACTTTGCCCCTTTCTGTTGTTTCACCCATGCCTCATGATGTGCGCGCGCAGCCTTGAGGCGTTGTTCAATTAAGTTCAGATCGGGCTTAGGTGTCTTAATTCCTGTGACCGACTTCTTCTGGAAACAGTGCAAGACATAAACCCATCCTGCCAGCTTGACCGTGTATACAGCACGGTAAGCATCACCAGAGTGGATCTCTACCACTTCAAAAACCCCAGCTCCGTGCCCTTGGAAAGGTTTTGCATCCGTATGTTTGCCGCCGGCCTGCGCCTGATCAATTGCAAAACCGAAAACGTCTTTCACGTCCTCAGGCATGCCGTCCAAATCTTTTTTTGAGGAGCCTACCCATTGGACAGGTTTTCGGGGAATCGTCGTCATGCTGAATTATGTCTTTTTTGGCATATTTTATCATCTACATTAAACACTGCTGCCGAGAAGCGGCTTGCGCCTGTGGCGCCGGCGTTTTGAGCTCGTCCGGCGAGTTGCAGTATTCGGTGCACAGCCCAAAACCGCAGCGACCGCCGCTGGACATAGCCCGCGTCATGCGCACCCGTTACAAGATCGACAGCTATCAGCAGACCTATTTTGTGATCAACAGCTTTCAGGAGCTGTTCGACAAAACGGCGCCGGATTTCACGCCCATATATGAGCGCCTGCGTGCCTTGCCAGAAATAGCGGCAGACGCCCGGGCCGCTGAAGAAGAAGTAATTCAGCACTAAAGCAACGGCACGGCCCGCCAGCGCAACATCTGCCTGCCGTGTTTCATCCAGACGGCTTCTCCTACAAAAGGAGGAGGTAAAATTTTGTTACTCCGTCTACGATGAGGCTCCCGTTGATCGAACTACCTGCCGCGATG
>JBKJIS010000115.1:0-4973 GCA_046598305.1 Thiobacillus sp.
GCCATCCTGTTCGCCACGCCGGAGTACAACTATTCGCTTTCCGGCGTGCTCAAGAACGCCATCGACTGGGCGCCAGGCCCTATGGCGAGCGCGCCTGGACGGGCAAACCGGCGGCGCTGATGGGGGATTCTACCGATAGCCTGGTAACGGCCCGGGCGCAATGCCCTCTTCGACACAACTGAACGTCAAACAACCGCTGCACTTAACAACTGCATGACCGGCTTGCACCACGCTACGCACTTCGATTGATCGGCGAAGGCGGCCACACAGGCGGGCCAGTTCGCCGTAGGCCCGGGGTTTCAGGACATCGCGCCGCTGCATGCGTGGCGGCAGCCAGGTGATTCGGCGCAAGGCTGTGTACACGCCCTCGCGCACGGCGGCTTCTTCATGTTCGAACACGCTGCGGATGACGGCGCACAGCATCGGCATCCGCTGTTCGAAATAAATCGCGGTGGAAAACACATACGGCAGCCAGTCGCGAATTTGCGCCTGCGACAGCGAGAAGGCGCCGATGGGGTCGTCCTCGAAATCGATCGCGCCGAGATCATGTTCGGGCGAACACACGAGGTTGCGCGCGAATGCCTGGCTGAGGTATTGGCTGGTTTGGTGCGCCTGCCGGATATAGTCGGCGCCGTGCTACCAGTGCTCCAGTTGCGTCGCGGGGTCGGCGTGGCGGATCAGCGATTCGAACGTGATGTGGCCGAGGTCAGAAATCAGCACCCAGTGGTCGGCGTGCGCAGGGAGGCGGCCAGCGCACGACCGGCTTCATTGCGCATCCCCGCCGTGCGGGCGCACCGGCTGGATGTGCTGCCCGGACTGCCGCAACGCAGCCACCTGCAGGTCGATGTCAGCGCGCTTGCCCAAATCGGGGCGCGCAGCGTTTATCCGGCTGTCAGCGCAGGTGATCCGGCACTTCGAGTGGCGTGTGCTGCGCCTGCTCGCTGTACAGTTCGGGCTGAAACCAACCGAGTTTTTCGCGCAACTTGACGACGTTGCCGACGATGATGAGGGTGGGTGCTTTGAGGCCGGCTGCCTCTGCCAGCACCGGTAGTGTGGTGAGATTGCCGGTAATGACGCGCTGGGTGGGCAGGGTGCCATGTTGAATAATGGCTGCTGGCGTTTCGGCAGTCAGACCATGCTTGATCAGCGCCTCGCACAGCATCGGCAAGCCCTTCAAGCCCATGTAGATAACGATGGTCTGGTCTTGCCGCGCGATACCTTCCCAGTTGAGGTTGAAGGTGTTGTCTTTCAAATGCCCGGTGACGAAGGTGACCGATTGCGCATAGTCGCGATGAGTCAACGGAATGCCCGCATAAGATGACACGCCGGCCGCGGCCGTGATGCCGGGCACCACCTGGAACGACACGCCATGCTCGACCAGGGTTTCGATTTCTTCGCCGCCACGGCCGAAGATGAAAGGGTCGCCGCCTTTCAGCCGCAGTGTGCGCTTGCCTTCCTTGGCCAGCCGCACCAGCATGAGGTTGATTTCCTCTTGCGGAACCGCATGATCGTCGCGTTCTTTGCCCACATACACACGCTCGGCGTCACGCCGGCACATGTCGAGGATCGGCTGCGAAACGAGTCGATCATAGACGATCACATCGGCCTGCTGCATCAAGCGCAGGGCACGGAAAGTCAGCAGATCGGGATTGCCCGGACCCGCCCCGACCAGGTAGACCTCGCCGCGTGTGATCGGGTTTGCCGCGCTGTCCTTGATCATCGCGTTGAGCTCGGCTTCCGCTTCGACATCACGCCCGGAAAACACCATCTCGGCCACCGGCGAAAGAAATACCTTTTCCCAGAAGGCACGGCGCTGTTCTGGTTTGATCGCCTCACGTACTCGCGTCTTGTAACGCGATGCGAGCGCACTCAGACGTCCATACGCAGCAGGAATCAAAGTTTCCAGCCGGGCACGCAACATACGCGCCAGCACCGGCGATTCGCCCCCACTGGAAACCGCTACCATGATGGGGGAACGATCAATGATCGAAGGCAGGATAAAACTGCACAACGCGGGTTTGTCCGCCACATTGACCGGAATGTGGCGCGCACGCGCAGCATCCGCTATCAACTTGGCTACCGCCACATCTTCCTCGACCACAATGACCGCGTCCTTGCCTTCGAGCAGTTCATCACTAAAGACATCAGCCACACGACTCAGAAGCTCGGCATGGGGCAAGCGTTTAAAGCAATCATGCAACTCAGGCGCGGCCACTTCGACTCGCGCCCCGGCACGCAGCAACAACTCGGCTTTGCGGGCAGCTGTTTCCGACCCCCCTACCAGCAGGCAGGTACGTTCACGCAGGTCGAGGAATATAGGCAGGTAATCCATGGAATTTACTCAGTAGCCGTTTCAGGTCCGGAACCGGACTCCTTGCCTGCATCAGACCCGGATTCCGGCTCGGCTGCATCTTCAGCAGAAAACGGCGGGATAAAAATAAAGCGCATGTCGCCGGGACTCATTTCGACAAAATCCAGTGTTACGCCTTGCAGGTACGGCGTGCTGGAAGATGCAATCAGTATTTCGACTTTGTTGCAGATCAGTTGTTCGTCAAGCTCGCGTTCGTGATCAAATCCCATCGCGTAGTTCACACTGCCATCGTCTTCCTGAGTTGCGGCGACGCGCAATATCATGCCAAAAACATCCGGGTTGTTGGCAACCGCTCGAATTTGCTCGGCAGCAGCGTCAGTAATTTTGATCATGGGTAATTCCTCGTAATTTAAGCGGCTGCACGCGCCTTATGCGCGCGCACCTGGTTCAAAAATGGCACGATCCACCCCTGTGCGCCCGTGCCACGACGGTGTACGTAAGCCGCCAGCAGGTTGTGCAGTTGATAGCCGTCATGCTGGCCATCAATTCCATGGCCGCGTTTGACCTGATAGGCGTATATGGAGTCGGATGGCAGATTTTCCAGACTGGAATAGTGAAATTCATGCGCGGGTATGGTGTTCGCTTCCTGCCAGCGATCATCGCCGGTGGGCTGCAGGTATGCATAGCCTCGTCCTACTGGCCGGTCATGCATACGGGTATCGCCAGGCACCACCCCGACCATTTCACACGTCTTGTCCTGCCAACTCAGGCTGCGCGACAAATACATCAAACCGCCACATTCTGCATAAGTGGGCAGGCCGGCCACAATGGCTCCGTGGATGCTTTGGCGCAAAGTGTGATTGGCTTCGAGCGCATCCATGAACACTTCCGGGAATCCGCCCCCGATGATCAGCCCATCCAGCTGCGGTAACTGTTGCTCGTTCAGGGTATCCAGTTCAACCAGTTCAACGTTGTCTGCACGCAGCGTGTCCAGATCCTCACTGTAGTAAAAACCAAACGCCTGGTCATGGGCGATGCCGATACGCAGGGCTTCCGCTGAAGCAACACCATGTGAGGGTGCCGCTGCTGCCAAATCCGGTGCCCTGTCGGCGATCGCCAGTAAGCGATCGAGGTCGACCTGCGCAGCCACGCGTTCACCCACATGCTGAATGCGTGCCAATGCCGCATGCTGTTCATTGGCAGGCACCAAACCCAGATGCCGTTCTGCGATCTGCAAACTGGTGTCATGCTGTACGGCGCCAATCACCTCAACATCGGTGTAATGCTCGATCACCGCACGCAATTTCGACTCGTGCCGGCTGCCACCGAGATTATTCAGGATCACACCGGCTATTCGAATTTCCGGATCAAACGCCTGATACCCCAGAATCAAAGGTGCCACCCCACGCGTCATACCGCGTGCATCAATCACCAGCACAACCGGCGCATCGAGCAATTTGGCCAGCGCTGCGTTACTGTTGCTGCCATCCATATCCAGCCCGTCATACAGGCCTTTGTTCCCTTCGATCAGGCTGATCCGTGCATCGGCTGCGACGCGCGCAAACTGCTGCTCGATTTCACCGCGTTGCATCATGTGGAAATCGAGGTTGTAACAGGGGCGCTGGGCAGCCATCCCGATCCAAAGCGGATCGATGTAATCGGGACCTTTTTTGAAGCCTTGAACGGCATGGCCACGCGCATGCAAAGCCGCGCATAACCCGAGTGTCAGTGTAGTTTTACCTGAGGATTTATGGGCCGCAGAAATAAAGACGCGGGGCATACGACTTTTCATGGGGTTTTAACCCCATTGAAAATCGGAGTCCCCTTGTGGGGCATACGATCTTTCATGAGGTTACAACCTCATAGAAAGTCGGAGTCCTCTTGTAGGGCATACGATATTTCATGGGTTTTTTATTGCCCATAGAAAATCAGAGTCCGCTTGCCAGGCATTTAAGCCCCGCGATCAGTTGGTTTGGCATGGTTATCGAGCGAGTTCATGCCGGATGATCCTCTACCCGGTCAAACCGGGCAGAATCAAGGCTCAATGTTCCAGTTTGGCGACGGTTTCGTCGTCGAGAGTGACCGGCAACACACGCAACACTTTCACTGCGAAGGTTGTCACCAGCAGGGCAATCGCTATCCCGCCGAGTCCAAGGAAAATTTCCGGAACGCTAGGCGTGTAGCTATGAACCTCGCCATCAAAGAAACTGCTCTTCTCATTCATGCCGGGGAACATGTCCAGCGGGAAGGCCTGCGCGCCAATGATGGTGACGTACATCTGCGACAGTCCACCGACAATCACCAGAGCGCACGCGATCATGATCCAGGTGCGCTGTTTGCCCAGTCGGCTTAACAGGATAACCAGCGGCGCTACGCACCCAAGCGCAATATGCCCAACCCAGAACAAGCTTGTGAAAATGCCACCGTCTCGCAGAATAAACGCTTCAACCGCGTGATATTTCGCAAAATACAAGTTAGTCAGGTGCTGCACGACCACAAAATAGAGCACTGCAGCAATAAACACCACGAGCAGGCTCTTCAGCCGCATCATCACGGCATCACCCAGAGTACGACCGGTCCAGGCGTAGGCGGCAGCCAGAACCATCAGGTATATTGCCAGGCCGTAGGCAAACGACATGATGATGAACATCGGCGCCAGCAT
>JBKJIS010000178.1:0-3804 GCA_046598305.1 Thiobacillus sp.
GTTTTGCGCCGCGGTGGTGTAAATGGCGCTCCACTGGCATCTCCTGCTAACGGCGTAACCGGACCGACAAGCCAGGTTTTTACTCTTGGCACTTCACTGGCCAAGCTGCTCGAGGAACCGTTGTGGTACGCAGCCAAATATGCGCGCACGGATTGGACTTCCGGGAACTGGGATATCCAGAACAATGCAACGGGTGCGAGCGTGGCTGACGGAATACCCGACAATTTCTTCAAGGTCACGAACCCGGCGGGATTGTTCGGCGCCCTGAGCAAGGTATTCGAAAAGGCGGCCAATGCCGATGCGTCCGCGTCGGCAATTTCCAGCAACTCGACGCGTATAGATACTACGACGCACATCTATCAGGCGGTTTTCAACAGCCCGGCCTGGACAGGCACTCTGAAGGCCATTCCGCTGAGTTCGCTCGGCGTGCCTGGACCCGCAGTCTGGGAGGCGGGCTCAATACTTACTGCTGCAGGGGCGAGCAGCCGCAACATCAAGACATGGAATGGTCAATCCTGGAATAATTTGGCTGCCAGCGGAGGGCTGGACTTTGCGTGGGCGTCTATCACGGGTGCACAGCAGGCCTCGCTCGGCAACGCGAATATCCTCGATTACATCCGGGGTGTTCAAAGTCTGGAACAACCCAGTGGGTCGTACCGCAAGCGCACGACGCTGCTGGGCGATATCGTCAATTCCGATCCGCATTTTGTGGCAGCGGAAAATTACGGTTATGACCAGCCGGGCAGCGGCTTGGCGGGGGTTGAACAAACGGCCTACACCACATTCCGTACAGGCACGAAGGTGACGCGCAATAAGATGCTCTATGTGGGCGCGAACGACGGCATGTTGCATGCGTTCAATGCGGCAAATACCACCGCATTGGGTGGTGGCGACGAACTATTCGCTTATGTACCCAATGCAGTGATTCCTAACTTGAGCAATCTGGCCAACCCCAATTATCAGCATATCTACTATGTCGACGGCTCGCCCAACTCGGGGGACGCCTACCTGAGTGGCCAGTGGGAGACCGTACTCCTGGGAACACTGGGCGCCGGCGGCAAAGCGGTGTTTGCACTGAACATTACCGCCCCGACTAGCTTCGGCACCAGCAAGGTAATATGGGAGTTCACCGATGCTACCGATCTTGGTTTCATCATGGGACGCGCCCACGTCGCCCGCCTGAATGATGGAAATTGGTACGCCGTATTTGGCAATGGCTATAACAGTTCGTCAGGCACGGCGGTGCTGTATCTGGTGCCGTTCGACAAGAGCCTGCCAGTCCGCAAAATTGATACGGGTGTTGGATTAGATAACGGATTGTCCGAGCCGGCTTTGCTGGACACGAATGGCGATCAAATCATCGACAGCATTTATGCGGGTGACTTGAAGGGCAACCTCTGGAAATTTGACGTGAGCGCTAGCAATGCAGGCACTTGGGATAGCGCCTACAAGTCTGGCACGACACCGAATCCCTTGTTCACGGCCACGGATGCATCGTCGACGCCGCAACCCATTACCGGAGCGCTGGAAATCGGAGAGCCGCCGAGTGGTCAGACAGGTCACATGATTTACTTTGGCACGGGCAAGTATCTGGGCAATACCGATATCGGCAACATCGCAACGCAAACGGCTTACGGCATCCTGGACTCGGGCACCAAAATCACCACGGGCCGCAGCGCACTTCAATTGCAGAGCTTCGCCTACGAAGGCAATCGTACTTCCACCGACACCAGCCAGATCAGGGTGGCCAGTAACAACACGGTGAACTACGCGGGTGGCAAGCGTGGCTGGTATCTGGATTTGTTGTCGCCCAACACACCATTTACCTTGGGGGAGCGCATTGTGAGCACGCCGTTGCTGCGCCATGGGCGTGTGATTCTCACTTCGATCGTGCCGTCAGACGCGCCTTGCGAGCGGGGTGGCTACAGTTGGATTACAGAACTTGACGCGCTAACGGGCACGCGGCTGGCCTACAGCGTGTTCGATTACACCGGAGACTCGAACTTCGATTCGGACGATAACGCGACCTACGGAAGTACGACAACTAACCCGGTAAGCTCGAAAAAGCTGGACAGCGAAGGCTTGATGAAATCCCCAACCGTCATCAGCGCGGGCGAAGTGGAATACAAGGTAGGAAGCGGTACCGCCGGCGGCATCGTGGTGGTAAAAGAAAAAGGCACGACAGGTGCGCCCCGTACTTCCTGGCGGCAAATTTTTGCGCCCTAATCAGGACGGCAGAGAAAGCTCATTATGAATAAGCAAACCGCATCAAAATTCAGAGGCTTTACCCTCATCGAGTTGATGATCACCGTGGCGATCATTGGCATACTGGCGGCGATTGCCTACCCGAACTACACGCAGTATGTGCAGCGTGCGAACCGGGTGGAGGCACGCGCACTGATGATGGATAATGCGCAGTTCCTGGAACGAAATTACACGATGGCAAATCGGTACGACCAGGACAGTGCGGGCACTGCGATCACAAGTGCCAGCTTGCCTAGACCCCAAAGCCCGGAATCAGGAACTGCGCGCTATAACATGACGGTAGTAGTAGCTGCACAAACCTTCACCCTTTCGGCAACGCCAACGGGCACCATGACAGGCGATGCCTGTGGAGCTTATACATTGACGAATACTGGGGTGCGGGGTGCTGCCGGTGTGATTACCGGCACAATCATCGAAACCTGCTGGGGGAAATAATTTCCGGCCAAGTCTTGGATAAGGCCTGGCCGCTTCGTTGAGGGACGTTTAATCAAGACCCTTCAGCAAAGGAAACCCCACCCCACCTTTTCCTGCACACCCTCTAGATCGGCCACCGAGTAGATGCCTAATTGTTCAAGCCTTGCAATCAAGGCGCGCACGAGTCGCTCTGGCGCCGCACGCCTGCGTAAGCCCGACCCGGGTCTTGCCTGTAAGCCATGCTGGTCTAATCTCCTCAGCCTTGTCCACCAGATAAGCCGACACGCCCAGATTTTCAGCCATGTCCCTCAACCGGTTGGAGTTGGAACGGGTCGGCGAGCCGACCACAATCACCACGTCGCATTGCGGCGCCAGCCCCTTGACGGCGTCCTGGCGGTTCTGGGTGGCATAGCCGAGCGTTCTTCGCTCGCCATGCTGCGTAGCAAAGTGCATGCATGATGTCTTCGCGTTCGAGGTAAGCGTAGTCAGCACGGATTTCATCGATGCTATGCCCCGCACCAATCTGGCCGACGACCCTGCCCACTGTGCACACATACCACGGATGCATGACCTTGCCGTCCATCACATCAGGCTGCTGGGTGATGCGATTCAGCTGTCCCATGCGCTGCTCCTTATCGATTGATGACAATGGATTCAGAGTCACATTTCAAATGTTTTTGAGAATGGACGCGTTGTGAAAATGCCGCTGGAGCGTCGGCCTTTGAGGAACACAAATTCAGGCGGGGTGCCAAGGTTTTGATACTGTGCTGGATGGACTGCTGGCAAGCTGCGGGTTAAGCCAAGCCTTTCGGCAGGGCGAACGCAACAGTCTCTTGCGTGCCGTCCAGATCCGCCACCGCGCCGATCCCCAGTTCATTCAGCCGTTGGATGACGGCGCGCACCAGGATTTCCGGTGCGGATGCACCGGCGGTGAGGCCAACCTGGTTTTTACCGGTAACCCACTCTGGCTGGATTTCCTCTGCGTTGTCGACCATGTAGGCCGGCACACCCAGATTCTCGGCAACTTCCCTTAAACGATTGGAGTTGGAGCTGGTGGGCGACCCCACCACAATCACCACGTCGCACTGCGGCGCCAGCGCCTTGACGGCGTCCTGGCGGTTCTGC
>JBKJIS010000180.1:0-6750 GCA_046598305.1 Thiobacillus sp.
TACATGCCGTAGGATTCCCGGTAATTCACGGTGATCCAGTAGGCGTAGAGTTTTGCAACTGCGTAAGGGCTTCGCGGATAAAAAGGTGTCGATTCTTTTTGAGGAATTTCCTGCACAAGTCCATAGAGCTCGGAAGTAGACGCCTGGTAAAACCGGGTTTTCTTTTCCAGCCCCAGGATACGAATGGCTTCCAGGATACGCAACGCGCCTAACGCGTCGGAGTTGGCGGTGTATTCGGGTTCCTCGAAGCTCACCGCGACGTGGCTTTGCGCAGCCAGGTTGTAGATTTCGTCGGGCTGCACCTGCTGGATGATGCGGATGAGGCTGGATGAGTCTGTGAGGTCGCCGTGGTGCAGGATGAAACGACGCGTTTTGACTTCGGGACCTTCGTACAGGTGGTCGATGCGGTCGGTGTTGAACAGCGAGGTGCGGCGCTTGATGCCGTGGACTTCGTAGCCCTTTTCCAACAGAAATTCGGCCAGGTAGGCGCCGTCCTGGCCGGTGACGCCGGTGATGAGAGCTTTTTTGGTCATAGGGTTGGCTAGTAATAAATTGAGCAGTTAATTTAAGTCGAACAAAATATTCAGACCCCGGGCCTGATGCGCGTACGGTCGAGGAAGATAAAGCCCAGCCCCCGTCCAGCACGAATAAAAACAGTCCGATGACGAACAGCATGATGCCGGCAAAGCCATGCGGGAAGTCCTACCCTGCCTCGCCACCCAAATTATAGGCTACCAACACCAGAACCATGTCGCGCACGATGTTGGCGGCAAAGGCAACCGGCAGCATAGCGGCAATGATGATGAGGTTGCGCACGGTTCTGGTGCGCTCCATTTAGATGATTGTCGAATTAGCGCAGCCAGCGCACGTCAAGGTCCGGTGCCCAGTCAGGCAACAGACCTCCAGCACAAGCGGAGGGATATACAACCCGAATGGCAGGCTGCGAACGAGAATCGGAGCCAGTGTGAGGCAAGCGCGGCTTGAAGCCACGCCTGTCAGATCACTTCAGACCAGAACCCCCCTTGCTGATCGCATCGGCGTCAGCTGTGGGTGCAGCGGGTTTGGCTGGCTCGGCGGGTTTCTCGGCAGGTACGGCAACTTCCTTGCCCGCATCCACAAACTCACCCAAATATTCGATCTTGGCAGCCGCTTTCAGCGCATCCAGTTCGTTCTTGGCGGCTTTCTGCCGTGCTTGCATCTGCAACAGACGGGCAATATCGGGCTTCGTCTGCTCCAGAGTTTTCGGCTGCATCTGCGATTCAGCCAACACGATCACCAGCAGGCCATCCGGCGAATTCACCACGATAGCCTGACCATTCGGCATCTGTGCAAGCTTAGGCAACAGATCAAGGGGTAACTGCTCTGCCGTCTTAACGCCCTGCCCCACCTTAATCGGCAGGTTTTCAGCCTTGAGCCAAGCGGCAAAATCATTCAGCGTCTTTGATGCACTAAGCTGGGCGCGAATCGCCTCATGCTTTTCTTTTGGCGCTGTGATTCCGATTTCCTGCAAACGATAAATTTTGCGCTTGGCGAACAACTCCGGATGCTTGTCATAATAATCAGACACTTCCGTATCGCTCGGTTCAGCCGGGGTACCCAGCTTGCGGGTCATATAAGCCTCGGCCAGAATTTGGCGGCGTGCTGCATCCAGCGCCTGCACCACTTCGGGATCGCGATCCAGTTTGTCGCTCTCCGCCTTTTGCGCGATAACCTCCTGATCCACCAGATTGCGTACTACTTGCAGCGACGCTGCCCTGGATTGTTCCGTGCTCAGATTCGGAACGCGCTGCAACGCAAAATCCACCTGACCAGCGGTGATCTCGGTGCCGTTGACCTTGGCTGCGACCTGAGTTGCTTTTTTATCTTCTGTCGCCGCGCCATCTTTTTTATCGCCACAACCTACAAGCAATGCTGCAACAAGCAATGGCAAATACAATTTTTTAAAACCGTGCATTTTCATCATCATCTTCATCCAGATTTGTGGAAATTTTATAGTACGAATGTTACACCATGCATGCAGCCCAAATCAGAATCAAAATTCTTGCGAAGCACTTGATAAGAAAAATACTTTAATGCTGAATGCACCCTGCTTTATGCCAAGGTTGGTAAAAATGCACGCCGAACACACACGCAATAAAGAACGCCCCTCGATACAGTCACAAACCAAATACGAAACTGGACTGTCCCTGGAATGCCTGCTGGACACGGGGCAGTCCACAGCTCGAACATCACCGCCCAGACAGACAGCCTCGATGAATGCCTGTAGGGCCCTCTACCTGGTGTGCGATGTATGCTAGGCTCCGTATCGTTTTGGGGAGATTTTAGCGTGGGCATTTTCAAGATTCTGCTGTTACTTGCGATTGGGTTTGTGGTGTGGGGGCTGATACGCGCCTACCGGCGTTCACTCAACAACCCACCCTCACCGGCAGACAAAAAAGCCGTCGAGACCATGGTGAAATGCGCTCATTGCGCGGTAAACCTGCCCCGTAGCGATGCCATCTACTCCGCAGGCGAATTCTACTGCACCCCCGAACACCAAAAGCTTGGCAAGTTATGAGCCTGGCGGCGCGTCCCATGCCGCTCGCCACACAAAGCTACTTTGCGTCGCATTGGCGCAGCCTCGATTACTTCAATTTGTATCGATTGTCTCTGGCGATGGCGCTCGTTGTTACGGGGATGCTCTTTAGCGGCTCTGATTTATTTCACATCGGCGCAGGGTCACAATTTCAAAGCGTCGCGTACACCTATCTGATCATTGCTGCGTTTTTTGTCTTGGGCATACGCGCACGCTGGCCCAATTTTCAAATTCAACTGAGTGCACACATCACAGCCGACATCATTTTTGTGATGTTGATGATGATGACAAGTGACCGCCTGGCAGACGCCATGGGGCTGTTGCTGGTGATTTCCATTGCCTCGGGCGGGTTGGTCGGGAGCGGCCGGTTAACCCTGCTCTACGCGGCGATGGCGTCCATTGCGCTGCTCTTGCAACACAGCTTTAATGTTCTCCGGCACGGCCAGAATGTTGACGGTTTTTTTCAGGTCGGCCTCTTAAGTGCTGGATATTTCGCTATTGGCTGGCTGGCGCACGAGCTCACCCGCCGCGCACTACACTCCGAGCAATTGGCGCAACGACAAGCTGATGAGCTGGCATTGCTGAACCGTATCAACGCGGTTGCAATTGATAATTCGCCCAATGGTCTGCTGGCGCTGCAGGAAGATGGCGTTATTCGCCACGCCAACGCCCGCGCTCTGGCACTCCTTGGAATTGCCACACCGGTGAAGCCTGGCGTAACCCGGCTTGATGACTGTTCGCCCGAACTGGCGCGTATTCTGTCGCGCCCGTTTAATCCCGGGACTGCCATCGCCCTGAGCACGCCGGTTGCACAATTAAAGGTACGTTGCATCCCCCTCGCCACGTCAGAAAAAAGCCGGGTGCTGGTACTGGAGGATCAAAACCTGGCCGAGCAGGCAGCACAACGACTCAAGCTGGCTGCGCTGGGGCGGCTGACTGCCAACATTGCGCACGAAATTCGCAATCCGCTGTCGGCCATTAGCCATGCTGCTCAACTATTGCTCGAAGAAACTCACGACCCGGTGCAATCCCGTTTGGCTGACATCATTGAAAACAATGCGTGTCGGCTTAACCGGCTGGTGGAAGAGGTCCTGACGCTGAATCGCCGTGACCGCCTCAAGCCGATTGGTTTTGACGAAAAGACCCTCGCATCCCTGCTCGAAGAGCTGCTTCAAACTGAAGAAATCCCGGCAGACGCCGTCATAATTAGCATGAGCGAATCCGTACATTTTCAGTTTGATCCCGACCACCTGCGCCAAATCGTGTGGAACTTGCTGCGCAATGCCTGGCGATTTAGCCAAAAGCAGGCCGGAAGCCTTCACTTCCGCCTGCTGAAGCAGGAAGGCCGCGTGCACATTGAAATTCAGGATGATGGGCCCGGCCTGCCCCCAGCGCACCAGGGGAAACTGTTTGAGCCTTTTTTCACCACCGATGCACGGGGAACGGGCCTCGGCCTCTTCCTTGCCCGCGAGTTGGCCGAGGCCAACCACGCTGAACTGAGCTTCCTGCCGGGAACAATTGGCGCCTGCTTCCGGCTTGGCCTGAAAGGGAATAACTGATGATGGCAGTTCCCCCCCGTATTCTTCTGGTTGACGACGAGCCCGACCTGCTTGATCTGATGGAACTCACGCTGGTCAAGATGGGGCTCGAGACGGATCGAGCCCTCAGTGTCGCTGAAGCACGGGAGCGTTTATCGAAAGTGCATTACGACCTCTGTCTGACAGACATGCGGCTGACTGATGGTGAAGGCCTGGATGTAATTGCCAGCGCCAGCGCACTGCCGCACCCTGTTCCGGTGGCCGTGATCACAGCTTTTGGTAACGCGGGCAACGCCGTAGCCGCGCTCAAAGCAGGTGCGTTCGATTACTTGTCCAAACCGGTCGCACTTAATCAATTACGTACCCTGATCAAATCGGCACTCAAAATTCCCGAGCCCGCTCAATCGAATGACCCTACTCGCCAATTGATTGGCGAGTCAGGCGTCATGCAGGACATCCGCACCCGCATCACCAAACTCGCACGCACGCAGGCACCGGTCCACATTTCAGGCGAATCGGGTAGCGGAAAAGAACTTGCTGCCCGGCTCATTCATCAGTTGGGCAATCGTGCAGAAGGCGCATTTGTAGCGGTCAACTGCGGCGCCATTCCAGAAACCCTGATGGAAAGCGAGTTTTTTGGATACCGCAAAGGAGCATTCACCGGCGCGGATACCGATCGTAACGGCTTCTTCCAGGCTGCGGACGGCGGCACGTTGTTTCTCGATGAAGTGGCTGACCTGCCCCTTTCCATGCAGGTGAAGTTGCTACGCGTGTTGCAGGAAAAAAAGGTCCGCAAACTTGGGGCGACCGTGGAAGAACCTGTCGACGTGCGCATCATCAGCGCCACCCACCAGAATCTCTCGACACGGGTTGAAACTGGCCATTTTCGACAAGATTTATATTACCGCCTGAATGTCATCGACCTGGTCATGCCCAGCCTGCGTGATAGAGCTGAAGACATTCCTGAGATGGCGCGCTTCCTGCTCAATAAATTGGGCGGCAATCAGGTCAAACTCGATCGTGAAGCCGAAAAATCCTTGCGCGCCTATGCCTTCCCCGGAAACGTACGGGAACTGGAAAATACACTTGAACGTGCATTGGCCCTGTGTGAAGGCCAACTGATCATGGCAGACGACCTCAGCCTTGCTCCCAACCTGCCGCCGGATAGTGACACTCCCGGCACAAAATACCCCTTGCAGAATTACCTGGACCAAATGGAACGCGTTGCAATTCTCGAGGCCCTGGAGCAGACACGCTTTAACAAAACTGCCGCCGCCCGTGTGCTCGGCGTCACCTTTCGCAGCCTGCGCTATAGGCTGGAACGGCTGGGAATTGAGTAATTCCAGTTTGCAATAGAACCGATACTTTGTCGGCTGCGCCTTATCCGCGAAGGGTAGGCCGTGGTTGTCCCCGCAAGGGGGAGGCCGTGGTTGTAAAGCCGATAAATCGGCAACAACCACGCTCTGCCGTGCTACAGCACTGTCTTCGGCTTGCCTTCGCGTCTTGCTTCTTTTGCAAACTGGAATTAGGGCACCGTAAGTCAGCCATTGCCCCCACCGAACATCCCAACCAAAAAATGAAAAACCCGCATACCATTGCTGGATGCGGGTTTTAATGGTTTGGGTGGTGCCGCTTGTCGGAATCGAACTGACGACCTACCGCTTACAAGGCGGTTGCTCTACCATCTGAGCTAAAGCGGCAACGCGGGCGACATTATAACGATGTCGCCGCTAGATTCACTACTTACTTGACGACTTTTAACGTGGGTTTGCCCTTGGGAGGAACCGGTGCATCGCCCGGTGAGGGAGGCGATCCAGGGTCATCGGGCGACTCACCTGCATTGATAGGTTCAAAATGCAAACCCTGTCCGTTTTCGCGCGCGAAAATGGCGGCAACTCGATCAACCGGTATGGAAATTTCATGCGAAATTCCCCCGAAGCGTGCTGAAAACTGGATCCAGTCGTTATCCAGTTTGAGGTTGCGAGTTGCGCCCGCGCTGATATTCATGACGATTTTGCCCTCTTTTACAAAGGCTTGCGGCACCCGCGTATGGTTATCTACCGCAACCAGCAATTGCGGGGTATACCCCGCATCCGCACACCATTGATAGAGTGCACGGATCAGATAGGGTTTGGTTGATATTTCGGCCAATGCCCTGCCCTTTTACTTGCGCAACGCTTTTTCAGTGGGCGTCAGCGCGCTGATGAAAGCGGGACGACTGAACAGACGCTCGCGGTACTTGAGCACGGGTGCGGCCACTTTCGGCAGCTCAATGCTGTAATGCTCAAGCCGCCACAACAGCGGGGCAATCGCCACATCCAGCATGGAAAACTCATCGTTCATCAAATACTTCTGCTTGGTCAGGATGGGCGTGAGTTGCGACAGGCTGTCACGGATTTCCACGCGCGCCTTATCCGAACCTTTGCCAAGGCTGTGCTCCAGGGTGTTCACGTGGGTGAACAAGTCATGCTCGAAGTTAAACAGCACCAGCCGGGCACGCGCGCGCATGACAGGATCCGGTGGCATCAGCTGCGGATGTGGAAAGCGTTCATCAATGTATTCATTGATGATGTTGGACTCGGTCAAAATCAAATCGCGCTCGATCAGCACCGGCATTTTTCCGCTGGGGCTGATGCT